>NZ_JBSGVD010000016.1:60981-165713 GCF_053608285.1 Nocardia sp. NPDC055053 | reverse complement strand
GGTGGGGGGGCCGGCCCCCCCTGGGGCCGTTGGGGGCGCCCCGGGGGACCGGGCGCGGTGGGTGGGGCGCCGAGGGCCAACCAAGGGGTCCCTGATCGCCGGGACACAAGGGGCCGCGACTCGAGCGCGCCAGCGCTCCAACATTACTGCTGTGCGGTCTGGCCCTTGTTGATCTGCGGTGCCTGGGCGGGCTGCTGCTTGGCCGGGTCGATCGCCTGTGCGTTGTTGCCGGTGGGCAGCGCGTCACCCCGCATCGAGGCGCGGATCTGCTCGAGCTTGCTGTGCCCTGCCATCTGGATGCTGGCCTGCTGGACCTCCATCATGCGACCCTGCACCGTGTTCTGCGCCAGCTCGGCGGCACCGAGCGCATTGGCGTAGCGCCGCTCGATCTTGTCGCGCACCGCGTCGAGGCTGGGGGTGGAACCGGGTGCGGACAGGGTGGAGTCCATCTGCTGCAGCGAGGCCGAGACCTGCTCCTGCATCTTGGCCTGCTCGAGCTGGCTGAGCAGCTTGGTGCGCTCGGCCACCTTCTGCTGCAGCATCATCGCGTTCTGCTCGACCGCCTTCTTGGCCTGTGCGGCGGCCTGCAGGGACTGGTCGTGCAGCACCTTGAGGTCTTCCACCGACTGCTCGGCGGTGACCAGCTGGGCGGCGAACGCCTCGGCGGCGTTGGTGTACTGGATCGCCTTCTCGGTGTCGCCCGCGGCGGCCGCCTGATCGGCCAGCGTGACGGCCTGACGGGCATTGGCGTTGAGCTTCTCGACCTCGTCGAGCTGGCGGTTCAGCTTCATCTCCAGCTGACGCTGGTTACCGATCACCGACGCCGCCTGCTGCGACAGCGCCTGATGCTGACGCTGCGCCTCCTCGATAGCCTGCTGAATCTGGACCTTCGGATCCGCATGCTCTTCGATCTTGGAGTCGAAGAGGGCCATCATGTACTTCCAGGCCTTCACGAACGGATTAGCCATCGATTGATCCCGCCTCCATCTGTGCGTCGCTCGTGCGACTGGTGGTGCGCGACCGTCACGCACCAGATATGTGCTTATCCTTCACCATGCGGCACCCGAGCCGGTGAGACCGGCCCACTCGACGCCTGATGAGAATCTATCCGTTCTCACCAGCGGTGTGCAGCGTCTCGCGCGTCCGGCACGTGGTTCGCCGCGTCACATTCCCTTCACCAGTACCAGCATCTCGGCCCTCGGCGCCGGGATGACGATGCGAGTGTCCTCGGCGATGCCGATCCGCGGGCCCTGGTCGGCCGACATACTCGCGGTGGCCTGCTCGGGCGCGGCGGCCGGTTCGGCGGCGGGCTCGGCCGCGACGGTCTCGCGCTCGGCGGCGGGGCCGGTCAGCGCGGGCTCGCACGGCGCGGAACCGTCCGCGCCGGCCATGATGGTGCTCACGTCCCACAGCACCCGCGACAGCGGCACGTCCAGTGCCTCGCAGATGGCGGCGAGCAGTTCACTGGAGGCTTCCTTGCGGCCGCGCTCCACTTCCGACAGATAGCCGAGGCTCACCCGCGCCGAGGTCGACACCTCGCGCAGCGTTCGATGCTGGGCGAGACGCGCACGCCGCAGACTGTCCCCGATTGCCTCCCGCAGCAGCGTCATCTCGTTCTCCTCCACCTCGTGTCACCGCCGTAGCGGTGCTCACCTCTTTCTGGCACAACGTCGAGCACCGGCCGGTGGTTCCCGGACGCGGTCAGTTCGTCGTCACACAGCGCAGCAACTCCCGCACCGCGCTGTGCACCGCACCGATTCTGATCGTCCACCGGTCGCCGTGCAGTTTCAACCGGACCACTTCGCTGTGACTCGGTCCGGCCAATCCGAGGTATACCGTCCCGACCGGGTGCCCGTCCTGGGAATCGGGTCCGGCGACCCCGGTCAGGCCGACACCCCAGTCCGCGCCACAGCGTTCCCGAGCGCCCACCGCGAGCTGCTCGGCGGTCGACGCGGCGACCGGCCCGTCGACCTGGAGGATGTCGTCGTCGACGCAGGCCAGCCGGTTTTTCAGGTCTGTGGCATACACGATCAGGCCACCGCGCAGGACCGTGCTCGCGCCCGGGACGCCTGCCACCGTGGCGGCCAGCAGACCCGCGGTCAGCGATTCGGCGGTGGCGACGGTCTGACCGGCCGCGGTCAGCGCCTCGACCAGTTCGGCGACCGGCGCGCCGTCGACGAGCGGATCGCTCACGAGCGGGACTCGCCGCGCCCGCGGCCCCCTGCCAGCCACACCCGGGTGGCCTGGCCGACGTAGTCCAGGCCGGTGATCACGGTCAGCGCGACGGCCGCGTACATCAGTGCCATGCCCGCGGTCGCGAAGGCGCCCGACAGCGGCAACAGCAGCAGCGCGATGGCGATGGACTGGACCAGCGTCTTGAGCTTGCCGCCGCGGCCGGCCGGGATCACGCCGCGCCGGACCACCACCAGCCGCAACAGTGTGATGCCGATCTCACGTCCGACGATGACCACGGTGATCCACCAGGGCAGATCACCCAGGATCGACAGCCCGATCAGCGCCGATCCGATCAGCGCCTTGTCCGCGATGGGGTCGGCCAGCTTGCCGAAATCGGTGACCAGGCCATATTTGCGGGCCAGTTGCCCGTCGAAGCGGTCGGTGATCGCGGCCAGTCCGAACACCGCGGCGGCGATGACCCGCCAGCGCGTGTCGTGCCCGCCGTCGGCGAACAACGCCAGCACGAACAACGGCACCAGCACGATGCGCGCGACGGTCAGCACGTTCGCGATGTTGAGCAGGGGAACCTGTGCGTCGGCGCGCTCGGGCACCGCCCGCGGTGGCGCGGTCGCCTCCCACCCGCGGTCGATCTCTTCAGGTCGCACGCTCATGCCCTGCCCTCTCGGCACTCACCGGCACTGCGCCGAAATCCACATATTTCGCCCGCGGTTTGCCCGCGCGGGTAGTGCCGTTCGATCCGGTCGTCGAGCCCGGCGCGATGCGGTGAGCGGAACGACAGGATGTGCGGCACACGTTCAGACTATCGGTAAGCGGGCCGACTACTGTGCACCCCATGACCTCACGGGGACCACTGGGTGGTTCGACCAGCGACGCGCATCCCGTCGCGCCCTCCGCGGCGCCTGTTTCCGGTGTGGTCGTCCGACGAGCCCGAACCTCCGACGTCCCCGAGATCAAGCGCCTGGTCGACGAGTACGCGGGCCGCATACTGCTGGAGAAGAACCTGGTCACCCTGTACGAGTCCGTCCAGGAATTCTGGGTCGCCGAACTCGACGGCCAGGTTGTCGGCTGCGGTGCGCTGCACGTGCTGTGGGCCGACCTGGGTGAGGTGCGCACGGTCGCCGTCGATCCGGTGGTGAAGGGCAGCGGTGTCGGTGGGGCCGTCGTCGAGCGGCTGGTCGCGGTCGCGCGCGAGCTGCAGTTGCAGCGGCTGTTCGTGCTGACCTTCGAGGTGGACTTCTTCGGCAGGCACGGTTTCGTCGAGATCGACGGCACGCCCGTCACCGCCGAGGTGTACGCCGAGATGTGCCGGTCCTACGACACCGGCGTCGCGGAGTTCCTCGACCTGAGCTACGTCAAGCCGAACACCCTCGGCAATACCCGCATGCTGCTGACTCTCTGAATTTCCGCAAAGTCCACCGCGAGAAAGTTGATCGACCGTGCCGATCTTCGCCGTCCACTACACCTACACCGAGGCCACCGCGGCCGACCGGGCGACCAACCGCCCCGAGCACCGTGGCTGGCTCAACGCGCTCGTCGACGCGGGCACGGTGCTCACCAGCGGGCCGTACCCGGACGGTACGGGCGCGCTGCTGATCTTCCGCGCCGAGGACGCGCCGTCGCTGACCACACTGCTGACCGAGGACCCGTTCGCGAAACTGGGCCTGATCGAGGCCGTGCGCGTCGTCGAATGGCTGCCGGTGATGGGCGCCTTCGCCGAGTGACCGGCCGCTGACACGGCACTGCCCGGAACCACGGTGGTTCCGGGCAGTGCGCGTTCAGGAGGAGGTGGTGTTGCGGGTCTTCAGCAGGCTCGCCACCGTGGCGACGATCAGAATGCCGATGATCACGCTCAGCGACACCGGGGTGGAGATCTCCGGCACGCTCACGTGCTCACCGCCGTTGATGAACGGCAGCGTGTTCTCGTGCAGCGCGTGCAGGACCAGCTTGAGGCCGATGAACGCCAGGATGGCGGCCAGGCCGTAGGACAGGTACACCAGGCGGTCGAGCAGGCCGCCGATGAGGAAGTACAGCTGGCGCAGGCCCATCAGCGCGAAGGCGTTGGCGGTGAACACCAGGTAGGGCTGCTCGGTGAGGCCGTAGATGGCCGGAATCGAGTCGAGGGCGAAGAGCAGGTCGGCGAAGCCGATCGCCAGCAGCGCCAGCAGCAGCGGCGTCACCACGCGTTTGCCGTCGATCCGGGTGACGAGTTTGTCGCCGTCGTACTGGTCGGTGGTCGGCAGGATTCGCTTGGCCAGCGCGACGATCCTGCTGTCGCGTTGCTGCTCGTGCTCGACCTCGTGCCCGCTCTCGCGCAGCAGGTTGATCGCGGTGTAGATCAGGAACGCGCCGAACAGGTAGAACACCCAGCTGAACGCGCTGATCGCGGCCGCGCCGACGGCGATGAACGCACCGCGCATCACCAGCGCGAGCACGATGCCGATCAGCAGCACCTTCTGCTGGTAGATCCGCGGCACGGCGAAGGTGCTCATGATGATCAGGAAGATGAACAGGTTGTCGACCGAGAGCGCCTTCTCGGTGACGAAGCCCGCGTAGTACTCCCCCGCGTAGGTGCCGCCCCATTTCCAGGCGACGAACAGGCCGAACAGCAGTGCCAGGCTGATGTAGACGGCCGACCAGAAACCGGATTCCTTGAACGTCGGTTCGTGCGGTGTCCGCACATGGGCGAAGAAGTCGAAGACGAACAAGCCGAGGATCACCAGACCGGTGATCACCCACTCGAGCGTGGTCACCTGCATGTGGTGGTCCGATCGATGAAGTTCATGCGGTCCATCATGCCCGAAATGTCCGTTTCAGTCGGCTTTGCGGAACGATTGCCCGCCATGATTTCACACACACGCGGCCTGACCTGCACCTGCCCCGGTCGGCGCGGCGGATAAATCCGTTTCGCGGCACATCCCGCGCTGCTACCGTCGACGCATCGTCGCAAGACCCCGCACCCCGAGAGGAGCCAGCCGTGAACGGATCCACCGCGCAGTACGAACGCCGTGTCGATATGCACCGGCTGCCCCTGGGTGCCGGGCTGCCGCACCGCCTTGCGGGCGTCCGCAGCGCCTGCTGACCGGCTTCACACCGGCCTGATCCAGGCACTCTCCCCACACCCGTACGCCACCGCGCCTCCGGTCCCTCCTCGTTCGTCGCCGTCTGCTTCCGGCACGGTCAGAGCAAACCAGTAACGCGCACCGACCTATTCGTCCTCGGCACCGCCGGGGTCGCCGCCCCGGATCGACCACAGCAGCCCGTCGAGCTCGTCGGGCTTGATCAGCACATCGCGCGCCTTGGACCCCTCGCTGGGGCCGACGACGCCGCGGGTCTCCATCAGGTCCATCAACCGGCCCGCCTTGGCGAAGCCGACACGCAGCTTGCGCTGCAGCATCGAGGTCGAGCCGAACTGTGAGGTGACCACGAGCTCCACGGCCTGCAACAGCACGTCCATGTCGTCGCCGATATCGGGGTCGACGTCCTTGACCTCACCGGCCTTGGCGGCGGTCACGCCCTCCTGGTACTCGGGTTCGGCCTGGGTCTTGCTGAACTCGACGACCGCGTGGATCTCCTCGTCGGAGATGAACGCGCCCTGCAGACGGGTGGGCTTGCCCGCGCCCATCGGCAGGAACAGCCCGTCGCCCATGCCGATCAGCTTCTCCGCGCCCGGCTGGTCCAGGATGACGCGCGAGTCGGTGAGCGAGGAGGTCGCGAAGGCAAGGCGCGAGGGCACATTGGTCTTGATCAGGCCGGTGACCACGTCCACCGACGGGCGCTGGGTGGCCAGCACCAGGTGGATGCCCGCCGCTCGCGCCTTCTGGGTGATCCGCACGATCGCGTCCTCGACGTCGCGCGGCGCGGTCATCATCAGGTCGGCGAGCTCGTCGACGATGGCGAGGATGTAGGGGTAGGGCCGGTAGACGCGCTCACTGCCCAGCGGCGCGGTGATCTGGCCCGATTTCACCTTCTTGTTGAAGTCGTCGATGTGGCGGACCTTGTTGGCCTGCATGTCCTGATAGCGCTGTTCCATCTCCTCGACCAGCCAGGCCAGCGCGGCGGCGGCCTTCTTCGGCTGGGTGATGATGGGCGTGATCAGGTGCGGAATGCCCTCGTACGGCGTGAGCTCCACCATCTTCGGGTCGATCAGGATCATCCTGACCTCCTCCGGGGTGGCCCGGTGCAGCAGCGAGATCAGCATCGAGTTGACGAAGCTGGACTTACCGGAACCGGTGGAACCCGCCACCAGCAGGTGCGGCATCTTGGCCAGGTTCGCCGAGACGAACTCACCCTCGATGTTCTTGCCGAGCCCGATCACCAGCGGATGGTGGTCGTTGCGGGTGTGCGGCGACTTGAGCACGTCGGCCAGGCGCACCAATTCGCGGTCGGCGTTGGGCACCTCGATACCGACCGCCGACTTGCCGGGGATCGGCGCGAGCAGACGCACGTTCTCGGTGGCGACCGCGTAGGCGAGGTTGCGGGCCAGCGCGGTGATCTTCTCGACCTTGACGCCGGGGCCCAGTTCCACCTCGTAGCGGGTGACAGTCGGGCCGCGCACGAAACCGGTGACGGCGGCATCGATCTTGAACTGCACCAGCACCTCGGTGATCGCCTCGATCATCGATTCGTTGGCGGCCGAACGCTTCTTGGGCGGATCGCCGTCGAGCAGCAGGGTCAGCGGGGGCAGTGTGTAGTCGCCGTCGACCACGCGATCGGTGACGAACTCCGGCTCCGGCGGTGCGGGCGGGGTCTGGTCGACGGCCTTGGCGGGCGGGCGTTTCCGCGCCGGTTTCGGTGCGGGTGCGGGCGGTTCGTCGACGATCGGTTTGGCATCGCGCAGCGGCGGTTCGCCGAGGGACTCGGTGAGCGCGTCGGAGCCGCCGAACTCGTCGGGCGGGTAGTTGTCGTCGGGGGTCTGGCCACGGCGGCGGGTCCGGCCGCGGTGCACCGGGAATCCGTCGGCGTCGTAGTTGGCCGGGTCGTACGGGTCGTCGTCGCCGGCGTGTTCGCCGAGACCGAAGTACTCGCGCAGGGCCGATGGCACCTCGCGCACCGTGGTCCCGGTGAGCAGCAGCACACCGAACACCATGGCCAGCAGCAGGATCGGCAACGCCAGCCACGGCGTGAGCCCCTGCCCGAGCGGACCGCCGATGGCGTAGCCGAGCGCGCCCGCCGCCCGCGAACGTCCGTTGGCGTCGGTGGGCGACCCGGCGGCCAGATGCCACACGCCCAGCGCGGGCAGCACGACGAGCAGACCGCCCAGCACCAGCCGCGGCCGGATCTCCGGATGCGGCTCGGTGCGCATGAGCAACACGGCCAGCGCGATGAACAGCAGCGGAGCCAGCCCGCCCGCCGTTCCCGCGATCGCGCGCACGACGTCTTCGAGGAAACGCCCGACCGGACCGCCCGCCGACATCCACATGGCGGCGGCGATGATCGCGCTGACCGCGATGAGCGCCAAGCCGATTCCGTCGCGCCGGTGCCCGTGCTCGATCTCGCCTGCCCGGCTCAGCGTGCGGGTGGTGGCGCCGACGCCACGGGCCAGCATGGTCCAGCCGCTGCCGACGCCGCGCCCGATCACCGCCAGCGGCGCGGTGTCCGACGCGCGCTTGACCGGCCTGCGCGCTGGTGCGGTGCGCCCGCGTGACGCCGCCGACGCTCGCGGAGTCGTCGAACGAGATCGCGCCGGCGGCGTCTGCCCCCTGCTCGATCCCGCCCGCGCCCGAGAGGTCGTGGTGCTGCGGGACTTACCTGCCATGACCATCAGGCTAGCCGCTCGAGCACCGCCCGGACCATCCGCAACACTGGTCCCACCCCGGTTGCGACCGTGATCTCACCCGGATGCGCAGGTCGCGGGGCCCCGGTCAGGGCGGGGAAATCTCGCCCGCGACCGCGTTTCGCGGTGTTGCGGCGTCTGCGCGACCTGAGCAAAACCTTTCAGATCCCTTGTGATCAGCCCGAATCCGGGCGCCGCGGGTGGCGCGGAGGACGCAACGGTCGGTACGTTGTCACCCGGTCCACCAGGTTGTGGCCAGGAATACGAGGGGAATCAAGTGAAAAGAGTTTTCACCGGCGCGGTGGTCATGACCGCGACCATCGGCGCGCTGCTGGGCGGCCACATCGCGCCGGCCCAGGCGCAGGCCAGCAACTACGGCGCGCTCGCGCTCTCGCGGAACGGCGCGTCCAGCATCACCGCCAACTACGACAGTTACGCCGAGGCCGAGTCGGCCGCCATGGCGGGTTGCCAGCGCAGCGGCGGCGGTGCGGGCTGCGACGTGAAGATGTCATGGCGCAACGGGTGTGGCGCGCTCGCCGAGTCGAGCCGCTCCTACAGCTGGGCCTCGGCGTCCTCGCTGCGGGCGGCCAAGCGCAACGCGATCAACGCCAACCGCGGCGCTGCGACCATCATCAACTGGAACTGCACTTCGGGCTACGAGCTCTAAGTCGCGCACGACCCGCCGGAAAGTCACTCCGGCGCCATATCTCAATTGGGGAGATCAGTGAACAACCGCATGTTCAAGACGGCGGCCGCCGTGGTGGCGGCCGCCGCCGCGCTCGGCTTGACCGCGTGCAGCAGCAGCGACAGCGAGACCTCCGCGGGGGCCACCTCGACCACCGCGGGCGCCGCGTTCGAGGACGGCAAGAAGGTGGAGGGCACCCAGGAGGGTGACGCGCCGATGACCACCGCCGTGCCGGTGCTGCCCGCGCCGACGGTCGACGAGCTCAACGCCCGCCTGGACAAGGCCATGGCGGGTCAGCTGACCGCCGAGGAGAAGGCGACCTTCATCGAGGACGCCGAGCGCGACCCGAACCTGGTCGACAAGTTCGTCGAGGCGGCGAAGAAGAACAACGTCAAGGCCAAGATCACCAGTGTCGGCACGCCCGCCGACGGCAAGGTGAAGGCACCCGCCGACGTCACCATCGACGGCACCCCGGTCCAGGGCGCGACCGTGGAATTCGTGGCCTCCGAGGGTGGCTGGCGCGTGTCGCACGTGTTCACCTGCAACATCGTGAAGTCGGCCAAGCTCGACTCCGCGGCCTGCCAGGCCTGACGCGAGAAGACGAAAACCGCCGGGCGACACTGTCACCCGGCGGTTTCGTGTTTCGCCTGGATCAGACGCCGATGACCGTCGGCACGATCATCGGGCGGCGGCGGTAGGTGTCGGCGACCCAGCGGCCGACCACGCGCCGCACGCCCTGGGCGATGCGGTGGGTGTCGGTGATGCCCTCACCGGCCAGCCGCAGCAGTTCGGCCTCCACCAGCTCGTTCGCGCCGCCGAGCGCGGCCGGGTCGTCGGAGAAGCCGCGCCCGTTGATCTCGGTGCTGACCGCCTTGCCGGTGGTCGCGTCGATGACGACGGTGATCGAGATGAAACCGCCCTCGCCGAGGACCAGGCGGTCCGACAGGGTCGACTCGCCGACGTCACCGACCGAGAGGCCGTCGACGTAGACGTGCCCGACCGGCACCCGGCCGACGATGGAGGCGATGCCGTCGACCAGGTCGACCACCACGCCGTCCTCGGCCAGCACGACCCGCTCCTCGGGCACGCCGGTCGCCACCGCGAGCGCGGCGTTGGCGCGCAGGTGCCGCCATTCGCCGTGCACGGGCATGGCATTGGTCGGGCGGACCGCGTTGTACAGGTACAGCAGCTCACCCGCGGAGGCGTGGCCGGAGACGTGCACCTTCGCGTTCTGCTGGGTGATGACCGTCGCGCCGAGCCGGGCCAGCCCGTTGACCACCGCGAACACCGAGTTCTCGTTGCCGGGGATCAGTGAGGAGGCCAGCACGATCAGATCGTCGGCGCGGATGTTGATCTGGCGGTGGTCGCCGCGGGCCATCCGCGCCAGCGCCGAGAGCGGCTCGCCCTGGGAGCCGGTGGAGATCAGCACCAGGCGGTTACCGGGCAGGTTCGCGGCCGCGTCCAGGTCGACGACCACGTTGTCGGGCACCGTCAGGTAGCCCAGGTCCTGCGCGATCTGCATGTTGCGCACCATCGAGCGGCCGACGAAGCAGATCTTGCGGTTGTACTTCTGCGCCACGTCGACGACCTGCTGGATGCGGTGCACGTGGCTGGCGAAGGAGGCGACGATGACGCGGTTGCGCGCCTTGCCGATGACGTTGTCGAGCACACCGCCGATCTCGCGCTCGGGGGTGACGAAGCCGGGGACCTCGGCATTGGTGGAGTCGACCAGGAACAGGTCGACACCCTCGTCGCCGAGGCGGGAGAAACCGGCCAGGTCGGTGAGGCGGCCGTCGAGCGGCAGCTGGTCGAGCTTGATGTCACCGGTGTGCAGCACCACGCCCGCCGGGGTGCGGATGGCGACCGCGATGGCGTCGGGGATCGAGTGGTTGACCGCGAAGTACTCGCACTCGAACGGGCCGTGCACGGTGGTCTCGCCCTCGGCGACCTCCATGAGCTTGGGCTGCAGCCGGTGCTCACGGCACTTGGCGGCGACCAGCGCGAGGGTGAACTTCGCGCCGATCACGGGGATGTCGGGGCGGTTGCGCAGCAGGAACGGCACCGCGCCGATGTGGTCCTCGTGACCGTGGGTGAGCACGATGGCGACGATGTCGTCCATCCGGTCCTCGATGGGCCGGAAATCGGGCAGGATCAGGTCGACGCCGGGCTGCTGGTCCTCGGGGAACAGCACACCGCAGTCGACGATCAGCAGCTTGCCGTTGTACTCGAACACGGTCATGTTGCGGCCGATTTCGCCGATGCCGCCGAGCGCGAACACGCGCAGGCCGTTCTTCGGCAGCTTCGGCGGGGTGCCGAGCCGGTCCTGAGCCGCCTTCTCGCGGGGTTCGGCGGCCGGTGCGGCGCCACGACCGCGGCCACCACCCTGACGGCCACGACCACCACCACGGGACTGCTGCTGCGGCGCCTGCTCGGCGGCGGGCTTGCTCTTGGCGCGGCGCGAACCGGCCTTCTTCGGCACGGTGACCTGTTCCTCGGCGACGCTGATCAGGTCGGTGCCCACCTCGGCCTCGCCGACCAGGTTCGCCTCGGCGACGATCTCGGCGACCGGTGTCGCGGCCGGTTCGGTCTTCTTGGGGGCGTCCTGCGGCGGCGCGACCGGAGTGGGTTCGGGCGCGCCTGCGGCGCGGCTGGCGGAACGGCGACGGGGCTTGCGAGCGGCCGGTTCGGTCATGCCGACACCCCCGCGGCCTGCAGATCCAGCGCCAGCGCGTCGAGCTGCGCCTGCGTCGGCATCAGCTGCGGCAACCGGGGTTCACCCACCTCGACACCGAGCAATCGAAGAGCTCCCTTGCACATCGCCACACCTCCCAGGCGGGTCATGGCCGCGAACAGCGGCAGCAGTGTCGCGTTGATCTCCCGTGCCCGGACCACATCACCGGCGGTGTAGGCCTGGTGGATCTCGCGCAGGCGTTCGGGCACGAGATGACCGATCACGCTGATGAATCCGGTGGCGCCGACCGAGAGCCAGGGCAGGTTGAGCCCGTCGTCACCGGAGTAGAAGGCCAGGCCGGTGGTCGCGATGAGATCGGCGCCGGAGACCAGATCGCCCTTGGCGTCCTTCACCGCGACGATGTTCGGGTGATCGGCGAGCCTGCGGATCGTGTCGATGGCGATGGGCACCACCGACCGCGGTGGAATGTCGTAGAGGGTCACCGGCAGCGAGGTGGCGTCGGCGACCGCGGTGAAGTGCGCGATCAGGCCCTCCTGCGTGGGCCGCGAGTAGTACGGGGTCACGACCAGCAGGCCGTGCGCGCCCGCGTTCTCGGCGGCGCGCGCCAGCTCGAGCGAGTGCGCGGTGTCGTAGGTGCCCGCGCCTGCGATCACGGTGGCGCGCTCGCCCACGGCGTCGACGACGGCGCGCAGCAGGTCGGACTTCTCCGATTCGGTGGTGGTCGGCGACTCACCGGTGGTGCCCGAGATGGCCAGCAGATCGACGCCGCGGTCGACCAGGCGCGCCGCCAGGGCTACACCGGCATCGATGTCGACCTTGCCCGCAGCGCTGAAGGGGGTCACCATCGCGACACCCACCGTGCCGGACGCGTGCAGCTCCGTTGGCGTCGATTCACCGTTCGTCATGGTCAGAAAGGCTACCCGGTCCCCAGTCGAGCCTCGACACCCTAGCGCCCGATCCGGCTGCCGGTGGGTGTTTTTCGCCGCCTGCCTACCCCGATGGTGACATCATCTACCCCCTTGCGTGATGTCAGATATGACAGCACACTGATGTCATGGATCTGAACGCTCATACCGCGCGGCTGCGCGAGGAACTGATCGCCGCCGCTGCCCTCGGCGACGAGAAAACGCAGGCCACCGCCGCCGCCCTGGCCGCGGCGGTGGAGAGTTCGAGCCGGCTCGTGCTGCTCTCGGCGCTGTCGGAACTGGCCGCCGAGATCAGCACCGAGCTCGGCGACCGCACCGTGCACGTCCGCCTCGACGGCACCGACGCGGTGGCCGACGTGCGCAAGAACACGCCGTCGGGCGCCGAGGAACCACCGACCTTCGAGGAGATGACCGGCGACATCAGCCGGGTCACCCTGCGCCTGGTCGAACAGCTCAAGTCCAAGGCCGAGGAGGCGGCGGCACAGAACGGGCAGTCGCTCAACTCCTGGCTCTCGGGCGCGGTCACCGGCGCGCTGCGTGATCAGATGCGCGGCCAGGGCCCGAAGGGCTGGTAACCGGACCCGCTCACAGCAGCGGCGCGAGGTCGCCGCGCTCGCCGACGACGACATCGTCGAGTTCGAGCCAGTCCGCCATCTCCCGCAGCGCGGCGCGCAACGCGTGCGCGGTCTCGGCGGTGGCGTAGCCGGGTTCGGCGAACGCGCCGGGTGCGAGCAGCCTGCCGCTGCCGCGCTCGGCGCGCAGGTCGACGCGGCCGACCAGGCGGCCGTCGAGCAGGAACGGGAAGACGTAATAGCCGTGCACCCGTTTGGGTTCGGGCGTGTAGATCTCGATGCGGTAGTGGAAGTCGAAGATCCGCTGGGTGCGCGGCCGGAAGAAGATCAGTGGATCGAACGGGCACAGCAGGGCGGCGCCGGTGATCTTGCGCGGTGCGCTCGCCTCGGGGTGCAGGTAGGCCGGTGCGTCCCAGCCGTCGACGTCGACCGGGATCAGTTCGCCCACGTCGACGAGGTCGGCGATCGCGTGGGCGCTCTGGCGGCGGTTCAGGCGGTAGTAGTCGCGTAGGTCGGTCTCGGTGCCGATGCCGAGCGCGCGGCTGGAGCGGCGGATCAGTTCGCGGACGGCGTCGCCTTCGGTGACCTCACGGTCGCGGACGTCGGCCGGGACGACACGTTCGGTGAGGTCGTAGAGGCGGGTGAAACCGGCCCGGCGCGCGATGGACAGCTCCCCCGCGGCGAAGAGCTGCTCACAGATCATCTTGGTGTCGCTGAGGTTCCACCAGGTGCCTTTGGGGCGCGGCTTGTCCAGTTCCAGATGACGTTCGATCTCGCCCGCGCTCGCGGCGCCGACCTCGGTGACGACATCGAGGATGTCCTTGCCCAGGGTCGGGTTCCGCTCGACGACCTTGCGCATGCCCGCCCAGCGCCCGTTCCGGTATTCGGCCATGCGCCAGCGCATCAGCGGCCAGTCCGCGACCGGGATGAGCGCGGCCTCGTGCGCCCAGTACTCGACCAGGCCGCGGCGAGCCCGCGGGCTGTCGCTCCACGCCGCGCCCTCGAGGACGCTGCGGTCGTAGGGGCCGATCCGGCTGAACACCGGCGCGTAATGCGCGCGCACCACCGCCGACACCGAATCCAGTTGCAGCAGACGGGTTCTGGCGACGACATCGAGTACCGCCCGTCGATTCGGCTTGGCCGGTCGGCGTTTTCCGAAACCCTGCGCGGCCAGCGCGATCCGCCGGGCCGTCGCCGCATTCATCCGCTGCATCTGCTCAGCCTGACACAGGGGTCCGACAGGTTTCCCGGCTCAGGTCGAGACCCGGACCACCCCCGCGGTATCGATCTCGGTGCGCCGGTCCCCGGTCGGCGCAGCGGCCAGCACGGTCGCCACCCAGCGCCGCCCGATCGGCAGCACACGCACGGTGACGGTGCCCGCCTCGGCGGTGTCGAGTTCGCCGACGGCGGCGTCGATCACGTTGTGGCGCACCCAGGTCGGGACGCCGCGGAACCCGCCGTCGTCGAGCAGGGTCACCTCGACACCGCGGGATCGGGCGCCGCGGGCGGCGGCGCTGAGCCGTTCGGTCACCAGCTCCGGGGCGCGCAGTCCGTCGCGCAGTTCGGCTTCGAGCAGCCTGCACTGTTCGCGTTCGTCGCCGGTGAGCTGGGCGCCCTCGGCGATGCGCGCGAGGATCGGCCCGGCGACCTGGTCGAGCCTGGTCAGCTGCCGGTCGCGTTCGGCGGTGGCCGCGCCCAGCGCCGCCTCGGTGGCCGCGCGCCGGTTGGCCTGGTCGCGCAGTTCCCGCAGCGAGCGCTGGGTGGGCCGCACGATCGCCATGAACACCGTCACCACGCCGACCGTGGCCACCGGAGTCAGTGCCCGCACCACGGTCTCCGGGTGCCAGGCGGTGAACACGCCCATGGTGACGAGCACCGTCGCGGCCGCGGCGACACCGAGCCAGGCCGACAGGATCCGCCCGCGCAGCACCAGCATCGCCAGCAGGTACGAAGTCGGGTAGGCGGTCCACAGCTGATGCGAGAAGCCGGTGGGGTTCTCGACCCACGGCACGGTCAGCGCCATCGCGACGGGACCGGCGCAGGCGACGTAGGCGGTGGCGGGCCACGGCAGCGGGTCCACCGGGAAGACCAGCACCACCAGCGCGGCGACGGCCATCAGCACGAGGGCCGCGGCGGCCGGTACCGGCGGCACGATGTCGAAGTTCACCCGCAGGTACATGATGATGGTGGCCTCGAAGATCACCACGAACAGCCAGGCCATGCCGCCGCTGAGGCCGACCAGGTCGCGGACGCCGAACGCCAGATCCCGCTCAGCCATGACTGCCCCACACCAGGGTGACCACAGTGCCCGAGCCCGGGGCCGACTCCACGAAGGCCGCGCCGCCGGCCAGGGTGCGCATCCGGCCGAGAATGCTGCCCGCGATCCCCATCCGGTCGGCCGGTACCCGGGCCGGGTCGAAACCGGCGCCGTCGTCGGTGAGCACGACCCGGATGCCGCCGGTGGCGATGGTGACGGCGACCTCACGCCGCACCTGCCTGCCCGCGACCTCGGCGTGGCGCACGCTGTTGCGCACGGCTTCGCTGAGCGCGGCGCCGAGCACCTGTGCGGCTTCCAGCGGCAGGCACAGATCCGCGCCGCGCCGCGAGGCCTGCACCGGCAGCTCGGGGTCGACCTCGCGCACGGCGGCGCGCACGAACTCCACGGCGGCGGCCGCGTCGAGATGGTCGAGTTCCGGTGCGCTGCGGGCCTGTTCGAGCTGTTCGAGCGTGCGCGCGGCCTGCTTGCGCAGCACCTGGCAGGTTTCCGGCTCGCGGGAAGCCTCCAGCAGCGTCGACAGGACCGCGTCGTGGATCAGCGCGGCGAACCGGGCGCCCTCGCGCTCGCGGGCCGCGGTCGCCGCGACCGTCGCCGCCCGCGAACGCTGCCGGACCGCTTCCCGGTCGACACGTTCGGCGGCGGTCCGCGCGTAGACCACACACCACAGGAACAGCGCGGCCACCCCGAGCGCCCTGGTGACATCACCGAACAGGGCCCACGCCGAACTGTCGGGGACGACAGCGGCATTGGCGGCACTGGTCGCCAATGCCAGCACCGCCGCGAAGCCGGCCGCCACCCGGCCCGACCAGGCGAGTCCACCCGCCATCACCCCGAGCACCAGCCCGCGATACGGCCAGGACGCGAACGAACCGATCGTCACCACCGAGTACACCAGCGGGGTCGTCACCGTCGCGACGAGATAGCAGATCGCGGCCGCCCCGGCGACCCGGCGGATCGCGGTGACCGCCCCGCGCGCCGACACGATCGCCAGCGGCGCGAACAACAGGTACGCCGCCACCAGATGCACCTCGGGCCATACCGACCGGTTGAGCGGCTGGATCAGGACCGCGGGCAGCTCGAGGGTCATCACGATCATCGCGCCGACGCCGATCACGACCCCGAGCCTGCGCAGGATCTGATCGGTCGCCGCCCGTGAGAGCTCGGTGTCCACCGCGGCGGGCACCGGCGCGTGCGCGGGGGCCGCGGTGGCGGTCACGTGCGCTGCTGCCGTTCCGGCACGGGCAGCCATCCGTCCTCGACGGCCCGTTTGTACAGATCGGTCTTGGTGGGGGCCGGACGGCCCGCGTCGGCGTATTTCTGCCGGATGCGGCCCAGGTAGTCGTTGACGGTCTGTTCGGACAGGCCGGTCAGCCTGGCCACCCGCGACGCCTTCTCCCCCGAGGCGTACAGCATGAGCACTTCCTCCTGACGCGGGCTGAGCCCGACGTCGGAGAGCTGCGGGTCGCCGTCGATCGCGGCGGCCCAGTCGGTGGTGACGACCTGCTCCCCGGAGGCGGCCCGGCGCACCGCCTCGACCACCGTCGCCACACTCTCGGACTTCCGCAGCACCCCGAGCACCCCGGCCTTGGCGGCCGAGCGGACCAGGAACGCGTTGTCGGCACCGGTGAACACCAGCACCTCGATGCCGCGTTCGCGCAGCGTGGTGACATTGTCCTCGGGGGTCGAGCCGTCGGGCAGGCGCAGGTCGAGCACCACCAGGTCGAGGGCGGCGTCGATGGCGAGCAGCCCGGCCACGGTGTCGGCGGTCGCGACGAGATCCAGGTCGGGTTCCGGCCCGAGCATGGCCGCCAGCCCGATCGCCACGGACTCGTGGTCCTCGACCAGTCCGATCCGCCGCACCGCCGGAGTCTGCTGCAACTCGCTCACCGACCACTCCCCATCCTCGAACACCCATCCGCGGCCAGCCCGCGACCCGTCGGTGTCGAGTTCTACCGCATCGGGCACCCGCGTGTCAGCCCACCAGAATTCGGGGCCGCGGCGATCCGCCCACGTCGCGCGTGCTCGCGACCTCAGCTCATCCGGCCGCGGCGCGACCACCGGCGCGGCGTCGGCGTCGCGACGACGCCGTGGGTGAGCAGGCTTTCCGCGGTGTCGAGCACCGATTGCCGGACGGGCAGGAAAGTGAGTCCGAGCTCGGACTTCGCCTTCTCCGCGCTGACCCGCTCCCGCTTGCCCAGCGCGGGCACCACCCGTTCGACGGTGTCGTCGGTCAGCGCGGCGAGCTCGACCAGCCAGTCGGGCAGCGTCCGCGACGGCACCGCGAAGCCTCGCGGGCCGAACTCCGCGGCGAGGACGGCCGCCATCTCACGCATCCACACGTGTTCGCCCCCGCAGATGTAGCGCTGCCCGCCCGCCTCGGGGGTTTCCCTGGCGAGGCGATGGGCGCGCGCCAGGTCCCGGACATCCACGGTGGACCACCCCATATCGAGCGATCCCGGAACCTTCCGGCCGAGCAGCCTGATCACCAGCACGATCGCCATGGTCGATTCCCTTGTAGCTCACAGGGATTCGCTCCCACCCCGATCGATTCGAGGCGGAGCCTACTGGTCACCCGCGTGTCAGCCGACCAGAACTCGGGGCCGCCGCGGTCATTGCCGCCGATACAGGCGTCCGTGACTGCGGAACCAGGCGATATTCCCGTCGTCGCCGCGGACGAAGTCGGATCGGGTGCCGATCGGGGTGCCGTCCGGCCCGAGGTCGAGACCGTAGTCGGGCTTGTAGAACGCGAGGCCGAGTTGTGCGCCGGCGTCCTCGTCGGGGTTCGTGCTGGGGTCAGCCCCGTCGCTCATGGTGCCGTGCAGGCGGCCGTCCCTGGCGACGAAGTCGATCACGATCGACTCGAGGCTGCCCGTTTCGACAACCTGCTGGGTCGCGTAACGCCCCTCGTAGGGTGCGAGCTCACCCGCGCCGAGGTTCTGCGGCGTCGCGGGCAGGTTGCCGACCCCGGCGAAACGCCGTAGTGCCCAATCGTCGGCGAACAGGTCGGTGAGCAATTGCGCGCCGCCCTCGGAGTTGGTGAGCGCGGTCATGGCGAAGCCGCGGCTGGGCACCAGGAAGAACCCGGAGCGTTGGCCCGACCAGGTCCCGCCGTGCTGGACGATCGTCTCGTTCTCGGCGGAGGGGCGCAGCATCCAGGTCACACCCATGCCGGTGAGCTCGACCTGCAGCGTCCCGCCCGCACCCGGGTCGGAGCGCATGGCCTCGACGGCTTGCCTGCTGAGGAGGCGGAGGCCGCCGGGTGCGGTGCCGTCGCCGAGATGAAAACGCGCGTAGCGCATCTGATCCCGGACACTCGAGATCAACGATCCGGTGGGGTTGCAGCTGCGCGGGAATTCCCAGAACCCCGTGTCCACAACGGGTTTGCCGTCGACCACGGTGTGGGAGGCGGCGATGTTCAAGCCGATGATCTGGTCGGAGAAGAACCGGGTACGGCTCAACTCCAGGGGGTCGAGCAGCAGATTCTGCACCGCTGCCTCGTACGTCGATCCGGTGACGACCTCGACGATCCGCCCCGCGACCACCAGTCCGGCGTTGTTGTAGGCGAAGACGCTGCCCGGCGGCGTCAGCTGCGGCAGGCGGGTCATCGAGGACACATATCGAGCCAGCGCGTCGTCGCCGCGTCCGAAGTCCTGCAGATCGTCGCCCAGCCAGCCGGAGGTGTGGTTCAGCAGCTGCCGCACGGTGACCTCGGCGCCGACCGCCGGATCGGCGACCGCGAAGTCCGGCAGGTAGCGGCGCACCGGCGCGTCCAGATCGACCGTGCCGTCGTCGACCAACCGCATCATGGCCGTGCCGGTGAATGTCTTTGTGGTGGAACCGATCCGGAACACCGTGTCGGCGTCGACCGGCACCGGGTGGTCGACATTGGTGACGCCATACCCTCTGATGTATTCCTGTCCGCCTGCCAGGACGCCGACGGCGACGCCCGGAATCCCGTAGGACCGCATGCCCGCTTCGATCTTGGCGTCGAGTTCGCCGAACGCGGAGTCCCCGGTGGTCGTCCCCGGGGCAGGCGAGGGCGTCGGCGAACAGGACGACAGCGCGAGCAGCGCTACACCGCCGACGGCGCCACCGAGCACCGAACGTCGCGACACCGCGGTGGCGGCCGTTCCTGGACCGAACCGGGTCACGGCGGCGGGGGGTTGACGGCGTACGGGGGTGGTTGCGTCGTGCTGACGCAACCGGTGTCGGGCTCGAGCGGATTCTCGTAGAACGAGACCGCGATCTCGGCCGCGCAGGGATCGGTGTAGATGCCGTGTGCGACGCCGGGCACGGTCACCTCCGTGGAACGCGAAAGGTCCGCGGCGACATAGTGTCCCCATCGGGCCCCGGTCTGACCGTCGTAGCTACCGGACAGCACCAGCGTCGGGATATCGCTCGTCGTGACGTCGCGGATGGCGTCGGGGCCTTTCGGCACCCGCCACACCTCGCACACTTCGCGGAGGAACGGCAATTGCGGCGCCTGCTCGCGCACCGAATCGGGAAACGCGGGGAAGGCTTCCGCTGCCATCCGGAGTTCGTCCTCGCGGGTCTCGAACGGCACCCATTCGCTGCACCACACACTCAACGCCAGGCCCCAGCCGAACTTCCCGACCTTGGCCGGATCCGTCCAGACCATCGCCCAGACCTGGGCGATCCGTTCCGGCTTGCCCTCGGCCAATTCGTAGATCGCCGCGGGAAACTCCGCGGGGAAATGGGTGGCCATCGGGACGAACCAGTTCAGCAGCGTGCCACCGTCGAGGACAACCGTGGTGTCTTGACCGTGGACGTCGACGGTGGTCGTGATCGGCTCCGACTCGAGTTCGTTCACCATGTCGACGAACTTGTCCGCCAGGTCGGGGTAGGCAGCGTCGCACTGCGGCTGCGCATCGCATGCCGCGGTCATGTTGTCGAAGGCTTCCCGCGCACTGGCCCAGGTCCATCCGAGGGCGGCGACCGACGGCGGCGTCACCCCATCCAGGGTCACCGACCGGATACCCTGCGGGTCCTGGCGCATGTAGACCAGCGCGAGGTCGGTGCCATAGGAATGGGAATAGATGTTCCACCGGTCTATCTCCAGCGCCGCCCGCAACTCCGCCAGGTCGTAGCTCATTTCCATGGTGCTGAATGCCGCCAAGTCCGTGCTACCCGAAAGCCGGTCGTAGCATGCCTCGGCCGCCGCCGAATACTGGCTGCCGGTGGCGGGCGAGCCGAACACCAGACCCACTCGTTCGGCGTAGAACGTATCGATTTCCGGGCAGGTCAGCGCCGGCTCCGCCGACAGCGTGCCCCTGGCCGACATCAGGATCAGATCGCGATTTCGGCCGACACCCTCCGGGATCGGCGGGTCCACGATCGCATCGTTACCCGGCCCGCCGGTGAGAAACACGATGGGATCGGGCTCCGCCGGCTGGATTTCCGCCGGAATTCTCGCCACCGGCAACCGGACAGTGCCCTGGCCGGTGGTGCGATTCGCACGCACCTCCATAGTCCAGCACTGCGCGTCCGCCAGCTCCGGCGCATCCGGGCAGTCACGCGGCTCCAGTTTCGCCGGCGCGTCGGCCGCTGTCGTCGGCATGGTCGCGGACTGTGCGGTGTCCGGCGGCGAACCCGAGGTACCGCAGGCCACCATCATCACGATCGACGCCAAGGCGAGGCCGACTGTCCACTCGCGGCGCACAGAGCGCGCGCGACGGACGCTGACGGGGATCGAACCAGGGATCCGCACACCACACATCTTCGCACCGAAGCGACCGCACCCGGCAGCTGCAACGCCGCAGTTCTCCGCCACGCCGCGTCGTGGAATCCAGCGGGTTCCCCGCCGTCCGCTCAGTCCATCAACTGGGCCGCGACAGTCGCGCCGAGCTCCCAGCACCGCTCCAGATCGGCCTTGCTCGGCGGCCCTGAGACGACGACCGCGGCGGCGGCCCGCTGCCAGCCCAGCCCGGTCGTGATCCGCTCCACGCTCGCCTCGGCGCCCTCGGTGCCCTCGTTGCCGTGCAGGTAGAGCCCGTAGGGCCGGCCGCGCGTCGAGTCGAGGCACGGGTAGTAGATGGTGTCGAACGCGTGCTTGAGCGCACCACTCATGTACCCGAGGTTGGCCGGGGTGCCGAGCAGATAACCGTCGGCTTCGAGCACGTCGACGGCGGTGACGGCCAGCGCGGCCCGGCGCACCACCTCCACGCCCTCGATCTCGGGGTCGGTGGCCCCGGCGAGCACCGCCTCGAACATCGCCTGCGTGTGCGGCGACGGCGTGTGGTGGACGACGAGCAACCGGGCCACTAGACCTCCCGTTCCAGCTTCTCCAGTGCCACCGCGCGGCGCATGGTCTCGCGGGCGCGGGTGCGGTCGCCCGCGTAGTCGTAGGCGCGGGCCAGCCGGTAGGAGGACCGCCAGTTGTCCGGGTCAGCTTCCCATTCGGTCTTGATCTGCGCGAACAGCGCGTCGGCCGCCTCGCGTTCGATGCGGCCGGAGGGGCGGTGCGGCAGCTGCGAGGTGTCGACCTCGCGTCCCTCGTCGTGGATGCGGCGGGCCAGGTGCTGATGGGCCAGTGCCGCCCGCAGCGTCGTCCACACGATCCACACGCCGACGACCGGCAGCAGCAGCATGCCGATGCCGATTGTGATACCAGCGAAACCGCCGTCGGCGATGTAGGCGATGGCGAGCCCGCCGAGGCGGATGAAGTAGTAGATCAGCGCCAGCACCAGGAACGCCACCAGCGCGACGATCTTCACGACCTGCCGATCAGGTCGCCGCGCGGCGGGTTCGGGTGCGCTCACAGATCCAGGAAGGGGTCGAGTCCCACGGTCAGGCCGGGGCGCCCGGCGATCTCGCGCACGCCGAGCAGCACACCCGGCGCGAAGGAGTTCCGGTCGATGGAGTCGTGGCGGATCGTCAGGGTCTCGCCCTGGGTGCCGAACAGCACCTCCTGGTGGGCGACGAGCCCGGCCAGGCGCACCGAGTGCACCCGCACACCGTCGACGTCGGCGCCGCGGGCACCCTCGAGTTCGGTGGTGGTGGCATCGGGGCTGAGCCCGACGCCCGCCTCGGCGCGGGCCGCGGCGATCAGCGCGGCGGTGCGGTAGGCGGTGCCCGATGGCGCGTCGGCCTTGTTCGGGTGGTGCAGCTCGATGACCTCGACCGATTCGAAGAACCGCGCCGCCTGCTCGGCGAACCGCATCGACAGCACCGCGCCGATGGCGAAGTTCGGCGCGATCAGCACACCGGCCTCGGGACGCTGCGCCAGCCAGGACCGGACCTCGGCCAGGCGGGCCTCGTCGAAACCGGTGGTGCCGACGACGGCGTGGATCCCGTTCTCGACCAGGAACTTCAGGTTCCCCATCACCACGTCGGGGTGGGTGAAGTCGACGACCACCTGAGTGCCGGTCTCGGTGAACGTCTCCAGCGCGTCACCCTTGTCGACCTGCGCGACCAGCTCCAGATCGGCCGCCGCCTCCACGGCCGCGCAGATCGCCTGTCCGACCTTGCCGTGTGCTCCGAGCACTCCGACCCGAATGGTCACCCGCATCTCCTCGTCTCGCTGCTCACTTGCCGGCAAGCCTATCGAGCAGCGGCGGGCAACCCGGCGCGAGGTCAGCCGAAGACGATCACCTGCCGCAGTGCCGCGCCCGCCGCGAGCTCGTCCATCGCCTGGTTGACCTGGTCGAGGCCGATCCGCGACGAGACGAGCCGTTCCAGCGGCAGCGTGCCCGCGCGCCACCGGCGCACGTATTCGGGGATGTCGCGTTCGGGCACGGCCGAGCCGAGGTAGCTGCCGATGATGGCGCGCCCCTGGGCGACCAGCGCCAGTGGGGAGATCGTGGCGGTGGCGGTCGGAGCGGGCAGGCCCACCGTCACGGTGACGCCACCGGGAGCTGTTGCGGCGACGGCGGTTTCGAAGGCGCGCACATTGCCCGCGGCCTCGATCACCACGTCCGCCTGCACACCCTGCTCGGCGATCTCCCCCGGCGTGAACACCGCGGTGGCACCGAATTCTCTCGCCAGCGCGAGCTTTTCGCCGACGGTGTCGACGGCGACGACCTCACCGAGTCCGAGCGAGACCGCGACGAGCACCGCGGCCATGCCGACACCACCGAGACCGACCACCATGATCCGGTCGCCCTTCACCGGTTTCGCCGCATTGAGCAGCGCCCCACCACCGGTGAGCACCGCGCAGCCGAGCACCGCGGCGACCTCCGGCGGGACGTCGTCGTCGACGGGAACCACCGAACGCCGGTCGACGACGGCATGGGTGGCGAACCCGGAGACACCGAGGTGATGGTGCACCTCCTCGCCGTCACGGCGCAGCCGGCGCCCGCCGCCGAGGAGCTCGCCCGCGTTGTTGGCGACGCTGCCCGGCCCACACGGGGTGCGCCCGTTGCTCGCACAGCCCGCGCAGTCACCGCAGCGCGGCAGGAACGTCATCACGACCCGCTGCCCCATCGCCACATCGTCGACGCCCGGCCCGACGGACTCGACGATGCCCGCCGCTTCGTGGCCGAGCAGCATCGGCACCGGGCGCACGCGATTGCCGTCGACCACCGACAGATCCGAATGGCACAGTCCCGCCGCCTCGATCCGGACCAGCAGCTCACCCGCGCCCGGCTCGGCCAATTCCAGTTCGCACACGGTGATCGGCTGCGACGTGGCGAACGGCGCCGGGTCGGCGATGCGTTCCAGGACGGCTCCACGAATCCTCATGGCGCGAACCTACCGCGAAACGACCGTTGCGGGCCCGCGGATTCGGCGCTAAATTCGTTCGCGGTGATGGTGCTCCTGTCGGCCGCCTCGTACCGTGCCCAGGGTCGGCGCCATCACGAACCTAGGAGAAATCCCCTGTCAGTACAGTTCAATCACACCATTGTCGGTTGCCACGATAATAGGGAAACCGCCGAATTCTGGGCGGACATCCTCGGGTTGGACATAGGAAAGGAGTGGGGTCCGTTCATTCCGATCCCCCTCGACAACGGCGTCACCTTCGATTTCGCCCGGGTGCCGCCGCCTGTTTCCGAAATCCAGCCGCAGCATTACGCATTCCTCGTCTCGGAGGCCGAGTTCGACGCGGCCTACGCCAAGATCCAGCGCTACCAGCTGGACCATTGGGCTGATCCGCAGCAGCACGGGGTGAACGAGATCAATCACAACGACGGCGGTCGCGGAGTCTATTTCCTCGACCCCAACGGCCACTTCCTGGAGATGATCACCGTCCCGTACGGCGGCTGGCCCACGTAAGACGCCAGGACACCGGCCGGTCCGCAGCCCGCGGACCGGCCGGTGTCGTCGTTATCGCGCTGTCGCGCCCGCCCGGCTGCCGCGCAGTCCGAGCAACGCGGCCAGCACACAGGCCACCGCGACGATCACGATGAACCAGGGAAACACGGTCGCCAGGCCCCAGGTGGTCGCCGCCCAGCCCGCCGCCAGCGTCGGCAACGCCATCGCGGAATAGGCGAGCAGGTAGTAGGCCGACATCGTCTCCCCGCGCCGGTGCGGCGGCACGACTTCCGACAGGTGACGCAGCGAACCACCGAAACCGAGCCCGAAGGTGGCGCCGAGCACGAGCCCGGCGATCAGCACCGCGACCGGTTGCCTGGTGGCCAGTGCGGGCACCGTGGCCAGCAACGCGGCCGCCATCCCGAGGTCGCCGAGGATCGCGGCCCGCCGCGCCGGAATCCGGGTGGCGAAGAGCTGGACCATGGCCGCGGCGAACGCGGTGCCTGCCACCACGACCCCGCCGAACAGCAGGTTGTGCACCCCGGTCTCGGCCGCGGCCAGCGACGGATACAGCGACAGCAGCACACCCAGCACCGACCAGGCCGCCATCACACCGATCGCGGAGAACCAGAAGTCGGCCCTGATCTCGTGCGGCACAGCCGGTTTCGCGATGGTGATGCGCCCCTTCACCCGGGCGGTGTGCGGTTCACGCAGCGCGAGCATGCCCGCGGCGACGGCCAGGCAGACCACCGCGATCACCACATACGGCGTGCGCAACGGCGAGGGCGCGTACTGCGCCAGCGCCGCGGAACCCAGCACGGCGACCGCCATGCCGACGTTGAACGCCACGCCGCTGAGCTGCCCGGAGCGCGCACCATGTTCGGGCCGCAGATCCAGCAGTGCGGCGGCACCCGCCACGACGGTGGCGCCGACCGCCGCGCCGTGCAGCGCCCTGGCCAGCAGCAGCATCGGCACCGAGTCGGCGAGCAGGAACGCGACCAGTCCGAGAATCATGGTGGCGAACGCGCCGACGATCACCGGCTTACGACCGACGACATCGGAGATCCGCCCCGAGACCAGCACCGCACCGAGGGCGGCCACGGCATACACGGCGAACACCATGGTCGTGGTGAGCGGCGAGAGATGCCACTGGGTCTCGTAGATGCCGTAGAGCGGGGCGGGCGCCCCCGAGACACCGAGCGCCACGCCCGTCGCGGCGAGCACGAGCCCGTACGCCCAGCGCTGCCCGGATTCGACCGGCGCCATCGTTGTCGCTGCCATGGCGGCCCCCATCAGGTGAGTTTGATAACCATCGAACGGCATCGACCCTACGCCGAGTATGATGGCTATCAAACCCCGGAGTGAGGTAGATCATGACTCAGGCTAATGGCCTCTCCGCGGCGCCGACCCTACCGGTCGCGGCGCTGCCCGCTGTCCTGGGTGCGCTGCACGATCCGGTGCGGCTGGAGATGGTGCGCCGCCTCAGCAATGCGGCCGAGCCACTGCGCTGCGCGGCGCTCTACGACGCGATCAACAAATCCACGGCGACCCACCACTTCAAGATCCTGCGCGAGGCGGGCCTGATCGAGCGCCTGACCATCGAGGGCCAGACCTACCAGCGCCTGCGCGCCGACGCCGTGGAGGACGCCGTCCCCGGCCTGCTCACCTCGATCGTCGAGGCCGCCAACCGCGCGCACCGCGAGGAGTAGCACCGGTCCGCTCAGCGGTCGGTGGCCGACGGCGGCGCGACGGTAGTACTCGGCCGCTTCGGCGGTGTCGGCAACAGCCGGCTCGGCATCGTCGGGAGGGGTCGCCGCGAGGTCGGCGGCGCCGGCACGTCGATTAGTTCACGTCCGCGCACCTCGCCCTCGACGATCTCGCCGCCACCCCACCACACGGCGGCACCGGCCGCGACCAGCAGCGCGAGGACACACGCCACGATCGCGGGCACCCGGCGATAGCTCTCCCGCTCCCGCCACATCGCGATCGCCCCTTCGAGCACGAGGGTGACCAGCACGATGCCGAGCACCGCGAGCAGGACGCCGAGCAGCACCGGCTGACGCGCCCATCCCCGCCCCAGCACGGCGACGACGAGCAGCGGCGCCCCGAGCAGCGCGGATCCGACGAGCATCCCGAACGCGAAGTCGAAGGCGTCACCGGGAGCGGGATCATCCCGGCCGCGCCGCTGCCACGCGGTGAAGAGCAGCAGATGTCCGAATGCCGCACCGACGGTGCCGAGCACCACGCACCACCCACCCAGCCGGACGAGTTCGACGTACTGTGACCGCACCGCGACGGCACCGAGGTCGGTGATCAGCCCGGCCCCGCCCACCGACAGCAGGGCGACCAGCGGCCGTGGCCGCATCACCCTGGCCCGCAGGTATCCGGCGGGAAGTTGCTTGCGCAGCTTGCGGAACACCCCGTACCAGGCCAGCGGCAACGCCGCGAACAGCACCGGTGACAGCACGCGCAACCCGCCGGCGGGGATCCACATCGTCGCGAAGGCGAGGCAGGCCGCGAAGGCCCATACCCACGCGGCCAATCGCATCAGCGCCCGCCAGTGCACCTCGGCGAGCAACCGGCGAGCCTTGGTGTCGGTCGGGGTCCGGGCGAGCAGTCCGCGCAGGATCGCGACGGCCGCGGCTCGGCCGCCGTCGACGCCACCGAATTCCAGTCTGGCCTGCCTGTGCAGCAGGTCGGTGTGGGTCGGGTCGAGAGCGAGGCCCGCCGTCACGTGCCGCCGGACCGCGTCGAGGTCGGTCAGCTGCTGGTAGATCTCGGCTGCCGAGCAGTGGACATCGGCGTCGTCGGGCATGAGGGCGACCGCTTCGGCCAGCGCCGCCCGCGCCCGCGTCTCGTCGGGTTCGGGCCCGTAGGCGAGCAGCCACGCCATCAGGAGCAAGGCCGGCGCGTCGTGTGGACTCAGCCGCACCGCGGTCTCGAGGTGCCGCATGGCCTGGTCCAGATCGCCGAGCTGGACGGCGGCCATGCCGACCACCAGGTGGGCGTCCGGGCTGTCGGGGTCGGCGTGGATCGCCTGTCCCGCCCACCGCAGCGCCTCGGCGGGGTCGTCGAGATCCAGCGCGATATTCCCCAGTGCCACCAGCAGTTCCGGGTCGTCGGGCGCCGTCGCCAACGCCGTTCCCAGAATTCGCCGAGCCTCCTCGACCTTCCCGAGCTCCTTGGCCACCCTGGCCCGTTCGATCGCCGCCTGTACCGGCACGACCTCTCCCCTCCCCTGTGCGGTCATCCGCGTGCAGAGTACCGACCCCCGGGGCCGAAAGGATCAGTGCTCCACCAGTTTGCGCACCGAGGCGGGCAGGTCGCGGGTGCGCCGGTACGGACCCGCGACGGCCGCGCCGTAGGGCCGGGCGAGCAGGGTGCGGGCGATCGCGCTGACCTCCTCGGTGGTGACGGCGTCGATGCGGGCCAGGGTCGCCGAGACGCTGCGGTGGTTGCCGTAGCTGAGTTCGCTGCGGCCGATGCGGTTCATCCGGGAGGCGGAGTCCTCGAGGCCGAGGACCAGGCCGCCACGCAACGAGCCTTTGGCGCGAGCGCATTCGGCGTCGGTGACCCCGTTGGTCGCCACGTCGACGAGCACGTCGCGCGCCAATGTCGCGACCTGGGCGAGGTTTTCGGGCTGGCAGCCGAGGTAGACGGAGAACGCGCCGGTGTCGGCGAAGGTGTCCACGCTCGAGTACACCGAGTACGCCAGGCCGCGTTCTTCCCGAATGCGCTGGAACAGGCGGGAACTCAGGCCGCCGCCGACGATGGTGTTGAGCACCGACAGCGGCCAGCGCTGCTGTCCTTCGTGCCTGCCGAACGCGCGCACGCCGAAGACGAGGTGGGTCTGTTCGCTGTCGCGGTTGATCCGCACCAGGCTGGGCGCGGTGTGCGCGCGGAACTTGCCCTCGCGGCGCGGCGCCGGTTCGACCGCGGAGTCCAGGTGCGCGGCGAAGGCGCGGTGCACGAGTTCGACGGTGCGGTCGTGGTCGACATTGCCCGCGACGGCCACGACCATCCGGTCGGGCCGGTAGCGGCGCTGGTGGAATCCGCGCAGCTGCGCGGCCCGCATGCCTTCGATGGATTCGACGGTGCCGATCACGGGTCGCCCGATCGGGTGGTCGCCGAACAGGGCGGTGAGGAAGGAGTCGGCGACCAGGTCCTCGGGGTCGTCGTCGCGCATGGCGATCTCCTCGAGCACCACCTGGCGTTCGACGTCGACGTCGGCGGCCCGGCACAGCCCGTCGAGTACCACGTCGGCGACGAGTTCGACCGCCAGCGGCAGGTCCTCGTCGATGACGTGGGCGTAGTAGCAGGTCTGTTCCTTGGCGGTGAACGCGTTGAGTTCGCCGCCGACGGCGTCCATCGTCTGGGCGATGTCGAGCGCCGAGCGGGTGGGGGTCGCCTTGAACAGCAGGTGTTCGAGGAAGTGCGCCGCGCCCGCGACGGTGGGACCTTCGTCGCGTGACCCCACGCCGACCCAGACGCCGATGGAAGCCGAGCGCACGCCGGGGACGTGTTCGGTGACCACGCGCAGTCCGCCGGGGAGCACGGTGCGCCGCACACCACCGTCGGTGGAGACGTCGTCAGCGGTTTCGGTACTCGACTCGGTCAACTGTGGCTTCGTCACCCGATCCCACCGGACGGCTGTACTGACATGGGGTTCTCAACCTCTCGAAACGAGTGCTGGCGACGTGCGCGGATGCCTGGGGCGAGCAGGCAGCAGGCTCGACGGCCGGCTCCGCGATTCTATGCGCCCGGCACCCCCGCCCGCGCATCGGGCCTCGCGGCGCCGATGCGGTCGTGCGCCGGTGCGGGCGCGTCGAGCACGGTGGCGATCCGGGCCAGCGCGGCCTCGCCCGCCATCGCCCAGTGCGTCGCGTCGATGCCGTAGCGGTGCACGTCGCCGCCGATCGCCGTCGCCCAGCTCGCCGCGCCGCGCGCGCCGGTCGGGTCGTCGACGGTGGCGGCGAAGTAGACGAGATCGCCGTCGAACCGGTCGGGCCGGTAGGTGTCGACCATGCTCATCGAGGCGGTGGCGGCGTCGATGATGCGGGCGATGCGGGTCCGGTCGAGCGCGGCCAGCGGGCCGCCGAGCTCCGCCGCGGCGGCGGCGAGCCCGTCGGCGTCGAAGTCCGCGTCGAGCGAGTCGCCGGCGAGGCCGCCGAGCAGATCGCCGACGGTCGGCATCGGGGTCTGCTCCGGTTCGTCGCCGAGCCAGCTGTCCATCATCGCCAGCTGCGCCACGTCCGCGCCCTCGGCCTGCAACCGGGTCGCGACGGCATGGGCGAGCAGACCGCCCAGCGACCAGCCGAGCAGGTGGTACGGCCCCTCGGGCTGCACTTCGCGAATGGCCGTGACGTAGCGCTGTGTCCAGGCGTCGATGGTGGCCGGCAGCGGTTCGTCCGCGGTGAGGGCGGGCGACTGCAGACCGTAGATCGGGCGCCGCGGGTCGAGGTGGCGGGTGAGGCCGGCGAACGACCAGGACACACCACCAACGGGATGGATGCAGAACAGCGGTGCGCCGGTGCCGCTCTCGCGCAGCGGCAGCAGCACCGCGAACGCGTCGTCGGCCGAATCATCTTGGGCGCGCAACCGTTCCACCACCACGGACGGTGTCGGGTCGGCGAAGAACCACGCGACCGGCACCGCGATGCCCAGTGCCGCACCGAGCCGCGCGGACAACTGGACCGCGGTCAGCGAGTTGCCGCCGAGGTCGAAGAAGTTGTCGTCCATGCCGATCCGGTCCAACCCGAGCACCCGGGCGAATTCGCCGGCGACGGCCCGTTCGGTCTCGGTGACCGGACCGCGGTAGGCGGCCTGGCGCAGTTCCGGACGCGGCAGGGCGGCACGGTCGAGCTTGCCGGAGGTGTTGACCGGGAACTCGTCGAGCACGACCACCACGGCAGGCACCAGGTACGCGGGCAGTTCCGCGGCCAGCGCGGCACGCGTCGCGGCCGGATCATCGTGCGCTCCGGCCGAATCCGCGACAACGTACCCGACAAGCCGATCACCGCCCGCACCCGACACCACCGCGGCCGCGGCCTGGCCGACACCGGGCTGCCGCAGCAGCGCGGCTTCCACCTCACCGAGTTCGATGCGCTGACCGTTCAGCTTGACCTGAAGGTCACCGCGCCCGACGTAATCGAGCGTGGCGGAGCCATTCTCGCCCGCACGCAGCCGGACGAGGTCCCCGGTCCGGTACATCCGGGTACCGGATCCGGCGAACGGATCGGGCACGAACCGCTCGGCGGTGAGCTCGGGTGCGCCGACATAGCCGTGCGCGAGTTGCGCACCGCCGACATACAGTTCGCCGGTCACCCCCGGCGGCACCGGCCGCAGGCGCGCGTCGAGCACATAGAGCCCGGTGTTCCACACGGGAGCACCGATCGGCACCGACACCGCGTCGGCATCACGCACCACATGGGTGCTCACCTGCACAGCGGTCTCGGTCGGCCCGTACAGGTTGATCACCTCGGCGCCGGTCAGCTCCCGCGCCCGCTGCGCCAAGAAGGCAGGCAGAGCCTCGCCACCGGCGAACACACGCCGCAATCCGGTGGGCGCCACAAGTTGCCCCATCCTGGTAGCCGCTGGTTCGGCGGCATCGGCCGACTGCCACTCGGCCTGGGCGACCGTGGGCTCGGCGACATAGGCAGCGAGCAGCGTCGGTGCGAACTGCACTGTGTCGATGCCGTGTTCGGCGATCAGCGCCGCCAGGTAGACGGGGTCACCGTGGCCACCGGGGCGGGCGAGGACGGTGCGGGCGCCGACGCGCGGCGGGAGCAGCAGTTCCCAGATCGATGCGTCGAAGCTGATCGGGGTCTTGTGCAGCACGGTGTCGGCCGCGCCGAACCCGAATTCGGTTGCCATCCAGTCGAGCTGGTTGACGATGGCGCGGTGCGGCACCCCGACGCCCTTGGGCATACCGGTGGATCCGGAGGTGAAGATCACGTACGCGGTGTGTTCGGGCAGCAGCGGCTGCACCCGTTCGGCGTCGGAGAGCGGTCCGGCCGGATACGCGGTGAGGTCGACGGTGTCGGCAACGACGACGTCGACTCCGTCCAGCGGGGTACCGATGACCGGCAGGTCCGCGCGGTCGCCGGACGTGGTGACCACGCACACCGGTTGCGCGATCCGCAGGATGCGGCTGATCCGCTCGGCCGGATGATCGGGGTCGATCGGCACGTAGATGCCACCGGCGGCCAGCACGGCGTGCACCGCGACCAGCAACTCCGGCGACCGGCGCGCGGCGACGGCCACCGCCGTGTCCGGCCCGACGCCCTGATCGACGAGGTGCCGGGCGAGCCGGTTCACCCGCGCCGCGAACTCGGCGTAGGTGAGCGAAGTGTCACCGTCGGTGAGCGCGACCGCCGCCGGTGTCGCGACAGCCTGCCGGTCGAACGCGACGGGCAATACCTCCGTGGAGACCGGATGCGCGGTGTCACACCAGGTTTCGAGCAGCCGACGGTCATCATCGGTCAGCAGGTCGACATCGCCGATCGCACCGGCCGGGTCGGCGGTGACGGCATCGAGCACCCGCACATACCCGTCGGCGATCCGCGCCGCGGTGGCCGCGTCGAACAGGTCGGTGGCATAGGTGAGGCTCACCGCGCAGCCGCCGTCGGCCGTGTCGGCGAGCACCAGGTCCAGGTCGAACTTGGCGACGGTGGTGTCGGTGTCGAGCCCGGTCACGATGAGATCGGGCAGGCTGACCTCGGTCGGCACCGCGTCCAGGTTCTGGAAGGCGAGCATCACCTGGAACAGCGGGCTGTGTGCCGTCGAGCGGACCGGATCGAGCACGTCGACGAGCCGTTCGAACGGCACGTCCGCGTTCTCGAACGCGTCGAGGTCGACGCGCCGGGCCTGCCGCAGCAGGTCGGCGAAGGACGCGCCCGGGTCGACGGCGATGCGCAGCACCAGGGTGTTGACGAACATGCCGACCAGGTCGTCCAGCGCCGCCTCACCGCGACCAGCGACGGGGGTGCCGATGGCGATATCGCCGCTACCGCTGAGCCGGGCCAGCAGCGCGGCCAGCGCCGCGTGGGCGACCATGAACGCACTGGCATCCGCGCGCCGGGCCAGCAACCACACCCGCTGCCAGATCTCCTGCGGCACCATGGTTTCCACGCTCGCGCCGCGCTGCGAGGCGACCGCGGGCCGCGGCCTGTCGGCGGGCAACTCGAGCAGTCCGGGCAGCCCGGCCAGCTCGTCGCGCCAGAACCGCACCTGCCGGGCGGCGACCGACTCGGCATCGTCCTCGCTGCCGAGCACCGCGCGCTGCCACAGCGTGTAGTCGGCGTACTGGACTTCCAGTGGCGCCCACCCGGGTTCGGCTCCCGCACGCCGGGCCAGGTAGGCGGCGGTCGTATCACGCAGCAGCGGGCCCGCGGAGAATCCGTCGGCGCTGATGTGGTGGATCACCACGACCAGCACCACCTCGTCGGGCGCCGAGCGCAACACCCGCACCCGCACTGGCGGTGCGACGGTGACGTCGAAGCCACGGCCGATCTCGGCGGCCACCATGGCGGGCACCGCGATCGGGTCGACGGTCTCGACGACCGGGGTCGGCACGAACTGCCACACCGTCTGACAGCCGATGCCGTCGATCGCCGGGTACGCGGTGCGCAGGACCTCGTGCCGGTCGAGCACATCGGTGACGGCGGCGGCCAGCGCGGCGGCGTCCACATCGCCGCGCAGGCGCACCGCGATCGGGATGTTGTAGGCCGCCGACGCCGGATCGAGCCGGTTGAGCAGCCACATCCGCTGCTGTGCGACCGACAGTGGAATCCGTTGCGGCCGTGAACCTGCCGTCAGGGCGACGCCTGCGCCGCGGCCCATCCGCGCGGCGAGCGCGGCCGCCAGGTCGACGACGGTGGTCGCCTCGAACAGGGTACGCACGGGCACCCGGGTCGACAGTGCCGCGCCGAGGCGGGCTGCCACGCGGGTCGCGATGAGTGAGTTGCCGCCGAGCTCGAAGAAGTCGTCGTCCAGACCGACCTGCGCGCGCCCGAGCACCTCACCGAAGACCTCGGCGACCGCCCGCTGGGCCGGGGTGACCGGCGCACGGAACGGCCTTGCCACGAATTCCGGTGCGGGCAGCGCCTTGCGATCGAGCTTGCCGGAGGTGTTGAGCGGGAACGCGTCGAGCACGACGACCACCGACGGCACCATGTAGGACGGCAGCACCGCGCCCACGGCCGAACGCAGCTGTGCCGGATCGAGTTCGGCGCCGGGCACCGGCACCGCGTACCCGACGAGCCGGTCACCGGTCGGACTCGCCGACACCACCGCCGCGGCCTGGCTGACCATCGGCAGCGCGCCCAGCGCGGTCTCGATCTCACCGAGTTCGATGCGCTGGCCGCGGAACTTCACCTGGAAGTCGCTGCGCGCCAAATAGATCAGGACACCGTCGCGGGTCCAGCGCACGAGGTCGCCGGTGCGGTACATGCGCTCGCCCGCCGGGCCGAACGGGTCGGCGACGAACCGGTCGGCCGACAGGTCGGGGCGACCGAGGTAACCGCGAGCCAGCTGCTCGCCCGCCAGATACAGCTCACCGGCGACACCCGGCGCGACCGGCCGCAGCCGCTCGTCGAGCACATAGACCCTGGTGTTCCACTCTGGCACACCGATCGGCACGGTCTGCCCGGTCGCTCCGTCGGCGGGCCAGGCGGTGACCGACACGGCGGCCTCGGTGGGTCCGTACAGGTTGTGCACCGCCGCAGCCGATTTCGCGCTCAGCGCGGCCACGGTGTCCGGGGTGAGCGCCTCACCGATCGCGAAGACCTGACGCAGACTCGTCAGCTGGCCGGTCTCGGCGTGCGCGGCGAACATCGCCAGCATGGACGGCACGAAGTCGGCGATGGTGATCCGCTGCGCGGCAACGAGTTCGGCCAGGTACAGCGGGTCGCGGTGCCCGTCGGGGGTGGCGAGCACCAGCGTCGCACCTGCCGCCAGTGGCGCGAAGAAGCCCCACACCGACAGGTCGAAACCGGCGGCGGACTTCTGCAGGTACGCATCGCCTGCACCGATCCGGTACTGCTCGATCAGCCACGCGATCTGATTGCGGATACCCGCGTGGCTCATCGCCACGCCCTTGGGCCTGCCGGTCGAGCCGGAGGTGAACAGGACGTAGGCGAGGTTCGAATCCCGCAGGGGGGCACGGCGTTCGGCGTCAGCCACAGGGTGATCCGAGTAGGCGGCTGTATTGATGGTGTCGAGCACGACAATCCTGGGCGACAGCGAACCAGCGGATGCAGGACGATCACCCGTCGAGCTGTGGCCTGCCCCGGATCGCGCGACCTCGTCCGCAAGCGGCGATCCCGCACCCGCGGCCGCCACCATGGCGATCGGCGCATCGAAGTCGTCCCTGGCGGTCGTGAGAACCAGGTGCGGTCGTGCGGTGTCGAGCACCTGGGCGATGCGGTCGGCCGGATGATCCGGGTCGACAGGGACGTACGCGCCGCCCGCGGTGAGTACCGCGTACATGGCGACGACGAGATCGATGGATCGCCGGATGGCGAGCGCGACCAGCACATCGGGGCCGACGCCGTCGGCGATCAGGTACCGGGCGAGGCGGTTGATCTGGGCGTCGAGCTCGGCGTAGGTCAGCTCGGCGCCCTCGTACACGAGTGCGGTCGCCTCGGGGTTCGAACGCACCTGCGCGCGGAACGGGGTGAGCAGCGTTGCGGTGCGGTCGATCTCGTGTGCGGTGGCGTTCCACTCGAAAAGGATGCGGGTCCGTTCGGCGGGTTCGAGCACATCCACGGTGTCCAGCGGCGTGTGCGGTGCCGCGGCGACGGCGGTGAGCAGTCGCTCCAGCCTGCTCGCGATCGTCACCGCGGTCTCGGTATCGAACACGTCGTCGGCGTAGGTGAGCACGCCCGTGACACCCGCGGCGGCACCGTCGGTGTACTCGTCGCTGACGATCAGGTGCAGATCGAACTGGGACAGCTCGTTGCCGGTGTCCAGTCCGGACACGGTGATCCCGGGCAGTGCCAGTTCGGCGCGCTCGAAGTTCTGGAAGGAGAAGCCGACCTGGAACAGCGGGTGCCTGGCGGTGGAGCGGGCTGGGTCCAGCACCTCCACGAGCCGCTCGAACGGCACGTCGGCATTGGCGTAGACCGCGAGGTCGGTGCCGCGCTGACGGGCCAGCAACTGCGCGAAGGTCTCCCCCGCGACCAGCCGGGTACGGAACACCAGCGTGTTGACGAACATGCCGATCAGGTCTTCCAGCGCCGCCTCACCGCGACCGGCGACCGGGGTGCCGACGGTGATGTCGGCGCTGCCCGAGAGCCGTCCGAGCAAGGCCGCGAACGCGGTGTGCACGACCATGAACAGCGTGGCGCCGGACTCCCTGGCCAGCTCGCTCAGCCGGGCATGGGTGGCGGCGTCGAGCGTGACCGGCACCGTGCCACCGGCGAGGGTGCGCACGGCCGGACGCGGCCGGTCCAGCGGCAGGGCGAGTTCGTCCGGAAGGTCGGCGAGTTCGACGCGCCAGAAGTCGAGCTGACGGGCGGCCGCCGAGGTGGGGTCGGCTTCGTCGCCGAGCACGGCCCGCTGCCACAGCGCGTAGTCGGCGTACTGCACCGGCAGCGGCGTCCACTGCGGCGCGGCGCCGTCGCGGCGGGCCAGGTAGGCGGTCATCAGGTCACGCACCAGCGGCGGCACGGACGAACCGTCGGCACTGATGTGGTGCACGACCATGGCCAGGACGGCTTCGTCGTCGGTGATCCGGTACAGCACGACCTGCCACGGCACCCCGGCGGTGACGTCGAACGTGGTGGCGGCCAGTGCTGTCACGGCCTCCACGGTCTGCTCGGCCGAGATCTCGCGAACCTGAAGGGCGACACCGGCTTCGACAGCGGACAGGATCTGCTGCACCGGGCCGTCGGCGGTCTCCGGGTAGAACGTCCGCAGCACTTCGTGCCGGTCGACGAGATCGCCGACAGCCGCGGCAAGGGCCTCGACATCGAGCGAGCCACTCAAGCGCACCGCGATCGGCACGTTGTACCCGGCCGAGTCGGGATCGAACCGGTTGAGGAACCACATGCGCTGCTGCGCGGGCGAGAGCGGGACAGCCGCGGGCCGCTCCCCTGCCACCAGCGCCAGCCTGGCCACGCCCTCGGCGCTGTCGAGCGCGGCGGCCAGCGCGGCCACCACGGGCGCCTCGAAGATCCGCGCCACCGGAACCTGCCGATCCAGCGCGGCGCCGAGCCGGGCGGCGACGCGGGTCGCGATGAGCGAGTTGCCACCGAGATCGAAGAAGTCGTCGTCGGCACCAACCAGCTCGAGTCCGAGCACCTCGGCGATCACACCGGCCACCACCTGCTCCGACGGCGTTGCCGGAGCCCGGAATTCGCGAACCGCCAGCTCCGGCGCAGGCAGTGCGCGCCGATCGAGCTTGCCGGAGGCGTTCACCGGCAGCACATCGAGGACCACGAAGGTACTGGGCACCATGTACGCCGGAAGCGCCTGCCGCAGTATGGCTTTCACCGCATCGAGGTCGAGCGGACGACCGGCTGTGCTCGCGGGGACGAGGTAGGCGGCGAGGTAGTCGCCGGTGCCGTCGTCGCGGACGGTGACAACGGCGCGGTCGACGGTGTCCAGACCGGCGAGGACGGCTTCGATCTCGCCGAGTTCGATGCGCAGTCCGCGCAGTTTCACCTGGAAGTCGGTGCGGCCCAGGTATTCCAGTTCACCGATACGGGTGCGCACGACGAGGTCGCCGGTGCGGTACATGCGTGCGCCGGGCCGGCCGTACGGGTTGGCGACGAAGCGGTCGGCGGACAGGTCGGGGCGGGCCAGGTAGCCGCGGGCCAGCTGCACGCCGGCGAGGTAGAGCTCGCCGGGCGTGCCGACCGGAACGGGCCGCAGGCGGGCGTCGAGTACGTGCAGGGCGGTGTTGGCGACGGGCGCGCCGATCGGCACGGTGACGGTGTCGGCGTCGGTGACCTCGTGGAAGGTGACGTCGACCGCGGCCTCGGTCGGCCCGTACAGGTTGTGCACGGCGACCCCGGGCACCAGTGCGCGCAACCGTTGCGCGTCGGCGGCGGGCAGTGCCTCACCGGAGGCGAACACCTGCCGCAGCGACACGCAGCCGGCGGCACGGGGTTCGGCGAGGAACGCGGCCAGCATCGACGGCACGAAGTGGGCGACACCGACTCCGGTGCGGGTGATCACCTCGGCCAGGTACGCGGGGTCGCGGTGCCCGTCGGGACGGGCGATCACCAGGGTGGCGCCGATCTGCAAGGGCCAGAACAGTTCCCACACCGACACGTCGAAGGTGATCGGCGTCTTCTGCAGCACCGTGTCGGCGGCGCCGAGCCGGTAGGCGTCCTGCATCCAGACCAGTCGGTTGACGATCGCGGTGTGACTGACCGCGACCCCCTTCGGCTTGCCCGTCGAGCCCGAGGTGAACAGCACGTAGGCCACGTCGGCGGCACGCAGTGGACGGAGCCGGTCGTCATCGGTGACCGGATCAGCGGCGAACCCGGACAGGTCGAGACCGGCGGGATCGACAGTGCGCGTATCGATGGCCGGGAAATCGTCCGCGGCCAGCACGCACACCGGCTCGGCGGTGGCGAGGACGTCGGCGATCCGGTCGGCCGGATGGTCGGGGTCCAGCGGCAGATAGGCCGCACCCGCGGCCTGCACCGCGTAGAGGGCGACCAGCAGATCGATGCCGCGGCGCAGCCCGACACCGACGATCGCGCCGGGGCCGACCCCTTCGGCGATCAGCATCCGCGCCAGCCGCGCGACCCGAACAGCGAACTCGCCGTAAATGATCCGCTCACCCTCGAATTCGAGCGCGACGGCGTCGGGTGTGCGGCGGGCCTGCGCGGCGAACATCGAGACGAGCGTCGCATCGGTGTCCAGCGGCGCCGCGGTGTCGTTCCAGGCCGCCAGCTGGGCGGTCTCGGCGGCATCGAGCAGGTCGATCTCGCCGACGGGCGTGGTGTCGTCGGCGACGACCGCCGCGAGGATGCGCACGAAGCGCTCGCCGAACGCGGTGACCGTCTCGGCGTCGAACAGATCGGTGGCGTAGCGCAGCCAGCCACGCAGACCGGGTTCGCCTGCCGCACCGGCGATCTCGTTGATCGCCAGCGACAGATCGAACTGGGTCGTCGCGGCGGGCAGGGCGAACTCGCCGATTCGCAGACCGGGCAGCTCGATGATGGTGTCGTCGCGGTGCTCGAACGCCAGCATCACCTGCACGATCGGCGAATACGCCGTCGACCGCACCGGATTCAGGTCGTCGACCAGCCGCTCGAACGGCAGATCGGCATGCGCGAACGCCCGCAGATCGGCGGCCCGCACCTCCGCGAGCAGATCGGCGAACCCGGCACCACCGTCGACCGTGGTCCGCAGCACCAGCGTGTTGACGAACATGCCGACGAGATCGTCCAGCGCGGCATCGGCTCGTCCGGCGACCGGCGTACCCACCACGATGTCGGCACCCGCTCCCTGCCGCGCCAGCAGCACGGCGAACGCCGCGTGCACCACCATGAACGTGGACACACCGTGGCGACGCGCCAGCTCGTCGATCCCGGCCACCACCCCGGCAGGCACATCGAACCCGACGGACCCGCCGGCACCCATGCGCACCGCGGGCCGCGGCCGATCGGTGGCGAGCTCCAGAGCCGGTGCGAGACCGGTCAATTCGTCCCGCCAGTGCGCCAGCTGCCGCGCCAGCCGCGACGACGGATCCGCGGCATCGCCGAGCACCGCGTGCTGCCACAGCGTGAAGTCGGGATACTGCACCGGCAACGGCTCCCACACCGGCGCACCGCCGGCACTCCGCGCGGCATACGCCGTGATCAGATCCCGAGCCAACGGCGTCGTCGACACACCATCGGCGGCAATGTGATGCACCGCGAGCACCAGCACATGCTCGACATCCGGGGTGCTCGTTCGCCGGAGCAGAGCGGCGCGCACCGGCGGCTGGGTCGTCAGGTCGTAACCCGCCCCGACGATCTCGCGGACCACGTCGGCCAGATCGGCTTCGGCGACCTCGCGGACGACCGCGACCGGCAGCACGCGGTCGACCGGGAGGACGGCCTGGGTCGGACCCTCGGCGTCTTCCGGGAAGATCGTGCGCAGCGATTCATGACGCGCGAGCACATCGCCCAGCGCCGCCCACAGCGCGTCGGTGTCCAGCTCGCCGGTCAGGCGCAGGGCGATCGGCAGGGTGTAGACGGCCGAGTCGGGGTCGATGCGGTTCAGCAGCCAGAGGCGGGTCTGTGCCAGCGACAGCGGAATACGGTCCGGGCGCGGATCGGCCACGGTCAGTGGCGGCAGGTTGTCGCCGCGGGCGGTGGCACGGTCGGCGAGACCGGCGACGGTCGGGGCGTCGAAGACGTCACGCACGTCGAGCGCGCTGCCCAGTGCCGCGTTGGCGCGAGCGACGAGCCGCATGGCGAGCAGGGAGTTGCCGCCGACGGCGAAGAAGTCGTCGTCGGCGCCGACCCGCGCCAGTCCGAGCAGCTCGCCGACCACGGCGGCGAGCGCGGTCTGCGCACCCGGGCGCGGGGCCACATAGGCGGTGGTGACGGACAGATCGGCAGCCGGTAGCGCCGAGCGGTCCAGCTTGCCCGCCGAGTTGAGCGGGACGGTGTCGAGCACCACGAGGTGGGCGGGCACCATGTACGCGGGCACCCGGCCCGCGACGTGCGCGCGCACCACGGCGGCATCGACGTCACCGGCGACATAGGCGACCAGGCACTGGCGTCCGGCGTCGTCGGTCGCGGGCACCACGGTCGCGTGGGTGACGCCGGGAGCGTCACCGAGGGCGGCCTCGATCTCCCCCAGCTCGATCCGCAGACCACGAATCTTGACCTGGAAGTCGTTGCGGCCCAAATACACCAGCGCACCGGAGCGGTCGCGGCGCACCAGGTCGCCGGTGCGATACATGCGCGTACCACCCGCCACACCATCGAACTCCCGGGCGAACGGGTCGGCGACGAAGCGGTCGGCGGTCAGGTCCGGCCTGCCGAGGTAGCCGCGGGCGAGCTGGTCACCCGCGAGGTACAGCTCACCCGCGACACCGCGCGGCACCGGGTGCAGCCGCTCGTCGAGGACGTAGGCGCGCACGTTCCAGGTCGGCCTGCCGATCGGCAGTTCGGTCTGCTCGACCGGTGCGGTGATGTGCTGGAAGGTGCTGGTGATCGTCACCTCGGTCGGGCCGTAGGTGTTGTGCAGTTCCGCGGGGACGGTGTCGAGCACGGTGGCCGCCAGCGCGGCGGGCAGTTCCTCGCCACCAAGGTGCAGCATCCGCAAACCGGCCAGGTCGTCGGCGAGCCCTTCGGCGAGCATGGCAGCCAGCACCGACGGCACGAATTCGGCGATGGTGACGCGCTGTTCGCGCACCACGCGTGCCTGGTAGGCCAGGTCGAGGTGGCCCCCGGGCCGCAGCAGAACCAGGGTGGCGCCGAGCAGCGCCGGGCACAGCAGTTCCCACAGCGAGACGTCGAAGGTCAGCGGCGCGCGCTGCAGCAGCCGGTCGGCGGCGGTCAGGTCGTATTCGCCGCGCAGCCAGCACAGTTCGTTGACCACGGCCCGGTGCGAGACCAGCACACCCTTGGGCAGGCCGGTCGAGCCGGAGGTGAACAGCACATAGGCCGGGTGGCCGGGGTGCAGCGGCGCGAGGCGTTCGGCGTCGGTGACCGGTCCGCTCGTGACGGGCGGCTGGGCCGGGCTCTCGAGCTGCGCGACGGTCAGCACCGGGAATCCGGACCGTGAGGCCGCCGCGAAATGCACTGAGGCTGTGGCGGATCGGATGCCGCTGTCGACATGGTCGAGATCACCCGCCGACGCGGCGACGACCAGTCGCGGCGCCGCGGTCTCGAGCACATACCCGATGCGGTCGGCGGGCTGGGCCGGATCGATCGGCACGTACACGCCACCGGCGGCGAGCACACCGTGCAACACGACCAGCAGGTCGATGCCGCGCGGCACGGCGACGGCCACCGGGGTCTCCGGGCCGACGCCGCAGTCGATGAGCCTGCGCGCGAAGCGATTCGCGCGGGCGGCGAGGTCGCCGTAGGTGATCTCGTCACCTTCGAAGACGGCGGCGAGGGCGTGTGGATCGCGGGCCGCCGCCACGTCGAGCAGGTGCGCGGCCAGCGGGGCGCGGATGCCGAGTTCGGCGAGGGCGAGGTCGAGCGGTTCGACGTCACCGTGTGGGCCGGCCAGCAGCGCCGCGCGCGCGGTGTCGTCGAGCAAGGGGAGGTCCCCGACAGCGGTGCCGGGTTCGGTGACCGCGGCGCGCAACACCCGCTCGAGCATCCCGAACAGGGTCGCGATGGTGTCGGCGTCGAAAAGGTCGGTGGCGTATCGCAGTTCGAGGTCGAGACCGTCCGCGGTGCCGTCGGCGGCGTAGCGGTCGACGAAGGTGAAGTCCAGATCCACCTCGATCGGCGCGTCCGGCAGGGTCAGCCCCGAGAGGGTGAGACCGGGCAGTTCGAACGCGGCGGTGCGCTGGTTCTGCAGGGCCAGCGACACCTGGTACAGCGGCGAATAGCCCTGTGAGCGAGCCGGGTTGAGCGCGTCGACGAGGCTTTCGAACGGTACGTCGGCGTGGTCGAAGGCATCGAGGTCGCCCGTGCGGATCTCGTCGAGCAATGCGCTGAACCGCGTGTCCGACGGTACGTTCGCGCGCAACACGAGGGTGTTGACGAACATGCCGACGATGTCGTCGAGTTCCCGGTGCCCGCGGCCGGCGACCGGTGTGCCGACGACGATGTCGGTGCCCGCGGACAACCGCGCCAGCAGCACGGCGAGGCCTGCGTGCAACACCATGAACGGCGTGGCGCGCTGCGCGCGAGCCAGCTTCTCGATCCGCCGGTGCAGGTCGGCGTCGAGGGCGGCGGTGAAGGTGGCGCCCCGGTTCGAGGCGACCAGCGGCCTGCGGCGATCAGCGGGCAGCGTGAGGACATCGGGGAGACCGGCGAGACGACCTGTCCAGTAGGCGAGCTGGTGCGCCAGCGGCGCGCCGGGGTCGTCGGCACTGCCGAGTCCCTCGGTCTGCCACAGCGCGTAGTCGGCGTAGTGCACGGCCAGGGCGGGTAGCTGCGGCTCGGTGCCCGCCGCGCGGGCGGCATAGGCGGCGACCAGGTCGCGAGTCAGCGGGCCCATCGACCAGCCGTCGGCGGCGATGTGGTGCACGACCAGGACCAGCACGTGCTCGGTCGGCGCGACTCGCAGCAGCGCGGCGCGCACCGGCACCTCGGTGGTGATGTCGAAGCCGCCGTCGAGGACCGCGACCACCGCGGCGGGGACGTTTTCGGGGGTGACGGCGGTGACGGCGAGGTCGGGCACGAACGGCGCGCCGACGAGTTGGGTTGCCTGCCCGTCGAATTCGGGATAGGTGGTGCGCAGCGTCTCGTGCCGGGCAATCAAGTCCCCCAGCGCACCCCGCAGCGCGGCGGTGTCGAGCTCGCCGCTGAGCCGGATCGCGACCGGGATGTGATAGGCGGCCGACTCCGGATCGAACCGGTGCAGGAACCACATCCGCTGCTGCGCGGGCGACAACGGAATCCGCTGCGGCCGTCGGCCAGCCACCGGTCCCCGCCTGCTGCCGGTGCCGCGCAGTGCGTCCAACCGCACCGCCAGCCCCTCGACGGTGCTCGCCTCGAACAGTTCCCGCACCGGCACTCGCGCGTCCAGCGCTGCCCCCAGTCGCGCGGCCACCTGGGTGGCGAGCAGCGAGTTGCCGCCGAGGGCGAAGAAGTCGTCGTCGGCACCTACCCGTTCGAGTCCGACGACTCCGGCGAATGTCGCGGCGACGATCCGCTCGGTCGCGGTGGCGGGTTCGCGGTAGTCGCGCTCCGGCAGTTCCGGGGCGGGCAGTGCCCGCCGATCGAGCTTGCCGGAACTGTTGATCGGCAGCGCATCCAGGAAGACATAGGCGCCGGGCACCATGTACGACGGCAGTACCGCCGCGACCGCGGCATCGAGGTCGGCAGGTGACAGCGTCGCCGGCACGACACGGCCTTCGGAGACAGTGGTGGGGACGACGTAGGCGACCAGTTGGTCCGGGCGGTCGTCGTCGGAGCGGACGAGGACCGCGACGCGGCCGACGCCGGGGACCGAGGTGAGAGCGGCCTCGATTTCGGCCGGCTCGATCCGGAGGCCACGCAGCTTCACCTGGAAGTCGGTGCGGCCCAGGTAGTGCAGGGCGGCGCCGTCGGGGCCCGTGCGCCAGGCGACGAGGTCGCCGGTGCGGTAGAGGCGCTCGCCGGTCCCGAACGGGTCGGCGACGAAGCGTTCGGAGGTGAGGTCGGCGCGGCCGTAATAGCCGTCGGCCAGCTGAGTACCTGCGACATACAGCTCGCCGGGCACTCCGGCGGGGACGGGGCGCAACCGCGAATCCAGCACGTACACACGGGTGTTGGCGACCGGCGAGCCGATCGGCGCCGCCGCGGTCTGCGCGGCGCCTACCTCGTGAGTGGTGACCTGGATGGCGGTTTCGGTGGGACCGTACAGGTTCACCACCCTCGCACCGGTGGCCGCGCGCACTCGCTGTGCCAGGTCGGTGGTCAGTGCTTCACCGCCGGCGAAGACCAGTCGCAGGGAATCCGGCGGCTGCACCTGTTCGGCCACCACGGCGGCCAGCACCGACGGCACATACTGGACGACGCTCACCCCGTGCCGCGCCGTGGCGGCGGCGAGGTAGGCGGGGTCGCGGTGGCCGTCGGCGGTGGCGAGGACCAGTCGCGCGCCGGCCTGCAACGGCCACAACAGTTCCCACACCGACGCGTCGAAGGTGAACGGGGTCTTTTGCAGGACGACATCGTCGCCGGTCAGCGCGTATTCGCCGTGCAGCCACAGCAGCTGGTTGACCGCAGCCCGATGCGGTACGGCTACACCCTTCGGCCTGCCGGTCGAACCGGAGGTGTACAGCACATAGGCGAGATGATCCGGCCGCAGCGGGGCGAGCCGATCGTCGTCGCTGATCGGCTGATCCGGCAACTCCGACAGGTCGAGCGCATCGATCTCGACGGCCGACTCCCCCACTGCCACACCATCTCCGGTGGCAACCAGCACGCACACCGGGGCCGTCTGTGCCAGCACGTACGCGGTCCGGTCGGCCGGATGATCCGGATCGACCGGCACATAGGCGGCACCCGCCGCGAGCACGGCATGCACCGCGACCAGCTGATCCACGCCACGCCGCAAGGCCACAGCGACAACCGATCCCGGCGCGGCGCCGAGACCGATGAGGTGCCGCGCCAGCCTGGCGACCCGACTCCCGAACTCCGCGTACGTCAGCGACGTGACCTGCCGGCCCTCCGCGACATGCCGGTCTCCCGAGACCAGATCCTCCGCCGGATCGGCGTCGACGACCACCGCGATGGCATCCGGTGTCGCGGCGACCTGGTCGGCGAACAGGGATGCGAGGGTGGCCGCGGAGTCCAGGTCGAGGTCCGTGGCGTTCCAGGCGGTCAGGATCTCGGTGGATTCGGCCGGGTCCAGCAGGTCGATGTCGCCGACCGGGCGGGCCGGGTCGGCGAGGACGCCGTCGAGCAGGCGGCGCAGGCGCTCGGCGAAACCGGCGACGGTGGTGGCGTCGAAAAGGTCGGTCGCGTAGAGGAAGGCACCGGTCAGGCCCGCGGGGGCGCCGTCGTCGTCGCGGTGTTCGGTGAGGGTGAGTTCGAGGTCGAACTTGGCGACACCGGTGGGCAGCTCGAATCCTGCCACCGCGAGACCGGACAGGGCGAGGGCGCGCGGGGTGTCCTCGTTGAGGGACAGCATCACCTGGAACAGCGGATTGCGGGCGGTGGAGCGGACCGGGTCCAGCACCTCGACGAGCCGCTCGAACGGCACGTCGGCATGGGCGAAGGCACTGAGATCGGTCTCGCGTACCTGGGCAAGCAGCGCGGTGAACGAGGCAGCGGGCGCCACCTCGGTGCGCAGCACGAGGGTGTTGACGAACATGCCGACCAGGTCGTCGAGCGCCCGATCGCCACGCCCCGACACCGGCGTACCGATCGCGATATCGGTGCTCGCCGACAGTCGCGCCAGCAGCGCGGCGAACACGGCGTGGGCCGCCATGAACACCGTGACACCCTGCGCGCGAGCGAATTCGGCCAGCGCACTGTGCGTTTCGGCATCGATGTCGATCGCGTGCAGCGCGCCCCTCCGCGACGCGACCGCGGGCCTGGTCCGATCTGTCGGCAATTCCAGCTGCTCCGGCGCACCGGCCAGCGCATCCACCCAGAACGACAGTTGCCGCGCCGCTGTCGATTCCGGATCAGCGGCATCACCGAGCACCGCGTGCTGCCACACCGCGTAGTCGGCATACTGCACACTCAACGGCGCCCACTGCGGCGCCGCCCCCGCGGCCCGCGCACTGTAGGCGGTGAGCACGTCCCGGATGAGCGGGCCGAACGAGAACCCATCAGCGGCGATGTGATGCACCACGATCACGAGCACATACTCGGGCTCGACGCCATCCGCCAGGGTGCCGACGCCAACCACCGCACCGTCGGCGCCATCAGCGTCATTCATCCCGGCGCCGACACGATCCTCCGCGAAGCGGACGGTAGGGGCTACGCCCCCCGGAGACGAATGCGTCTCTGCCGCTTCGCTGACGCGCAGCAGACTCGCCCGGATCGGGGCGTCGATGGTGAGGTCGAAGCCGGTGGCGGCGATGGTGCGGACCGCGGCGGGCAGTGCGTCCGTGGTGACGATCCGCGGGAGGACTTCGGGGACGAGCCCGACCGCGGGCAGGATCTCGGCGATCGCGTGACCGTCGCGCCCCGGGTAGCGGGTGCGCAGGACCTCGTGCCGGTCCAGCACATCGACGAGGGCGGCTTGCAGCGCGGCGATATCGAGGGCGCCGGTGAGGCGCACTGCCATCGGGATGTTGTCGGTGGCCGAACCAGGGTCGAAGCGGTTGAGGAACCACATACGCTGCTGGGCGGGCGACAGGGGCAGCGAGTCGGGTCGTGTTCCCGCGACGAGGGCGGGCCCGGAGCCGGTGCCGCGCAGCCGGTCGGCGGCCGCGGCGAGGGTGGCGACGGTGGTGGTGTCGAAGAGCTGGCGGACCGGGATGCGGGTGTCGAGGTCGGCGCCGAGGCGGGCCATCAGGCGGGTCGCCAGCAGCGAGGTGCCGCCCAGGTCGAAGAAGTCGTCGTCGCGGCCGACTCGTTCCAGGCCGAGGACCTCGGCGAAGGCGGCGGCGACGGCCTGCTCGGCCTGCGTCTCCGGTGCGCGGTAGGCGGCGGCCTCGAAGACCGGGGCGGGCAGCGCGGCGCGGTCGAGCTTGCCGACGGGGGTCAGGGGGACAGCGTCGAGGGCGACGATCGCGGCGGGCACCATGTGGGCGGGAAGGTGGGCTGCGGTGTGCGCGAGGAGTGTCGCGGCATCGACGGTCGCGCCGTCGACCGGGACCACGTACGACACCAGCACGGTCGCACCCGCGTCGGTGCGGTGGCCGATGGTCGCGGCGAAGTCCACCGCGGCGTGCCGGGCGAGGACGGCGTCGATCTCGCCGAGCTCGATCCGGAAGCCACGCACCTTCACCTGGAAGTCGTTGCGGCCCAGGTATTCCAGATCCCACGAGTCCGCGGACCGCACCCAGCGCACGGTGTCGCCGGTGCGGTACATCCGCTCCCCCGGCGCACCGTAGGGGTTGGTGACGAACCGGCCCGCGGTCAGCGCGGGCCTGCGGTGGTAGCCACGGGCGAGCTGGGGACCGGCGATATACAGCTCGCCGACCACACCGGCCGGGACGGGGCGCAACCGCTCGTCGAGCACCAGTTCGGTGGTGCCTTCCACCGGTGCGCCCAGCGTGATCGGCGTTGTCGCGGTGAGCGGTTCGCTGATATTGGTGACGATGGTCGTCTCGGTCGGGCCGTACCCGTTGCGGAAGACGAGGCCCGGAATCGCGGCGGTCCACCGCGCCACCAGCTCCGCCGGGCACGCCTCGCCACCCACGACCACGACGCGCAGATCGTCGAGACCCTCCGGGTTCACCGTCGCCAGCGCCGACGGGGTGATGATCACATGGGTCACCCGCTCGGCCCGCAGCAGCTCACCCAGCTCCGCCCCACCGAACACACCGGCCGGGGCGACGACCATCGTCGCGCCCTCGGTGACGGTCAGCAGCAGCTCGGCCACCGAAATATCGAACGACGGCGACGCGACATGCAGCACCCGGGCATCCGCCGAGGCCAGGTACCGCCCCGCCTGCACAGGCAGATACGCCGCCACCGCACCGTGCGGAATCACCACGCCCTTGGGCAGACCCGTGGTGCCGGAGGTGTAGATGACATAGGCCGGATCCAGCGGATCCGGCGCACGACTGGCGCCCGACGATTCGGTACCGATGGCGGCGGAATCAACCAGGTTGATGTCGGCTGCGGCGGGGTCGAGCACGAGCCAGTTTACGGTGGCAGGCAGGTCGACCCGCACCGCGCCGACCGTGATGCCCACTGCCGCACCGGAGTCGGACAGCATGTGGGTGATGCGGTCGGCAGGATAGTTCGGGTCGACGGGGAGGAAACCCGCGCCGGACTTGATGACGCCCCAGACGGCGATCACCGAGTCGGCCGAGCGCGGAATGCTCACGGCGACCAGGTCACCCGCGCCGATGCCGCGGCCGGTCAGGTGCGCGGCGAGGCGGGAGGACGCGGCGTCGAGTTCGCCGTAGGTAAGGGTGCGCGCGCTGTCGCGGATCGCGATCGCGGTGGAATCGGCCGCCGCGCGGGTCAGCACCTGCGGCAGCAGCGGGGACGGAACGGACGGGCCACCGCTGCGGCTGGTCAGCTCGGCGAGTTCGGCGTCGATCAGCAGCGGCAGATCCGCGACGGCGGTGTGCGGCGCGGCGGCGATCATGGTGAGCGAACCGGTGAACCGGCGCACCATCCGCGCGACCGTGGCCTCGTCGAACAGATCTGTGGCGTAGGAGAATTCGCCGGACAGACCGGTGGTGCCGGACTCACGCAATGTCACCGAGAGATCGAACTTCTCGATGTCGTAGGGCAGGTCGACGGCGGCGGCGCGCAGGCCGGGCAGCTCGAATGTGGTCGGCGGCAGGTTCAGCAGCGACAGTGCCACCTGGAACAGCGGGTGCCGACCGGCCGAACGCGGCGGCGCGAGCACCTCGACCAGACGCTCGAAGGGCAGGGTGGTGTGCTCGAAGGCCGCCAGGTCGTCGGCGCGGACCCGGCCGAGCAGGTCGGCGAAGGACTCCCCGCCGCGCACCTCGGTCCGCAGGACCGCGGTGTTGACGAACATGCCGATGACATCGTCGAGTTCGGCGGCACCGCGCCCGGCGACCGGGCTGCCGATCGCCACGTCGGCACTACCCGACAGGCGCGCGACGAGCACCGCCAGCGCGGCGTGCAGCACCATGAACAGGGTCGCACCGTGTTCGGCCGCAACAGCATTCAGCCCCGCCACCAGGCCGGCGTCCAAGGCGAACTCGACCCGGCGTCCCCGCATCGACGCGACGGCGGGACGGGGCCGATCGGTCGGCAGGCTCGACTCGTCCGGCAGCCCGGCCAGCGCACCCCGCCAGAACGCGATCTCGCGCCCGGCCCGCGAATCGGGATCGTCCTCCGCGCCGAGCACAGACCGCTGCCACAGCGTGTAATCGGCGTACTGCACCGGCAGCGGCGCCCACTCGGGCGCGATCCCCTCGGTGCGCGCGTAGTAGGCCGCCATGGTGTCGCGCACCAGCGGACCGGCGGACCAGCCGTCGGACGCGATGTGGTGCACCACCAGCACCAGCACGTGGTCACCGTCGACCTCGTACAACCGCGCCCGCAACGGCGGGGCAGCGGTCACATCGAAGCCGCGCAGGATCACCTCGGCCAGTGCATCCGGAAGTTCCTGTGCCGCAAGCCTGATGGGTGTCAGCACTTCCGACAGCGCCGACATCTCCGCTGGCAGCACATACTGCGTGCCGACCCCGTCGACCTCCGGGTACACCGTGCGCAGCACCTCGTGGCGGGCGATCAGGTCGCCGACCGCGGCGCGCAGAGCATCGAGATCGAGTGCCCCGGACAACCGGACCGCGATCGGGATGTTGTAGGCCCCGGTCTCCGGATCGAACCGGTTCAGGAACCACATCCGCTGCTGCGCGGGCGAGAGCGGCAGCACCGCGGGCCGGGGACCGGCGACCAGGGCGGGCCGATCGTCGGTGACGCCGTCGTCGACCAGTTTGGCGAGCACCGCGACAGTCGGACTGTCGAAGAAGTCCCTGACATCGACGCGCACACCGAAATTCGCCTGCAGCCGGGCGATCGCGCGGGTGGCGATGAGCGAATTGCCGCCGAGGCGGAAGAAGTCGTCGTCCAGGCCGACGGTCTCGACATCGAGCAGTTCACCGAACAGCGCGGCCACGGCACGTTCGGTGTCGGTGCGCGGTTCCCGGAACTCGGCCGCCGCGGCCCGGAAATCCGGTTCCGGCAGGGCTTTCCGATCCAGCTTGCCGCTGGCGTTGATCGGCATGGCGGGCAGCTGCACCAGCAGCGACGGCACCATGTACTCCGGCATCGACGTCTTCGCGTGCGCGGCCAGCTCGGCGGAATCCAGCTCCTCGCCGTCGACGCTCACCACATAGCCGACCAGCGCCTCACCGGCCGCGTGCCGGTGCAGCACCACCGCCGCGTTGCCGACCCGGGGATGGGCGGCCAGCACGGCCTCGATCTCCCCGAGCTCGATCCGCAGACCACGCAGTTTCACCTGGAAGTCGGTGCGGCCCAGGTATTCCAGCTCGTCGCCGCCGGGCAGCTGCCGCACCAGGTCACCGGTGCGGTACATGCGGTCACCGGGCTCGCCGAACGGGTCGGCGACGAAGCGGTCGGCGGTCAGGCCAGGCCGGGCCACATAGCCGCGAGCCAGCTGCACCCCCGAGAGATACAGCTCGCCCACCACCCCGGCGGGCACCTGGTCGAGGTTCTCGTCGAGCACCAGCAGCCCGGTATCGTCGGCGGGGCCACCGATCGGCACCGACACCTCGTCGGCGGCGGTGACCTCGTGCGCGGTGACGTCGACCGCCGCCTCGGTGGGTCCGTACAGGTTGTGCAGCGCGGTCGCCGACAGCTTGCGCAGGCGCGCCGCGGTGGCGGCGGGCAGCGCCTCACCGGAGGCGAACACCATCCGCAGCGAGGACAGATCCACCGGTGCGGCGGCCTCGGCCAGCTCGCCGGCGAACGCGGCCAGCATCGACGGCACGAAGTGGGTGACGCTCACCCGATGCTCGGCGATCAGCGCGGCCAGATAGCCGGGATCGCCGTGGCGGCCGGGCTCGGCGACCACGAGCCGCGCACCGATCTGCAAGGGCCAGAACAGTTCCCACACCGAGACATCGAAGGTGTAGGGCGTCTTCTGCAGCACCACGTCGGCGTCGGTCAGCCCGTAGCACCGCTGCCGCCAGTCCAGGTTCGCCACGATCGCGCCGTGCGTGACGGCCACGCCCTTCGGCCTGCCGGTGGAGCCCGAGGTGAAGATGACATAGGCGGTGTTGCCCGCCCGCGCACCGCCGACCACCTCGGCGGGCGACGCGGTCCAGTCGATCTCGTCGGTGCGCAGGACCGGGGCGCCGTTCAGATCCGGCTCGTCGCGGCCGCGGGTCACCACCACGACCGGCCGCGCCACCTCGAGGACGTAATGCAGCCGATCCACCGGGTGGTCCGGATCCAGCGGCACATACGCGCCGCCGGCGCGCACGATCGCGTGCACGGCGACGATCAGCTCCACGCTGCGTCGCATCGCCAGCCCGACGAGCGCTTCCGGCCCGACACCGAGCGCGACCAGCCGCCCGGCCAGCACCCGCACCCTGGCGTCGAATTCGGCATAGGTCAGCGTCTCGGTGCCGAACTGCACCGCGACACCGTCGGGCGTGCGGGCCAGCTGCTCGGCGAAGCGGTCGACGAGGGTCGGCGCCCGACCCGTCGCGGGCAACGCCACACCCAGCGCCGCCATGGCGTCGCGCGCCAGCGAATCCAGCAGCACACCGAACGTCCCGTCGGCCGCGTCGACCACACCGGGGAACAACTCGGCGAGCACGACCTGCACCAGCGTTTCCGGATCCAGTGCGCCACCGGTGAGCTCGGCCATCAGGGTGAGCTGGGCATCGAGATCGACATAGGACACCGAGGTCCCGTCGAACTCGACCGCGATCCGTGCCGGCTCCATCGCCGCGACCGTCGCCACCAGCGCTGCCAGCTGTTCTGTTCCCGCGCGCGCCGGAGTGGTGTTGGTCATCTGGACTGCCTTCCATCTACCGGCCGCAGGTGACGCCACGCGGCCGCGAAACAACTCTGGGGATTCCCCGGACCCACCGGGGTGACGGGATCGGCGCCGGGCGGCCAACCCCGGGCACCCTGCCCGAAATCCGCCCTCTCACACCGGAATTCAGTGCGATCGGCTATGACACGATCGCCGCGATCCAGTGCGCCGCCATGCAACCAGCTATGACTCGGTTATCTCCCGACCTCCATCGTCAAACCACAACACCTGACACCCGCACCAGCAGACGAGGAGAAGCGTAGGCGGTCCGACAATAAACCGGACCAGATTCCGTTAAAATCTCGACTCGGAGACCGAGTTTCCCGACGCTGAGAACGGTCCAGCAATCCGACCGCATACGTCGAGCGGACAGCGGAGCAACATATCGCTCCCGAGGCGACGTGGCAGTCGCACGCTGTGTCGGGCAACACTATGTGAAACAACGTTGCATCAACGTTGCATTGCAGTGATTCACACCACTTTTCCGGCGGCTGCGGCTGCCCGGACACGACGAAACCCCCCGCCGTGCGATACGGCGAGGGGTTTCGGCAGGTGGTGAAGCTACCGCGCGCTTACTCCGCGGCGGCGGTCTCTTCGGCGGGAGCGGCGGCCTCGGCCGTCTCCTCCTCGACGGGGACCAGCGAGATCTTGCCGCGGTTATCGATGTCGGCGATCTCCACGCGCAGCTTGTCGCCGACGTTGACCACGTCCTCGACCTTGGCGACGCGCTTGCCGCTGCCCAGCTTGGAGATGTGCACCAGGCCGTCACGGCCCGGCAGCAGCGAGACGAACGCGCCGAAGGCGGTGGTCTTGACGACCGTGCCGAGGAAGCGCTCGCCGACCTTCGGCAGCTGCGGGTTGGCGATCGCGTTGATCGCGTCGATCGCGGCCTGCGCCGACGGGCCGTCGGTCGCACCGACGAACACGGTGCCGTCATCCTCGATGGAGATGTTGGCGCCGGTGTCCTCGGTGATCTGGTTGATCATCTTGCCCTTGGGCCCGATGACCTCACCGATCTTGTCGACCGGGATCTTGATCGCGGTGACGCGCGGGGCGTACGGGCTCATCTCGTCCGGGGTGGCGATGGCCTCGGCCATCACGTCCAGGATGGTGGTGCGGGCGTCGTGCGCCTGGTTCAGCGCACCGGCCAGCACCTGCGAGGGGATGCCGTCGAGCTTGGTGTCCAGCTGCAGGGCGGTGACGAACTCACGGGTACCGGCGACCTTGAAGTCCATGTCGCCGAAGGCATCCTCGGCGCCGAGGATGTCGGTCAGCGCGACGTAGCGGACCTCGTCCTCACCCTTGTCGTTGGTGACGGTGTCCGACACCAGGCCCATGGCGATACCGGCGACCGGCGCCTTCAGCGGCACACCGGCGTTGAGCAGCGACAGGGTCGAGGCACACACCGAACCCATCGAGGTGGAGCCGTTGGAGCTCAGCGCCTCCGAGACCTGACGGATGGCGTAGGGGAACTCCTCCTGCGAGGGCAGCACCGGCATCAGCGCACGCTCGGCGAGCGCGCCGTGGCCGATCTCGCGACGCTTCGGCGAACCGACGCGGCCGGTCTCACCGGTGGAGAACGGCGGGAAGTTGTAGTGGTGCATGTAGCGCTTGGTGGTCTCCGGGCCGAGCGAGTCGACCTGCTGGGCCATCTTCACCATGTCCAGGGTGGTGACGCCCATGATCTGGGTCTCGCCACGCTCGAAGATCGCCGAACCGTGGGCGCGCGGGATCACGTCGACCTCGGCGGAGAGCTGACGGATGTCGGCCAGACCGCGACCGTCGATGCGGAAGCCGTCGGTGAGGATGCGCTGACGCACCAGCTTCTTGGTGACCGAGCGGAACGCCGCGCCCAGTTCCTTCTCGCGACCGGTGAAGTCGTCACCGAGGCGACCGAGCACCTCGGCCTTGATCTCGTCGATCTTGGCCTCGCGGGCCTGCTTGTCGGCGATCGACAGCGCCTCGTTCAGCTCACGCTTGGCGGTGCCCTCGACGGCCTCGAACACGTCGGCGGCGTACGGCGGGAAGAGCGGGAACTCCTCGGTCGGCTTGGCGGCCAGCTCGGCAAGGTCCGACTGCGCGCGGCACAGGCGGGCGATGAACGGCTTGGCGGCCTCGAGACCCTCGGCGACGACGGCCTCGGTAGGCGCCTGCGCGCCGTCCTCGATCAGGGCGATGACCTTGTCGGTGGCCTCGGCCTCGACCATCATGATGGCGACGTCACCGGTCTCGGTGACGCGACCCGCGACGACCATGTCGAACACGGCGCCCTCGAGCTGCTCCACCGTCGGGAACGCGACCCACTGGCCACCGATCAGGGCGACGCGCACGCCGCCGACCGGGCCGGAGAACGGCAGGCCGGAGATCTGGGTGGACGCCGAGGCGGCGTTGATGGCCACCACGTCGTAGAGATCCTGCGGGTCCAGGCTCAGCACGGTGACCACGACCTGGATCTCGTTGCGCAGGCCGTCGACGAACGACGGGCGCAGCGGACGGTCGATCAGGCGGCAGGTCAGGATCGCGTCGGTGGAGGGGCGGCCCTCGCGACGGAAGAACGAGCCGGGGATGCGGCCCGCGGCGTACATGCGCTCTTCGACGTCGACCGTCAGCGGGAAGAAGTCGAACTGGTCCTTGGGGTGCTTACCGGCGGTGGTCGCCGACAGCAGCATGGTCTCGTCGTCCAGGTAGGCGACGACGGAGCCGGCGGCCTGCTTGGCCAGACGGCCGGTCTCGAAGCGGATGGTGCGGGTGCCGAAGCTACCGTTGTCGATCAGCGCGACCGACTCGAAAACACCGGGCTCGACCTCGACCGCAGTCGAAGTACGTTCAGTTGTCTGCGTCATTTTTCTTCTCTCGACCTCTCGTCTCGCCGGAGCGCAGCACCATGTGGGCGCGAACCGGCTATTCGTCAGCCGTACCGGACACGGACACGTGGAAACCCTCCTGGTCGCCACGCGCAGCACCCGGCCGTATCCCCTTGGAAGCGGCGACGCGGAGGCGGTCATCGATCGAAGCCCGACGGCGGTGAGGAACACGCCAGCCGAAAGGCCACTACCGAAGACCGACGCCACGCGGACGGATGCACACGGCTGTCACATGTTGTAGTGCACGAAGGAACCCGATGGTCCCCGAATACACGAATAGCCAACGAGAAGAAGTGTACTTCTTCCCATTGGCTACTCGCCGACCGCCTCAGCGGGGAGGCGTGTCGAAGCAGATCAGCGGCGCAGGCCGAGACGCTCGATGAGCGAACGGTAACGCTCGATGTCCTTGGCCTGCAGGTACTTCGACAGGCGGCGACGACGACCGATCAGGGCCAGCAGGCCGTGCCGGGTGTGGTGATCGTGCTTGTGCTGCTTGAGGTGCTCGGTCAGGTCCGAGATCCGCTTCGACAGCAGCGCGATCTGCGCCTCCGGCGAGCCGGTGTCCTTCTCGTGCAGGCCGTATTCGGCCAGAATGGCCGACTTCTGCTCAGTGGTCAGCGCCATGCGGCATCGACTCCTATTTCTCAGTTCCGCGCTCGAAGTTCCGGTTACCCGGGAGGGGCGCCACCGCGGACCGCAGCAAACCCGAGGAGCTACTTTACTTGACCCGTAACGACGCCTCGAATCGGGTCTCAGGCGTCGGCGGCGGTGAGGACCTTGCGCGCGTTCTCGACGTCGCGGCCCATGGCCTCGACCAGGTCGTCGATGGTGTCGAACTTGCGCATGCCGCGCAACTGCTCGACGAAGTCGACCCCGACGTGCTGGCCGTACAGGTCGGCCTCGCCGTCGAGGACGAACGCCTCCACGGTGCGCGAGCGCCCGGAGAACGTCGGGTTGGTGCCGACCGAGATCGCGGCCATCGCGCGCTCACCTGGCTCGACCGTGCCGATGGCCGGGCCGTGCCCGAGGACGGTGAACCAGCCCGCGTACACGCCGTCGGCGGGGATCGCGGCGTGCATGGGCGGGGCGACGTTGGCGGTCGGGAAGCCGAGCCCGCGACCACGGCCGTCGCCGTGCACGACGACGCCTTCGACGCGATGCGGGCGGCCCAGCGCTTCGGCGGCCGCCGTCATGTCACCGGCGTCGACACAGGATCGGATGTAGGTGGAGGAGAAGGTGACGGCGTGCTCGCCGAGCAGGGTGACCCCGTCGACCTCGAAGCCGAAGCGGCCGCCGAGCTCGCGCATGGTGTCGACGGTGCCGGCGGCCTTCTTGCCGAAGGTGAAGTTGTCACCCACGACGACCTCGGTGACGTGCAGACGTTCCACCAGCAGGTCGTGGACGTACCCGGACGGGGTGAGCTTCATGAAATCCTGGGTGAACGGCATCACGCAGAACACGTCGATGCCCAGTTCCTCGGCGAGTTCGGCGCGCCGGGGCAGGGTGGTGAGCTGGGCGGGATGCGAACCGGGCCGCACCACTTCCATCGGATGCGGATCGAAGGTCATCAGAACCGACGGAACACCGCGCTTCTTCGCCGCGGCCACCGCACGGCTGATCAGCTGCGCGTGCCCACGATGCACGCCGTCGAACACGCCGATCGTGAGGACGCAGCGCCCCCAGTCCGCGGGCACATCGTCGAGACTTCGCCATCTCTGCACAGAGCGAAGCCTACGCAAAGCGGTACGGGAACAGAATTCCGGTGTGAGGAGGATCCTCGCACCGCGCCGTGCCGTTCGCCGATGTGGCATTCGGGCCAGGGATGCCTAACATCAATGATGTGCCAGGTAAACGAGATGTCGCTCCCCGCCGCGCGTCGACGCAGCTCGGTGAACAGGCCGAACTCGCTGCCACCGCGACGATCGCGCCCGAGTTGTCCGCGGTGGCACAGGACTACCTGAAGGTCATCTGGACCGCGCAGGAATGGTCGCAGGAGAAGGTGTCGACGAAGCTGCTCGCCGAGCGGATCGGGGTGTCGGCCTCGACGGTGTCGGAGGCCGTGCGCAAGCTGTCCGATCAGGGTCTGGTCGAGCACGCCCGCTACGGCGCGATCACCCTCACCGAGCACGGCAGGCGCGCCGCGATCGCGATGGTGCGCAGGCATCGGCTGATCGAGACCTTCCTGGTGAACGAACTCGGCTACGGCTGGGACGAAGTGCACGACGAGGCCGAGGTGCTCGAGCACGCGGTCTCGGAACTGCTGATGTCACGCATCGACGCGAAACTCGGCCACCCCGACCGCGACCCGCACGGCGACCCCATCCCCTCCGCCGACGGCGCCGTCCCCACTCCCCCGGCCCGCCGCCTCAGCGACTTCGCGGCAGGCGAATCCGGCCGCGTTGCTCGCATCTCCGACTCCGATCCGGCGATGCTGCGCTACTTCGACTCGGTCGGGATCGCCCTCGACACGGTGATCGAGGTCGAGGAGCGCCGCGATTACGCAGGCACCATCGCGGTCCGCATCGCGGCCGCCAACACCCCCACCGAGCTGGGAACTCTTGCCGCCGAGGCGATCTGGCTCACCGCCTGATCAGCAGTTGAAGTAGCTCCGCAGGCGGTCGGGCACGCCGTCGGCGGTGGCTTTGTCCCAGCAGGTGGTGTGCGGGAACAGCACATAGGTGGTCCAGGTTCCCGAGGTGCGGGTGATGATTCGCTGGTTGTCACCGGGAGTGGCCCAGGAGACAACGGCCCACTGTCCGTCGCACTCGCTGATGTCGGCGGCCGGTGCCGGGTCGACGCCGAGTTCGGTCTCGATGGTGGATTCGGCGCAGGCCGTGGCCGGTTCGGATGGCGCGTCCTGGAAGCGGAGCTGCCCGGTGACGGTGGCGCCCGCATCGACCAGGAACAGTGAGTGCATGCCTTCGGGGACGGGGTTCGTTCCCGCGGGCGCCGTCATGCCGAAGCGGTAGCAGCCGGTCGCGGTGGCGAAGACGGCCAGGCCGGACGAATCGGTGACGCCGGTCAGGCGCTGCGTCTCGGTGGTCTCGGCGACCGGGATGTCGTGGCTCGCCGGATCACACGGTTGCTGGAGCGAAAGGTACACGGGCACACCGGGAACCGGAACACCCGACAGCGTCGCGGTACGCAGGACGACGGTGCCTGTCGCGGATGCCGGCGGCGGGCCGGGCTGTGCCGGGGTGGTGGGCACAGCGGTGGTCACGGGGGCGGTGTCGACCGGCGCGGCGGTAACCGGGCCTGCGGTCGGCGGGATGAGGACCGGCGGTCGTGACGTACTGGTCGCGGTGGTCGGACGGGCCGAGCTCGGGGTACCCGGTGTCTGCGGGTCACCACCTCCACATCCGGCGAGCAACAGTGCTGTCACACCGGCGATGACGCCGATCCAGGTCTTCCGCATCGCAGCCATGATTCACCCTCCGAGCCGCCAGATATACATCGTGGCTATCGCCCGGTGCGGTGCGCACGTTAACGACAAATCCAGTGGCACTGACACAGTGGCGCGGCACCGATCGACGGGTCGACAGCGGGTGACGACCGCGCTGCCGATCTCCCCCTGGATTTCAGCGCGACAGGAAGTCCAGCAATACCCGGAATTCCGCGAGGGACAAGTACCCGTCGCCGTCCTGGTCCGCGGCGGCGAGCAGATCACCGGCCGGTTCCTCGATCCGCCCCGCGCCGACGTGGCGGATCAGCGAATCCAGTTCGGTGACCGAGATTCGCCCGTCTCCGTTGACATCGAACACCCGGAACGCCGCCTCGGCATCGGTCACCTCGATGCGCCCCTCGACAACAGCCGCATCGAATTCGGCACGCGAGACCAGGAAGTCACCGTTGGTGTCGGCGGCCGCGACCAGCCGTTCGATCGCCGCGTGGTCGACTTCGGCACCGGCGGAACGGATTCCGGCCGCGATATCGTCGACCGATACCAGACCGTCACCGTCACGGTCCCACAGCGCGAATGTGTCGACCTGTTCTGCAGTCATCTCGCTACCCTTCCCCGCGGGCGGCGATAACCATGGCGCCGGCCGTTACCGCCACTGTACGTATCCGAGGCGCCGGTGGGCCGCGGTGGGCCGCTGCACGTCGGCCCGATCCTGGCAGCGGGTATGCCGGGCAGACCCTCCCTGCTCGGAGGACTGTCCGCGAGGGTCAGTCGCCGATGCCCTGTGGGCGGACCACCATCACCGAGGCGGCGCGCTTACCGCTCTCTTCCAGCAGGGCGATGGCACGGCCCGCCGGGTCGATCGCGGCGTACACGCCTTTGCGGCCGATCGGTTCGAGCCAGCGGCCGTTGCGCAGGTCGTTCGCCTGGGAATCGTCGATGTCGCGGTGCGGGAAGGCCGTGCGCACCGCGGTGTCGATATCGAGGCTGAGCAGTGGCTGTTCGGCCTCGGCCGCAGTCGCCAGTTCGTCGAGGGTGCGGGCGTGTTCGAGGGTGAACGGGCCGACCCTGGTGCGGCGCAACGCGGTCAGGTGGCCGCCGACGCCGAGGGCTGCGCCGAGGTCACGGGCGAGGGCGCGGATGTAGGTGCCCGAGGAGCATTCGACTTCCACGTCCAGGTCGACGAATTCGCCGTCGGCGATATCGCGGCGGGCCAGGATGTCGAAGCGCGACACGGTGACCGGACGCGCGGCCAGTTGGACGTCCTCGCCGGCGCGGGCGCGGGCGTAGGCGCGTTCACCGTCGACCTTGATGGCGCTGACCGTGGCGGGCACCTGCTCGATGTCCCCGGTCAACGCGGCCACACCCGCGGCGATCTGCTCATCGGTGACGTGCAGCGCCGGCGTGGTCGCGGTGACCTCGCCCTCGGCGTCGTCGGTGATCGTGGCCTGGCCGAGCCGGATGGTCGCCGTGTACGCCTTGGTGGTGAGGATCAGCTGCCCGAGCAGCTTCGTCGCCCGTTCCACGCCGAGCACGAGGACACCGGTGGCCATCGGGTCGAGGGTGCCCGCGTGACCGACCTTCTTGGTGCGCAACAGTTTCCGGCTGCGCGCCACCACGTCGTGACTGGTCCAGCCGCCGTCCTTGTCGACGATCACCAGCCCGCCGAGCTGGTCGACCGCGGGCGTACGCGCGGCCATCAGCCGTGCGCGATCGCGGTCAGGATCAGCCCGTCGGCGATCAGCCAGCGTCCGTCGAACGAGGTCAGCGGGGCGCCGCCGTCGTTCGTCAGACCGGGGACGAGCAGCTTCGTGTGGAACGTTCCCGAGCCGGAATCGGCGGTGCGGGAATCGATCTCGAAGGTGATGTGCGCGTCCTCGAAGCCGAGCCAGCGCAGGGTCAGCGGGAACCAGGTCTTGTAGGTGGCTTCCTTCGCGCAGAACAGCAGGCGATCCAGGTGCAGGCCCTCACTCGGCGCACCGGCCAGCCAGTCCCGCTCGGCGGGCAAGCTGACCGATTCGAGCACGCCGTCGGGCAGGGCGCCGTGCGGTTCGGCGTCGATGCCGACCGAGCGGAACCGCAGCGCGTGCGCCATCGCGGCAGCACGGTAGCCGTCACAGTGGGTCAGGCTGCCGACCACACCGCGCGGGAACAGCGGCATGCCGCGCTCCCCTTTACCGATCGCCACCGGCGGCTCACCGAGCTGCTCGAGCGCCAGCCGCGCGCAGTGCCGGGCACCGATGAAGTCACGGCGCCGCTTCTCGACCGACTTGGCGATGAGATGTTCCTCGGCCGGGTGCGCCTTCAGGTCCTCGGGGTACGCCAGCAGCTCGGCAGCGGCCACCCCGGACGGCAGAATGTTGTCAATCATCAGGTCCCAGCCTAATGGGGTCACAGACCGCGACGACGATCAGCTTTGGCGCGCATCTCGGCCGCCGCGGCTTCCATCTCCGGGGTCACCGTGAAGTGGCCGCCCCAGGCGTTGAGGTCGCCCTCGGCGTAGACCGGTTCGGGCAGGATCTGGCGGAGCAGGGGCTCGGGCATGCCGCGGCGTTTCCATTCGCGGGGGTAGCCGAGGGAGACCTCTTCGAAGCGGACGCCGTCGTAGTAGGTGGTGCGCGGGATGTGCAGGTGGCCGTAGACCGAGCAGACCACGTTGTAGCTGGTGTGCCAGTCGGCGGTGAGGTCGGTGCCGCACCACATCGAGAACTCGGGGTAGAACAGGATCTCGGTGGGCTGGCGGACCAGCGGGAAGTGGTTGACCAGGACCACCGGGGTGTCGGCGCCCAAGGCGTCGAGGCGGCGCTGGGTGTACTGCACGCGGGCGTGGCACCAGGCGTCGCGGGTGAGGTACGGGTCGGGGGTCAGCAGGAATTCGTCCGTGGCGACGACATTGCGCTCGCGCGCGACGGCCAGGCCCTGGGTCTTGGTGGTGGTCCCGGCGGGCAGCCACGAGTAGTCGTAGAGCAGGAACATCGGCGCGATGGTGACGCGGCCGCCGTACTGCTCCGCGCCGGATCCGGTCCACACCGGGAACGGGTCCTCCGGTGTCACGACGTCGAGGTCACGGCACATCGCGACGAGGTAGTCGTAGCGGGCTGCGCCGTGCATCTGCACCGGGTCCTTGGGCGTGGTCCACAGCTCGTGGTTGCCCGGCACCCAGATGACCTTCGCGAACCGGCCACGCAGCAGCTCGAGCGCCCACCGGACCTCTTCGGCCTTCTCGCCCACGTCGCCCGCGACGATCAGCCAGTCCTCCGGCGAATCCGGCTGGATCTGCTCCACCACCGGCTTGTTGCCCTGATGCCCCACGTGCACATCACTGACCGCCATCAACTTCGGAATCACCTGTCCACAGTGGCATACGCGTGCGGCGGCGCGTCCGTGGGTTCACCGATCGGGCGGCGTCTCGGCCACCAGCAGATCCAGCAGCCCGGGGAAGCGCGCGTCGAGGTCGGCGCGGCGCAGGGCGACGGTGCTGCGGTTGCCGTAGCTCAGGCGCGGAACAGCCCGTCGACGAAGGTCAGCACGCGATCGCGCGAGGCTTCCTCGATCTCCTCGTGCGAGACCGAGTACGTCTCGACGTCGACCTGGGTGCCCGAGGCGCGCAGTTGGGACAGCAGGGTGAAGGTCATCGGGATCGGGACGACGGTGTCGGTGGCGCCGTGGGTGATCAGCACCGGTTCCTGGTAGCCGGCGGTCGGGGCGACCATGTAGTCGCGCAGGCCGGTTCCGATACCGTTGTCGGCCATCGGTTTCGCGAGGACCGACCCGAGTGACATGCCCGCCGAGAGCTTGTCGAAGTCCTGGACGCAGGCGGTGGAGATGGCGTCGACGAGGGTCCGGCCCGGTTCACTGAGGTGCCCGTTCACGTCGAGGTCGGGGCGGGTGGCGCGCAGCCCGGCGAGCATGCCGGCGAACGGGCCGGTGAGCCGGTCGACCATCGGCAGGTTGGGCACCTGCGGACCCGCCTGGGCGAGGATGTTCTCGTAGTTGGACTCCGGCGCCATCGCCACGGTGCCGCGGAAATCGAGGTCCGGCGCGTAGCCGGTAGCGAGGTTTCCGGTGGCCAGCGCGGCGTGCCCACCCTGGGACGAGCCGACGACGGCCCACCTGGTCGACAGCGCGGGCACCGCGGACCGTGCCGCCTTGACCAGGTCGACGGTTGCCGTCGCCTCCGTGCGCGTGTGCAGGTACGGGTGGACGGTCCGCGAGTGCGGCGACAACCCGACATAGTCCGGGGCCACCACGGCCCAGCCGCGATCCAGGAATGCTTGCAGCAGCGGCCGATCGTGGGCCGCCTTCGTCGTGGTGATGCCGCACTGTGGGCCGAGTCCGCTGGTGCCGTGGTCCCAGGCCACGATCGGGTAGCCGCCCGCGGGCGCGGGTGAATCGGGGAGCAGCACCAGCCCGGCGCTGTCGGCCAGTCCGCCGGTCGGTCCTTCGGTGCGGTAGTCCACGATCGCCGCGCGCGACCAGTCACCCCAGCCCACGGGCTGGTCGACATGCGCGAGGAGCGCGCCGGTACCTTCCGGAGCCGCCTGTGCCGCGGGTATCCCCACCCCGGCACCGGCCAGCAGCAGTGCCGCACCGGCCGCCAAGCGCAGGCAGGCACTTCTCGAAAACACGTCCAGCACCGCTACTTCGCCTCCATCATCGGCTCGAAGTCATCCGTTCCGACGGTAGTGCGACATCGCGATCGGGGGGATCGGTGTGACGAGCACCACTTTTTTCAGGCGGCTCCGCTCGGCACATCGGCGCCGACACGAGCCCAGCGGCCGGAACGAGCCCGGGCGACAACGGCGATCAGGCGCAGCAGCATGAAAGCGACCAGGCCGGACCAGATCCCCGCCACGCCCCAGTCGAAGACGAGCGACAGCCAGATCAGCGGAAGGAAGCCGGCGAGGGCCGCGACGAGGGTGGCGGTGCGCAGGAACGCGGCGTCGCCCGCGCCGAGAAGGACGCCGTCGAGCGCGAAGACCGCGCCTGCCACGGGGATCATGGCGACGAAGAACCACCAGATGACGTGGGTGCGATCGAGGACCTGCGCGTCGTCGGTGAACAGCAGCGGGATCACGCCCGCACCAGCGGCGAAGACCGCGGCCAGGACCAGCGCGAAGATCTCCGACCAGCCGGTGACCCGGCGGGCGATACCCTTCGCGCCCCGCGCATTACCGGCACCCAGCGCGGCGCCGACCAGGGCCTGAGCGGCGATGGCGAGCGAATCCAGGGTCAGCGCAAGGAAATTCCACAGTTGCAGGACCAGCTGGTGGGCGGCGACGGACGCGGCGCCGAAGCGCGCGGCGACCGCGGCGGCGGAGACGAAGCACACCTGGAACGACAGGCTGCGCACGATGAGATCGCGGCCGAGCACCAGCTGCGCGCGCATCACCGCGGGGCGCGGACGCAGCGAAACCCGTTCTCGCAGCAGCGCGTAGACGAACAGGGCGCCGGACACGAGCTGCCCGGCGAGATTCGCCACCGCCGAACCGGCCAGTTCCATCCGCGGCGCGCCCAACAGCCCGTACACCAGCACCGGGCACAGCACGGCCGACAGTGCCAGTCCCGCAACCACATACATCAGCGGGCGGCGCACGTCCTGCACGCCACGCATCCAGCCGTTACCCGCCATCGACAGCAGGATCAACGGCACACCGCACAGCGCGATGCGCACCCAGATCAGCGCCTCGCCGGCGATCTCGCCACCCCCGGCGATCGCCGCGCACAGCGGCCCCGCGAACAGCTGCACCACCAGCACGATGAGCACACCGATCCCCGCGCCGACCCAGCTCGCCTGAATACCCTCCTCGACCGCACCCGCCCGATCCCCCGCGCCGTGCCGTCGCGCCGCACGCGCCGTCGTGCCGTACGACAGGAACGTCAGCTGGGTGCTGACCGTGCCCACGATGACGCCACCGACGGCCAGCCCCGCCAGTGCCAGCGCCCCGAGCCTGCCGACGACCGCCATGTCGAACAGCAGATACAGCGGCTCGGCGACGAGAACACCGAGCGTAGGCAACGCAATCCCGAGAATCCGCCGCGGACCGACCTGGCCCTCCGGATCATCTATCGAATTCACGCCCGGCCTCCCCCGTCGATGGGCGCCCCGTTCCGGCGCACGCCAGTGCTGATCACGGCCGATGGTCGCACGCCGCACCGACAAACCAGCGGCGACGGCATGCGGTCCAGTCGCCCAGGCGCTCAGACCGAGCACCGGACGTTCCCCGCGCATCGGAGGACGCGCCGCCCGAACAGACCGATCGACATCGTGTGCGCGACACCGACCGAATCGATGGGCACCGTGGCCGACCCGGAGGCACCGTGGGCGCGACGCGGGCTTGGTCGCTCGGCATCATGAGTCGATGCCGTCCGAATCGATGGACGTCACAGACGGGGCTGATTTCGGAAAGTCGCGTGATGCACGCCCGGGCGGGGCATTATTGGTCACCCGCCCAGATGCTGCCGGTGTGGGTACACCGCACGCTCGGGCGAGCGAACACCGCGAACTCCCTGTTCGCCCGGACCACCGAGGACGATCGACCATGGCGAACCGATGGCGCATGATCACGGCGTTTGCCCTGGTCGGCGCGGCCACACAGCTGGTGTGGCTCACCTACGCGCCGGTGACGACCGTCGCGGCCGAGCATTTCGGTGTCTCCGAATCCGCGGTCGGCTGGCTGGCCAACATGTTTCCGCTGCTCTACGTCGTCCTCGCGGTGCCTTCGGGCATCCTGCTCGACCGCTGGTTCCGGCCTGCGCTGATCGCCGGTGCGGCGCTGACCGCGTTCGGCGCAGGGCTGCGGTTGCTCCACGACGGGTTCGCGATGGTGTTCGTCGGGCAGACCGTCGTCGCCGTGGCGCAGCCGCTGGTGCTCAATGCGATCACCGGCGTCGCCGGGCACTATCTCGACGAGAAGGACCGGCCGACGGGAATCGCGGTGGGCACGGCGAGCACGTTCGCCGGGATGGCCGCCGCCTTCGTCCTCGGCGCGGCGCTGCCGGCGGAATCCCAGCTGGGAACACTGGCGGCGATCGGTGCGCTCTTCGCCGGCGCGGCCGCGATCTGGCTGACGGTGGAGCTGGTCCGTGCCGGACGCGGACCGGCGGCGAGTACCCAGACGTCGCTGTCCGCCCTGCGCGCCACGCTCGGCGACAGCTATGTGCGCAGGTTGTGCGTCGCGGTGTTCTTCCCGTTCGGCGCCTTCGTCGCCTTGGCCACCTACGGTCAGGCGCTACTGGAACCCGCTGGCGTCAGCGCCGATGCCGCCAGCATCGTGCTGCTGATCAACGTCCTCGCGGGCGTCGTCGGATGCGCGGTCGTCCCGGTCGCGGTGCTGCGTCGCGGTGTCGAGCTGCCCGCGGTCATGGTCGGCCTCACGGCCAGCGCGTTCGCCTGCCTGCTTGTCGCCGTGGCGCCGGGGCTGGCCACCGGATTCCTGGCCTTCGTCCTGATCGGCCTCACGCTGTTGCCCGCGCTGCCGATCGTCCTCACGATGGCCGAACGCCACACCGGGGCGGCGGAAGGCACTGCGGCGGGACTGATCTGGATGACCGGCAACCTCGGCGGCCTGGTCGTCGCCGGTGCCACCGGACTACTCGTCGACCGACCGGCACTCGCCTTCGGACTGTGTGCTGCCACAACGATTCTGGGCGTCCCGCTCACCATGCGCCTTCGCCGCACGCCCGTCCAGGTCGGCTGATCGGCTACCGGCCTCACCCGGGCCGTCACCAGCCTGGGCACTCGCCCGTCCGGACCGAGTCGATCGGCTGGGCCGTCGCCGGGCCGGGCCGGGAATGCGCCTGGCCCCCATCCTGTTTCGACCGCCGGTGCTGACTCCGGGCCGAACATGATGGGACGGGCTGGACCGTCACCAGCCTGCGCCGGACCGGTCAGCTGGACCCGCCCGCCTTGGCTGGACTGGACACCCGGTGTCCAACTCGGCGATCAACCGAGTGCGGTGACCAGTGCCCGCACCACGTCAACCGCATTGCCGTACGTCGTGTACCCCGCCGCGAACCGATGCCCACCCCCACCGAACAACCCGGCGATCGCGGCGACATCCACGCCATCGGCAGCACCGGGCGCGGAATCACGGGAGCGCAGCGAGACCGTCCACCGGTCGTTCTGACCGCGGGCTTCCTTGAAGACGGCCGCGATCCCCGCTTCGGCGGTGGTGCGGACGACGTCGATGACGCTCTCCACCTCTTCGGGCCCGACTTCGTGGGTGTCGGCGGCGCGCACCAGCGCGTAGACCAGCCCGACGCCCGCGGCGGACGGGACGACGACGGCCGTCGACAGCACCTTCGACAGCATCGGCAGCCACGAGAACGGGTGGGTGTCGAGCAGCACGCGGGTGATCTCGGCGCCGTCGATCCCGGTGGCGAGCAGCCGCTCGGCCATGGCGTGACTGCCGGTGCGTGCCCAGCGGAACGATCCGGTGTCGGTCACCAAGCCCGCGAACAGGCAGTGCGCGATATCGGCGTCGATCGGGATGCCCCACGCGTCGAGCAGGCGGGTCACCAATTCGGTGGTCGACGCCGCCGACTCGTCGATCAGGTCGACAGTGCCGAAACCGTCGTTGGCGCGGTGATGATCGATGACCAGCGTCGTCGCCGCACCGGGCAACCGGTCGGCGAGCGCGCCGAGCCTGCTGCGCGCGCCACAGTCGACGACGACCAGCAGATCGACCTCGAGCGGGACCGCGGCGGGCGCCACCAGCAGGTGACCGCCGGGCAGCGTCCGCAGCGAGGCGGGCAGTTCGGCGGGCTCGGCGAACGACACCGCCACCGGAACGCCCTTGCGCTCCAGCGCCAGGGCCAGCGCGAGCCCGCTGCCGATCGTGTCGGCGTCGGGCTGCACGTGACACAGCACGGTCACCGAACGCGCCGCCGCCACTGCGGCGACGGCGGCGTCGAGCACCATCGCGTCCCGGGCGCCGGTCATGCTGCGTCCGATCGGCATGCCCGGGCGCCCTGCGTGCTCACGCAGGCTTCCGTCGCCCGGCGCTGACCGTTCATATCGGGTTACTCGTCGCCGTCGTCGTCGCGATCGGCCTTGTACGGGTCGGCCTCACCGGCGTGGGTGGCGTTGGCCGCGACCTTGGCGACCTCGTCGTCGATGGCCCGAGCCCGGGCGAGCAGCTCCTCCATCTCGCGGGCGGCGTCGGGCACCTTGTCCAGCGTGAACGACAGGATCGGGGTGAACTTCACCCCGGTGCCGGCCCCCACCTTGGACCGCAGGACGCCCTTGGCCGCGTCCAGACCGGCGGCAGCGGCCGCGTAGTCGGGTTCGGTGTCGAGCGTCTCGCCCATCACCGTGTAGAACACCGTTGCCTCGCGCAGGTCGCCGGTCACCTTGGCATCGGTGACGGTGACGAACCGCAGCCGCGGATCCTTGATCTCGTACTCGATCGCGGTGGCCACGATCGCGGAAATCCGCTTGGCGAGTCGGCGTGCCCTGGCTTGATCCACCATGGGTCTGACTCCTCTCCTGGGCGGCACGGGTGGGGCCCTGCGTGGTCACGCAGGCTACCGCCTCCGGGCCTTGACACCCGTGCCGCATCTCTACTTCAGTCTTCGGGTCCGAAGATCCGGCGGCGTACTGCCAGCAACTCTATCTCCGGACGCGCGGCAACGTGCCGCTCACACTTGTCGAGCACCTCGTTCAGGTGCCCGGGTTCCGCACTGACCATGGCCACCCCGAGCAATGCCCGGCGATGCAGGTCCTGATCTCCCGCCTCGGCGGCGTTCACGGCGAAGCGCTTCTGCAGCTCGGCGAGAATCGGGCGGATCACCGACCGCTTCTCCTTGAGCGAATGCACGTCACCGAGCAGTAGATCGAATTCGAGCGCACCGATATACAGCGGTGCTCACCTCCTGGTAGATGGATTGCCCGCATGACCGCACGCCGCACCCGATGACTCGGATGCGGCGTGCGGAACGGTGTGCGTTATCAGTCGCGCGGCTTCTCGCGCAGCTCGTACGCCTCGATGATGTCGCCGTCCTTGATGTCGTTGTAGGTCACGGTCATACCGCACTCGTAACCTTCGCGCACCTCGGTGGCGTCGTCCTTCTCCCGCTTGAGCGAGGAGATGGTCATCGTCTCCGCGATCACCCTGCCGTCGCGGATCAGGCGCGCCTTGGCGTTGCGCTTGACCGAACCCGACAGGACCATGCAGCCGGCGATGTTGCCGACCTTCGACGAACGGAAGATCGCGCGGATCTCCGCCCGGCCCAGCTCGACCTCTTCGTAGATCGGCTTGAGCATGCCCTTGAGGGCCTTCTCGATCTCGTCGATGGCCTGGTAGATCACCGAGTAGTACCGGATGTCGACGCCCTCGCGGTTGGCCAGCTCGGTGGCCTTGCCCTCCGCACGGACGTTGAAGCCGATGATGATCGCGTTCGAGGCCGACGCCAGGTTGACGTTGGTCTCGGTGACGCCACCGACACCGCGGTCGATGACGCGCAGACGCACCTCGTCGTCGATCTCGATGCCGAGCAGGGCCTCTTCGAGGGCCTCGACGGTACCGGAGTTGTCGCCCTTGAGGATCAGGTTGAGCTCCGAAGTCTCCTTCAGGGCGGCATCCAGATCTTCCAGGCTGATCCGCTTGCGGCTGCGCGCGGCCAGTGCGTTGCGCTTGCGCGCATTGCGGCGGTCGGCGATCTGGCGAGCGATCCGGTCCTCGTCGACCACGAGCAGGTTGTCGCCTGCGCCGGGCACCGAGGTGAAACCGACGACCTGGACGGGCCGCGACGGCAGGGCCGCCTCGACATCGTCGCCGTGCTCGTCGACCATGCGGCGCACGCGACCGTAGGCGTCGCCCGCCACGATCGAGTCACCGACGCGCAGCGTGCCGCGCTGGATGAGCACGGTGGCCACCGGGCCACGGCCGCGGTCGAGGTGCGCCTCGATGGCGACACCCTGGGCGTCCATGTCCGGGTTGGCCCGCAGGTCGAGCGAGGCGTCGGCGGTCAGCAGGACCGCTTCCAACAGCGCGTCGATGTTGGTGCCCTGCTTGGCCGAGATGTCGACGAACATGGTGTCGCCACCGTATTCCTCGGTCACCAGGCCGTATTCGGTCAGCTGCTGCCGGATCTTGTCCGGGTTCGCGCCTTCCTTGTCGATCTTGTTGACCGCCACCACGATCGGCACGTCGGCCGCCTGCGCGTGGTTGATCGCTTCCACCGTCTGCGGCATGACGCCGTCGTCGGCCGCGACAACGAGGATCGCGATGTCGGTGGCCTTCGCACCACGGGCACGCATGGCGGTGAACGCCTCGTGACCCGGGGTGTCGATGAAGGTGATCAGGCGCTCTTCGTCGTTGAGGTTCGTCAGCACCTGGTAGGCGCCGATGTGCTGGGTGATGCCACCGGCCTCGCCCTCACGGACGTTGGCCTTACGGATCGTGTCCAGCAGTCGGGTCTTACCGTGGTCGACGTGACCCATGACGGTCACGACCGGCGGACGCTGCTCGAGGTCTTCCTCGCCGCCGGCGTCCTCGCCGTAGGTGAGATCGAACGATTCCAGCAGCTCGCGGTCTTCGTCCTCGGGGCTGACGACGTGGACGACGTAGTTCATCTCGCTGCCGAGCAGCTCGAGGGTCTCGTCGTTCACCGACTGGGTCGCGGTGACCATCTCGCCGAGGTTGAACAGCGCCTGCACGAGAGCAGCCGGGTTCGCGTCGATCTTCTCGGCGAAGTCCGACAGCGACGCGCCGCGGGCGAGACGGATGATCTCGCCGTTGCCGCGGGGCAGCCGCACGCCACCGACGGCGGGCGCCTGCATGTTCTCGTATTCGGCGCGCTTGGCCCGCTTCGACTTACGGCCACGACGCGGAGCGCCACCGGGACGACCGAACGCACCCGCAGCGCCACCACGGCCGCCGGGACCACCCGGACGACCGCCGCCGCCACCGGGACGACCACGGAAACCACCGGCCGCGGGCGCACCGGCACCCTGACCTGCACCGGGGGCACCGCCACCGCCACCGCGGTAGCCGCCACCGCCGCCACCGGGACGACCTGCGCCGCCACCGGGAGCGCCACCCGGACGACCCGGACGGCCACCGGCCGCCGGACCCGGACGCGCGGAGCGCTGGGGCATGGCACCGGGGTTCGGACGCGGAGGCATCGAACCCGGGTTGGGACGCGGACCACCGGGACGCGGGGCACCGCCCTGCGCGGCGGCCGGACGCGGGCCACCCTGACCCTGACCGGGGCGGGGGCCGCCCTGACCGGGAGCAGGACGCGGACCACCCTGGCCGGGAGCCGGACGGGGACCGCCCTGACCCGGAGTCGGACGCGGGCCACCCTGCGGGGCGGGACGCGGCGCCGGACGCTCACGGTCCGGGGCGGAGCTGAACGGGTTGTTGCCGACGCGCGGGGTCTTCGGGCCCGGCTTCGGGCCGGGACCGGCCGGACGCGGGGCCTGGGCACCCGGTGTCGGCTGGCCCGGACGGGCCTGACCTGCGGCGGGCTGACCCGGACGCGGTGCGCCGGGCGCCGGACGCGGACCGGGCGCCGGAGTGGTACCGGCCGGCTTGGCGGTCGGCGCGGACTGCGCGGCCGCGGGGGTGGGGCGAGCGGCCGGAGCCGGCTTCACCTCAGCCGGAGCGGCCGGTTCGGCGGGTGCCGGAGCCGGTGCCGCGGGGGCGGCAGCGGCGGGGGCCGCCGGAGCCGGACGCGGACCGGGACGCGGACCACCCGGGGTCGGCTTGGCACCCGGACGGGCTGCCTGGGACGGACCGGGACGGGCCGCCGGCTTCGCGTCGGTCGCCGGGGCGGACTTCGACGCGAGCGATTCGCGCAGACGACGGGCGACGGGTGCTTCCACCGTCGAGGACGCCGACTTCACGAACTCGCCTTGCTCCTTGAGCTTCGCGAGTAGTTCTTTGGACGTGACACCGAGTTCTTTGGCCAACTCGTGCACGCGGGCCTTGCCTGCCACTGCTCTCCTCACTGAGAGGCCGAGCAGTGCCACCGTGTAAGGGGACGGCGGCCCGCACGACCTCGGGTTATCTCCGATGGACGTTCATCGTTGGTGCTTCACGGTGTGCTCATGAGTGCTCGTGCCTGTTCTCGAGGTACTGCTCCAGGGCTGAGATATCCAGATTTCCGGACACTCGTAGGGCTCTGCCGAATGCTCGGCGCCGCTCTGCGGAACGCAGACAAGCTGAAACGGGGTGCAGCCAGGCACCCCGTCCGGGAAGTCTGCGCCGCGGATCGGGAACGATCGCAACAGCCGAGGCCCCGGCAGAACCGGTGTCCCGATGCTGCGCCACGATCCGCAACAGTTCGGCAGACGGCTCGCGCTGACGGCATCCGATACAGGTTCGAACGGATTGCGCGGGCCGGTCTTCTACCCACTCTACCGGTGACCCGGTCATAACGACGAACCCCTCCCCTTCCGAAGTTACGAACATGTCATCCGGGGGTCGGGATTCCCGCATTTTCGTCAACTACGGTGCGCCTCCGGCCGGACCGAGTCGCCCGGCTCCGGAGCCGCGTCGCTGCGGATATCGATGCGCCAGCCGGTCAGACGGGCGGCCAGGCGGGCATTCTGGCCCTCCTTGCCGATCGCCAGCGACAGCTGGAAGTCGGGCACGATCACCCGCGCCGCCCTGGCATCAGGATCGACGACAGTGACCGAAACCACCTTCGACGGCGAGAGCGCGTTGCCGACGAAGGTCGCCGGGTCCTCGGCGTAATCGATGATATCGATCTTCTCGCCCGCCAGCTCGCTCATCACGTTGCGCACGCGCTGGCCCATCGGGCCGATGCAGGCACCCTTGGCGTTGACGCCGGGCACGGTGGACCGCACGGCGATCTTGGAGCGATGACCGGACTCACGGGCCACCGCGACGATCTCCACCGAGCCGTCGGCGATCTCGGGCACCTCGAGCGAGAACAGCCTGCGCACCAGGTTCGGGTGCGTGCGCGAGAGCTGGATCTGCGGACCACGCGGACCGCGGGAGACGCCGTAGACGTAGCACTTGATCCGGTCGCCGTGCTCGTAGGTCTCCCCCGGCACCTGCTCGGCGGGAGGGATCAGACCCTCGGCGCCGTTGGCCTCGCTGCCGATGCGGACGACCACGATGCCGCGGGCGTTGGCCCTGGCGTCGCGCTGGACCACGCCGCCGACGATGTCGCCCTCATGGGTCGAGAACTCGCCGAAGGACTTCTCGTTCTCGGCGTCGCGCAGCCGCTGCAGCACCACCTGACGGGCGGTGGTCGCCGCGATCCGGCCGAAGCCCTCTGGGGTGTCGTCCCATTCGGAGACGAGGTTGCCGTCGGCGTCGAGCTCGCGCGCCATCACCCGGACCACGCCGGTCTTCTGGTTGATGTCGATGTAGGCGTTGGGCTGGTGACCCTCGGTGTGCCGGTAGGCGGTGAGCAGCGCCGACTCGATCGCCGAGATCACGGTCTCGATGGGGATGCCCTTGTCGGCGACGATCGCCCGCAAGGCTTCGATTTCGATATTCATTCTGCAACCCCTTCGGTGGGAGAGTCACTGTGTTGGCCCGCGGCGAGGTCGGCGGGCTCTTCGCCAGGTACCGGACGGCCCGCGGCGATGCCGCCTGCCAGTTCGAGTTCGGCGGCACCCGGTGCGTTGAACTCGACCTGGACCACCGCGGAGGCGATGTCGGCGAGCGGCACGTGCACCCGGTGCGGCTTGTTCTTGCCGCCGAGGACGAGCGCGATGGTGCCGTCGTCGGCGAGCAGGCCGACCCGCGCTTCGAAGCGGGCCTTGCCCTCGACCGGTTCGGCGCCATCGCGCAGCGCGAGCTTCACCTTGCGGCCCTGGGCGCGTCGCCAGTGCCGCTCGGCGGTCAGCGGCCGGTCAACGCCGGGGGTGGTCACTTCCAGCAGGTAGGCGGATTCGCCGAAGTCGCCCGCGTCGTCGAGCAGCTCGGACATCTCCCGGCTCAGCTCGGCGATGGCGTCCAGATCGGCCGGGCCGTCGCTGTCGACGGTGACCTTCAACCGAACCGGTGCCAATTCGTCTTTGCCCGCAGACGCGATCGCGACGCCCTCGAGGTCGAATCCCCGGCGTGCGACGAGCTCAGCGACGAGCTGGCTCACCCTTTCCTCGGTGGGCATCGGCATATGGGCGGCTCCTGGTTCAGTTGTGACGCGATCGGAAATTTCTACGCCGAAGGTCTAGCGTAACGCGCCACGAGAGTGTAAAGGACCAGCCACTGGGCGTTGCGCACCGGTCCGCCCCGGCGTGCCTCGTGGTGTCGGGCCACCGTCGGCGGATCTGGCACGATGGTGCTCGTGCCCTTCCGCCATACCGTCCCGCCGAGCGCCGGGCGACCTTCCGGCATACGCTCCGACCGGCACGAATCCCGCCCGATGACCGTCGAGTCGTCGCGCCTGGTCGCCACGCAGCAAGCCGGATCGACCTTCCCCGTCGCCGTGCCCTCGGCCTCGGCCGCACCCGCACAACAGCATTCGCTCATCGGGCGCCCTGACGACCTGGCCACTCGTCGGGCAGCTCCGGCGGACCGGCACTCGTACTCGCGACGCGCAGCCGACCCGGCCACCCACCGGCCCGCACCGGAGCACCAGCACTCGCCGTCTCGACGCGCGGTCGCGCCGGTCACCCCTCGGGCCGCGGCAGCCGACCGAAACTCCGCCTCTCTGCCCCCGGCCGACCCGATCGCGGCGCGGCGAGGATGGGGGCGCCGCACGATCTTGCGGCTGGTCGGTGCCGGGGCGGTCGGCCTTCCGGCACTGAGCGTGCTCACCGCCTGCGCCGAGGACGACACCGTGCACGCCCCGGATCCGCTTGCCGCGCAAGAGGTTCTGGCCCGCGCCGACGCCGCGGCCGCCCAGGCCGCCATCGCGCTCGCGCCCCGATCCCAAGCAGCGCTGACCACCATCGCGACCGAGCGCTCCGCCCATGCCGACGCCCTGCGCACCGAGATCGACCGGGTGATCGGCGTCTACGGCGACGGCACCACCCCGGTGCGCCGCACCGGCGAGATCACCGTGCCGGGCCCGGACGGGCAACCGGTGCCCGCCTCGGCCGTCCAGACCCCGACCCAGCCGCTCACGATCGCGCAGCTGCGCGATCAGCTGGTCCGCTCCCAGCAGTCCGCCGCCGCCCTGGCGCGAACCCAATCCGGTTACCGCGCAGGGCTGTTGGCATCGATCAGCGCGGCCTGCGCCACCGAGGCAGGAGTCTTGCTGACATGACCGATCAACGACAGGCACTGCGGGCCGCACTCGACGCCGAGCACGCCGCCGTGTACTCCTACGGCGTCATCGCGGCCTACGCCAACGCCGACCGGGACCGCCTGGTCGCCGAGTTCAGTGCCGCGCACCGGGCCCGCCGCGACGCCACCATCGAACTGCTGGAAGCAGGCGGCACCGCGCCCGAGGCGCCGGACGCCGCCTACAACCCGCCGTTCCCGGTCGACGATCCGATCCCCGCGGCGAACCTGGCGGTCGCGGTCGAGTCCGATTGCGCCGCAGCGTGGTACGCCGTCGTGGAACAGGCATCCGACGAGTCGGTGCGCGCCACCGCGACCGAGGCGCTCACCGAGTCCGCGGTGCGCCGTGCCCGCTGGCAGGCGATCCTGGGCGCGAACCCGGTGACCACCACCTTCCCCGGCCGCGCCGCGGTGTAGTCCCGGGCGGCACCCACCGCCCGGGACCTGCCCTTGCTACGGGCGCATCGCGTAGGCGCCGTCGTAGGACTCCACCTGCGCCCACACCCGATCGAACCGCTCGGCGTCGGCGACCGGGCTGCGCAGGGCACCGATCGCCCACTCCCGCTGCGCCTCGGTCACCGACGGCTTGCCGAGCAGGGCGGTGGCCTGGGTGTTGAAGTCGCGGATCTGGAAGTCGAAGATCTGGTCGAGCATGTCGCGGTCGAGCCCGGTGAGCTCGGCCTGCTCGAGGATCAGCTGGCCGTAGACCACCGTGGAGAACAGGTGGCCGATGGTCAGCATGAAGTCCAGGTCCTTCTGCTGATCGGCGTCGGGCGCCGCGGTGAGCAGCAGGGCGCGCAGCGCCTTGGCCTGCTCGTAGAACCGGCCGACGTTGGGCACGTCGGCGGCCTGCTCGTAGGCCGGGGTCCAGTCGGCGAACTGCACCTTGCCCGCACCGCGCGCCGGGCCCTGCTTCCAGAAGAACTCCTGGTCGCCCGGCGCCAGGTCGGTGCCGATGGCCGGGTACTCCTTCGGGTTGAGCAGGTAGTTCGGCATGAACTTCAGGATCTGGCCGACGTTGACGTGCACCGTGCCCTCGAGCCGGGGCAGGTGGTTGATGTAGCGCGAGGCCTGCGCGAAGTAGGTGGCCTTCTCGAAGCCCTTGGCCGCCAGCACATCCAGCAGCAGGGTCATCGCGACCTCACCCTCGGAGGTGACCTTGGACTTGGTCATCGGGTTGAACAGCAGGTAGCGGCGGTCCTCGAGCGAGGCGCTGCGGAAGTAGTCCACCGCACGGTCGCTGAACAGCTTCATCGCGATCAGGCGCGCGTACGCGTCGACGAAATTGCCGCGCACGTGGGCGAAGTCGGTGACCGGGTTGCCGTAGAGGATGCGGTTGTTGGCGTGGGTGATGGCCTCGAAGAACGAGTGCTCGACCATGCCGATGCTGCCGTGGCAGAGGTTGAACTTGCCGACATTGACGGTGTTCAGCGCGGCCGAGAAGCCCTCGGGCCCTTCGTGCAGCACGTCGGCGGCGGTCACCGGGTAGTTCTCCAGCCGGAAGTGGCTGACATACATCTGACCGTGGATGACGCTCTCGATCAGGTGGTAGTTGTCGTGGCGGCTGTCGGCGGCGAACCAGATGTAGCCCTCGGCCCCTTCGACATCGGCGCGGCGGGAGAACACCGACACCATCGAGGCGACATTGCCGTTGCCGATGTAGTACTTCTCACCGTTGGCGCGGAACAGGATGCCCGCCTCGGCGTCGGCGCTGCCCGGCTCGCTCGGGGTCAGGATCAGGTCGGTGTTGTAGATGTCGGCGCCGTGGTCGCGCTCGGACAGCGCGAACGCCATGACCTGACCCTCGTCCAGGTCGGCGGCTGCCTTGCGCTTGGCGATCTCGTTGTCGCTCTGCCAGATCGGGCCGAGGCCCAGGATGGTGACCTGCTCGGCGTACCAGTACGCCAGGCCGTAGAAGCCGAAGATCTCGGCCAGCGCCGCGTTGCGGGCGGCGTCCCAGCGCTTGTTCGGGTCACCATCGGCGTAGGCGGCCGGGGTCAGGAAGGTCGCGAACAGCTTCTCCTTCGCGACGAAGTCGAGGAATTCCTGGGTGAACACCGCGTCGCGGTCGTCGGCCAGCAGCTGCGCCTTGCCCTTGGACTCGAACCACTCGATGGTGGCTCGCAGCAGGCGCCGCGTCTCGGCATCGAAGTGCTGCGGGTCGTAGGTGGCGGGGTTGAACAGCAGGCTCGGCGAACTCGTCATGGGGCTAACTTAGCAGCGCCGCCACACCGCCACGCCGGGCCTCGAGGCTATGACCTGCAGGTTTCCCCTACGTAGGCGTAAGTTCGGTGTTGCCCGGCCTATTCGTGCAATCCGTCGACGCCCAGTCAGAAAACTGATCGAGGCGAGCAGAATCGCACGATTACGCCGGGCCGATGTGCCTGAGACCTCGGCGCAGTCACGTGCTCGCCGTAGACAAACGAATCGCGCTGCTCCGCGGGGAAGCAGCGCGATTCGTGGAACGAACTCAGCCGCGGATCTTCGCGGTGACCGCGGTGACGGCGTCGGAGGCCGGGATCTCCTCGGCCTCACCGGTGAGGCGGTTGCGCAGTTCGACCTTGCCGTCGGCCCAGCCGCGGCCGATCACGAGAATCCACGGCATGCCGAGAAGCTCGGCGTCCTTGAACTTCACGCCCGGCGAGGCGGTGCGGTCGTCGAAGAGGACCTCCAGGCCCTGGGCGTCCAGACCGGCCACGACCTGCTCGGCGCCCTCGCGGGCGGCGGCGTCCTTGTTGGCGATCACCACGTGCACGTCGAACGGGGCGACCTCGGCGGGCCAGCGCAGGCCCTTGTCGTCGTGCTGCTGCTCGGCGATCACCGCGACCATGCGGGAGACGCCGATGCCGTAGGAGCCCATGGTGAGACGGACCGGCTTGCCGTTCTCGCCGAGCACGTCGACATCGAAAGCGTCGGTGTACTTGCGGCCGAGCTGGAAGATGTGGCCGATCTCGATGCCGCGGGCCGCCACCAGCGCGCCCGCGCCGTCGGGCGAGGGATCGCCGTCACGGACCTCGGCGGCCTCGATGGTGCCGTCGGGGGTGAAGTCACGACCGGCGACCAGGCCGACGACGTGCTTGCCCTGCGCGTCGGCGCCGGTGATCCAGGCGGTGCCCTCGACGACACGGGGGTCGACGAGGTAGCGAACACCGTTGGCCTGCAGCGCCTTCGGGCCGATGTAGCCCTTCACCAGGAAGGGGTTGGCGGCGAAGTCGGCCTCGGTGAGCAATTCCACCTCGGCGGGCTCGACAGAGGCTTCCAGGCGCTTGCCGTCGACCTCGCGGTCGCCGGGGAGGCCGATGCCGAGGATCTCGGTCTTGCCGTCCGGGTGGCGCAGCTTGACCATCACGTTCTTCAGCGTGTCGGCCGCGGTGACGGTGCGGTCCAGCACCTTCGCCTCGTTGGCCCACTCGACCAGCGTCGCGATGGTGGGGGTGTTCGGGGTGTCGTACTCGACCGCGGCGGGCTGCCCCTCGATGGGCAGCGGCGCGGGTGCCGACGTGACCACTGCTTCCACATTGGCCGCGTACCCGGACTCGACGCAGCGCACGTAGGTGTCCTCACCGATGGGGCTCTCGGCGAGGAATTCCTCGGAGGCGCTGCCGCCCATGGCGCCGGAGGTGGCGGCCACGATCACGTACTTGACGCCGAGGCGTTCGAAGATGCGCTGGTAGGCCGCGCGGTGGGTGGCGTAGCTGGTGGCGAGACCGTCGTCGTCGAGGTCGAAGGAGTAGGAGTCCTTCATGGTGAACTCGCGGCCACGCAGGATGCCGGCGCGGGGACGTTCCTCGTCGCGGTACTTGGCCTGGATCTGGTACAGCGTGACCGGCAGATCCTTGTACGAGTTGTATTCGCCCTTCACGGTGAGCGCGAACAGTTCCTCGTGGGTGGGGCCGAGCAGGTAGTCGCCGCCCTTGCGGTCCTGCAGGCGGAACAGGGCGTCGCCGTATTCGGTCCACCGGTTGGTGGTCTCGTAGGGCTCGCGCGGCAGCAGCGCGGGCAGGGAGATCTCCTGGGCGCCGGTGGCGTCCATTTCCTGGCGCACCACGTCCTCGATCCGGCGCAGCGTGCGCAGGCCCAGCGGCAACCACGAGTACACGCCGGGAGCGATCCGGCGGACATAGCCGGCGCGAACCAGCAGTTTGTGGCTCGGCACCTCGGCGTCGGCGGGATCGTCTCGCAGGGTGCGCAGGAACAGGCGGGAGAGGCGGGTGATCACGGATGCACAGAGTAGTCCCTGGTCCGGGGCGCCGTGCAAGCCGATAACGGTTCCATGGCCACCAGCGGCCGCGGCGCGGGGCGACGCCGGTACCGTAGGCGATCGTGCTGGTGCTGCTGTCTCCCTCCGAAACCAAGTCCGACGGCGGAACGGGCGCGCCCCTCGACCTGGCCGATCTGGCGATGCCGCAGCTCACCGCGGTGCGCGACAAGCTGGTCACCGAGGTGGTGCAACTCGCCGCCGACCCGGCCGCCTCCGCCGCCGCGCTCGGCCTCGGCAAGGGCGCCGACGCCGAGATCGCCCGCAACGCGAGCCTGCGCACGTCGCCGACCCGGCCGGCGCTGGAGCGCTACACCGGCGTCCTCTACGACGCACTGGACGCGACGTCGTTCACCAAGGCGCAGCGGGCGAAGGCGTACGCGCGCCTCGGGATCGGCTCGGCCCTGTTCGGCGCGGTCCGCGCGAGCGACCCGATCCCCGCCTACCGCCTCTCCGGCGGCACGAAACTCCCCGGCCTGCCGACACTCTCGGCGCTGTGGCGCGACGTCCTGCCCGACGCCCTCTACGCGGAGGCCGCCGGCGAGCTCGTCATCGACCTGCGCTCGGGCACCTACCAGCAGCTGGGCCGGGTCCCCGACGCGATCACCGCCAACGTCCTCACCGAGCACCCCGACGGGTCACGCACGGTGGTCAGCCACTTCAACAAGCATCACAAGGGCCTGCTGGCCCGCGCCCTGGTCCTCACCAGGGCGGAGCCGACCGATATCCGTGCGGTGGCGCGGGTGGCGACCAAGGCCGGACTGCGCACCGAGATCGCCTCTCCCACCGAGCTTCTCATCATCACGCAGTAGCGGGCGCGCCCATCAGCTGGATGAGGTTGCCGCAGGTGTCGTCGAAGACGGCGGTGGTGACCTCGCCCATCGGCTGGGGCGGCTGGGTGAACAGGACGCCGCGGTCGAGCAGGCGGCGGTATTCGGCGTCGAGATCGTCGACGGTGAAGATCATGCACGGGATGCCGTCGGCGGTGAGGGCGGTCTTGTAGTTCTGCGCGATCGGGTTCTGGTCGGGTTCGAGCAGCAGTTGCGTGCCGTCGACGTCGGCGGGCGAGACCAAGGTCAGCCAGTAGTACTCGCCGATCGGCACCCGGTCCTTGACCTGGAAACCGAGCACGTCGGTGTAGAACTTCTCGGCCTTGTCCTGGTCGTCGACGAAGATGCTGGTCACACCGATGCGGATCATGTGTCCTCCTGGGGGATCGGCCATCGCTCCGACACCGCGCGCAACGGCGTGAAATCGGCGTGATGGAACTTGTAGCGGCCTGCACGACGGGTGCTCACCAGTCCGGCGGCTTCGAGTATTCCCAGGTGCTGGGTGATCGCCTGCCGCGAGGAACTGATCCCGTGCTTGGTGGCGAGCTTGGCGCACAGTTCGAACAGGGTCTGTCCGTCCCGGTCCGCCAGTTCGTCGAGGAGCGCGCGCCGCGTCGAATCCGCGAGTGCCAGGAAAATATCGGTCACGGCGCGCGCTCCTCCCGTCGTCTCCCCTCGAACAATAGGCAAGCGATAGCTTGCATGTCAAGCATCGACGCAGGTAGACGATCCCCGGGGTCAGACTTCGGCGGCGGCCAATGCGGCCCGCACCGTCGCGGCGTCTCCGGTGGTGGCGGCCGACGGCGGCCACGAATCCCAGGCGACGGCGTACGGATGGACATAGACCGGGGTGTCGCGCTGGGAGCGACGGCTCTCGGCGAGAGTGCCACCGTCGACGACGTCGTAGCCGAGGGCATCGATCAGGTGCGCGGCGGCGATCTTCGCGGCCGGGTCGTCGCCGAAGACGGGCAGCGCCGAGCGGTCGGCCGCGCCGGCGGGACGTGCCAGTTCGGCCAGATGCTCGAAGTAGATGTTGTTGAACGCCTTGACAACCTGCGACTCGGGCAGGTGCCGCTGCAGCAGTTCACTGGTGGTGACGGTGTCGGCGTCGAGTTCGGCGACGGCGCCGTCGCGCTCGGGGTAGTAGTTGTTGGTGTCGAGCACGACCTTGCCCGCCAGCGGTGCCACCGGCACCTGCTGATACGCCTTCAACGGCACGGTCACCACGACGAGATCACCGGCGGCCGCGGCTTCGGCCGGTGTCGCCGCCCTGGCCAGCGGGCCCAGTTCGGCGACGAGGCCGGCGAGTGTCTCCGGCCCGCGAGAGTTGCTGAGTACCACGTCGATTCCGGCGGCTACCGCCAGTCGTGCCACAGTCGATCCGATATTGCCGCTGCCGATCAATCCGAGTGTCGTCATGTGCTCGGTCAACCACCGATCCGGTGCGCGTGTTCCTTTGCCCGGTCAGCGAGAGATAACCCACCGATCGGGTGGATCGGGAATACCGGGTCACCACTCGCGGGCCGCTTCCGTCAGCCGGGCGCGGACCAGTTCGACGTGCGGGCGGGGTGGGGCGCCGACTCGGCGGGCCAGGAACCCGGTGTTGATCGGGGGGTCGGCGGGGTCGAGCAATGTCATCAATGAGCCGTCGCCGAGTTCTCGGGCGCACAGGTAGCGGGGCAGCACGCTGATCCCGGCGCCCGCGAGCACCACGGCGAGCACCGCGCGCAGGTCGGCGACGATCAGGGCCGGTTCGGTCTCCAGGCGGGTCCCGAACACGTGCCGCCAATACCGGCGCAGGATCGGCAGATCCGCGGCGTAGCTGATGATCGGGGTCCCGTCGAGTGCGGCGGGGCCGTCGGCGCGCAGGCGGCCGGTGTCGATGCCGTGCGCCACCGAGGGTGCGGCGACGAGCAGGAATTCCTCGTCGAAGAGTGGTTCGGCGAGGACGGCCCGGCCCCGCGGACGTGCGGTCGCGACGACCAGATCTAATGTCCCCGAACGTAATTCGGCCAGAAGGTCGTCGGTGAGTCCGCTGGTGACGGTGAGCCGCACACCGTCGGCGATCAGCGGCGCGAGCGCGGGCAACGCCTGCACGGCGAGCATCTCGGCCGGACCGCCGAGCAGCACCGGCGGTTCGGGCGACGGGGGATGGTCGGTGACAGCGCCACCGACGACCGACTCCAGCGCGTCGAGCGGGGCGCTCACCCGTGCCGCGAGCTCGTGGCCGGCGGCCGTCGGGGTCACCCCGCGGGGCAGGCGCTCGAACATCGGCCTGCCCAGGTGCCGTTCGAGCGCCTGGATCTGCGTGGTCACGGTCGGCTGGGACAGCCCGACCTGTGCGGCGCCCGCGGTGAGCGATCCGGTTCGATAGACCGCGAGGAACGTCCGCAGCTGAACCAGATCCATCGACCCATCGGCTGGCCTATGTCTCATATCGACCAGTCTATTGGTCAGGAAATGCCACTGTCCCTAGCGTTGGACCTACGACCGGTCGTCACGAAACCCCGTTGAACTGGAGTAAGGAATCCGATGGCACACATCCTGTTCGTCCTCACCGGCGCCGACCACTGGACCCTCGCGGACGGCACCGAGCACCCCACCGGGTACTGGGCCGAGGAGTTCGCCGCGCCCTATGAGGCGTTCACCGGCGCGGGCCATCTCGTCACGGTGGCGACCCCGGGCGGCGTGGTCCCGACGGTCGACCAGGCGAGCCTGGCCGCCGAGGCGAACGGCGGCGCCGAAGGTGCGGCCGCCGTCGCCGATGTCCTGTCCGGCGCCAAGGCCTTGCGGCAGCCGATCCCACTCGCCGACGTCGACCTCGCCGACTACGACGCCGTGTTCTATCCCGGCGGCCACGGCCCGATGGAAGACCTCGCCGTCGACCCCGTCTCCGGCAAGCTCCTCATCGATGCCCTCGCCTCCGGCAAGCCGCTCGGCGTCGTGTGCCACGCCCCCGCCGCCCTGCTCGCCACCGCCGACGCCGCGGGCAACTCCCCCTTCGCCGGGTACCGCGTCGCCGCGTTCAGCAACGCCGAGGAAACCCAGGCCGGTTTCGCCGACAAGGCGAAGTGGCTGCTGCAGGACCGCCTGGTCGCCCTGGGCGTCGACTACCGCGAGGGCGAGCCGTGGGCGCCGCACATCCAGGTCGACCGCAACCTCTACACCGGCCAGAACCCCGCCTCCTCGGCGAAACTGGCCGCGGAGATGCTCACCGCGCTCTGACAGGCGGACCAGGGCGTCGACGGCCGCCGGGACCCGGTGCAGATCCGCCGGTCCCGGCGGGTAGGCACATTCGGAGCACTTCCTGGCGCTGTCGGCGGCGGGTGTCGAGCGAGGGTTGTGGCCTGGGGCACATCGTCTTACTCTTCGCGATGTGGATCCCCGCCGTTCGATGAAGAACAGCCTGCGCGCGATCGCCGCGGCATTGATGATCTCGGCACTGCCGCTCGTACCCGCGCAGGCCGAGCCCGCGGTCGCGAACGGGACGGCCTATGTCGCGCTCGGTGATTCCGGCGCGGCGACCACCGGCGCAGCCAACCTCGACGTCGAGGCGCCACTGCGCTGCGTGCGCTCCACCACCAACGCTCCCCGGCTGGTCGCCGAGCGCCTCGGCCTCGCCCTGGACGACCGCACCTGCAGCTCCGCGAAGATCCCCGATCTCTACGCCTCCCAAACACCCGGCGTCGGACCGCAATTCGACGCGCTGGGGCCCGCGACCGAGATCGTCACCGTGCACATCGGCGCCAACGACGCCGACATGACCCGGTACCTCCTGAACTGCCACGCGGCCGCGGCATCCGGCGGCTGCGCGGCCATGCCAGATCCGGAGTGGGACCGCAAGATCGACGCGATCGCCCCCGCCTACGCCACCGCACTCGCCGACATCGCCCGCCGCGCCCCCGGTGCGCGAATCTTCGTCGACGGCTGGCCGACCTACCTCGGCGAGACGAGCTGCCCGGCCATGCTCGGCCTGCTCCCCGCCGACGCCGCCTACATCCAGTCCAAGTTCGCCCGCCTCAACGCCGTCGTCGCTCGCGAGGCCGCCGCGCACGGCGCCGTCTACATCGATACGATCGCGGCCTCACCCGCACTCGGCATGTGCGCCGACCCGTCCGTGCGCTGGTTCGACCCGCTCGTCGCCGACCAGACCCTGCTCCCCTACCACCCGACCCTGGCCGGCCAGCGCGGCGTCGCCGAACTCATCTCCGCCGCTATCGAATCCAGCGGCGCGCTCAACCGCTGACCCGACCCCTCCAGCTGCCGACGGGACTCGGCGCACCGAATCCCGTCGCAGTGCCGAGACCCCGCCTGACATCGACAAAGCCACGATTCCTTGTCCCACAGTGCAATTCGCACCCGCTGCGGGTAATGTTCGCCGGTTCTGCTGCGGCTCGCCCGGGAGAACGTGACAGCGATCCGGCCCCCGGTGGCATCGCGACGGCGCATCGTCGCCCGTCCGGGCCAGGGGCCAACAGTGGAGTGGAGCAGGGCTCGAATGGGTTTTCTCAGTGGCGTTTTCGGAAAGCGCAGGAGCGATTCCGACGACTACGCGGCGTTCGGCGAGTGGGCGCTGGCGATCGTGCGGGCGCGCCCGGGCATCGTCTCCGCCGAGTTCGACGCGGCGGAGTTCGCGATCACCTACGCCACCCCGGCGGGTGGCTGGGCACAGATAAACCTGGCCACCCCGTACCGTTCCGTCAGCGCGGCACCGCGGGAACTCGCGGGTGATGTCCTGATGTTCCAGCTGAACAACCTGATCGACAATGTCGGCGACGATTCCTCCGGTCTCGCCTGGGCGGCCGTCGCGCCACGTCTGCGACCGGTGATCCGGCAGGCAGGCGAACTGGCGACGCGGGTACAGGGCCTCTCGCTCGCCGAGAACACCCTCTGGCGACCACTGCTCCCCTGCCTGATGGAACGGGTGGTGATCGACAAGCCGACGTCGATGGAATCTGTGACGCCGCAACACCTGGCGACCTGGGGCGTCGACGCGGACACCGTGTTCGAGACCGCGCGCGCCAATATGACCGAACTCGGCTCGGCGATCGTCGATGTCTTCGATCCGGCGGAGGGCGTGTTGTACCTGGCCGACGAGGACGGTGAGATGTACGCGGGCGCGCTGCCGCTCGCCGCGGGCTGGATCGCCGGTCTCGGCGCGAAAGCCGGTGCGCTGCCGATCGTTTTCGTGCCGGGCAATGTCGGGGTGTTCGCCGGTTTCGCGACCTCGCCGCAGCGGGTGCGTGAGCTGGTCGAGGTCGCGCGCGGGTTGTTCGACGACGCGGTGCGCCCGGTGTCGCCGGTGCCCTACACCCTCGACGAGCACGGCAGGCTCGTCCCGTTCACCGTGCCGCGGCACCATCCGGCGTGGCCCGCGATCCGGTCGGCCGAATCGACGCTGGCCGCCCAGACGTACGCCATGCAGCACGACGGACTACGCGCCGACCTCGAAGCGGAGCTCATCGAAGACTACGCCGCGACACTGCTACACACCCGCGGCCCCGACGGCATCGAAACCACCTTCGCGCCCTGGACCGACACCGTCCCGACCCTGCTACCGCACGCCCACAACATCACGTTGACCAACGTCGACACCGGCGCCACCTTCGGCGTGCCGTGGCATGTCCTTGCCACCGAAGTCGACCTGGTGCCCGTGCCCGGCCTCTTCCCGGCCCGTTACCGGGTGCGGTACCACCCGGGCCCGCAGGCGATGGCCAGAATGGCCGCCGCGCAGGGTCTGCGCTGACCGGCGCTATCCCGTGAGCTGCGCCAGCTCCGCCGCCAGATTCGCGCGGGCCCGCTCCTCGTAGCGGGCCCGCGCCGCCGCGGTCCGGAACAACACCGGCTGATTCGCGATCGCCCGCAACACCGCAGCGCGACCGGAACAGAACAGATCGTCGGGCACGTGCCCGTACTCGACCCGCACCGCGGCGGCGTAGGCCGCGTAACTGTCCGGGTCGCCGCCGAGGACGACCAGGTCGGCATCGCAGAGCACCGCACCATTGGCGTCGCCCGCTTCGGAGTCGTGACCGCGCGTGAGCAGCACGAGCCGCACCACCTCGGCGACGAGTTGTTTTCCGGCGCCGAGGGATTCGAGGACGTCACGGGCCAGGTCGGCGCTGCGCTCCTCGTTGTCGGCCCGGTCGACGGCGTAGATCGCGTCATGGAAGAACGCGGCATAGCGGACGGCGTCGATATCTGTTGCGCTGTCGGCCAATTCATCGATCGCATGCAGCATCGTCCGCAGGTGGGCGACGGTGTGATACCGGCGGTGGGGCTCGGCGTATCTGGCGATGATCCCGGCCCCGAGCTGTACGGAGTCCGGGCCTGCCAAGGCGGTCCAGCGGTCGAGCAGATCCAGCGACGACGTCATGGTTCCAGTGTCGGCCGACCCACCCCACCCGACAACCGGTTTCGGTGTGACGATTCCGGTACCGGCACGGTGTCACCGGAAATGCCATGGCACGAGCAATATTCCGCCGCCGTGGGGCCGTGGCAGGAATGCCGGGGCGCTCCGGGACGTTCTTCCGGAGCGTGACCGATACCGCAGTACTTTCCGATGAACTGAAGTCATATCTGGACGAGGAGAAGGTCTACGCGACCGTCGCCACGCTCGGAGCGAACGGGCATCCGCACCTGACCGTGGTCTGGATCAAACGTGACGGCGACGACCTGCTGTTCTCCACCACCGTCGAGCGACAGCAGGCCAAGAACCTGGTGCGCGACCCCCGGGTCACGGTGATGGTGAACCCGCCCGAGCGGCCGTTCCTCTACGCCGAGATCCGTGGCACCGCGACGACCGTCCCCGATCCGGAGCGCGAGCTGCCCGACGAGATGTCGCTCAAGTACACCGGCAAGCCCTACCGTGAGTTCAATCCCGCCTCCGTGCACGACGGGGAGCGCGTCATCGTCCGGATCACCCCGCGCCGGGTCGCCGGTCGCCTGTGATCAGCTGCGCTGGGCCTCTTCCTGCGCGTGCTGGGCCTGCACCAGCTGCTGCGGGGTGTAGCGCAAGCTCAGCGCGACGAGCGCGGCCAGCACCGCCAGGCCGGAACACACCAGCAGCACCAGCGCGTACCCGCTGTTGAGCGCGTCGATCTCGGTCGGGGTCATGTTCGCGGCCAAGCCGTCGCGACCGCCGAGCGAGAGCGTGCGCGAGGCGGCGATCGGGCTGAGCAGGCCGATCGCGATCGGCGTCGCCAGGCTCATGAACATCTGGCCGACCGCCGAGAGCGGGCCGATGTTCGACGGCGGCACCCCGACCAGCACACACAGCGGCGCCAGCACGATGGCGACACCGACACCGAAGCCGATCACCAGGAGCAGCGCCAGCAGGGTCGGCAGGTACTGCACGTGCCGGTCCAGCGTCGACCCGAACAGCAGCCCGCAGGCCAGCACGACCGCCGCCGCCGACAGCAGCCAGCGCGGCGCGATCACCAGCGCCGCCTTGGACGCCACCGCGCCACCGACACCGATGCCGATGGTGAACGGGATCGAGGCGACACCGGCCTGCAGCGGGCTGTAACCGAGCACGTTCTGCAGCAGCTGGGCGACGAAGAACGTCATCGCGCCCAGTACCGCGCCCGCCAGGAAGATCAGCGCGAAGGTGGCGACCCGGTCGCGGCTGTCGAACAGCGACCACGGCAGCAGCGGATCGGACTGGCGGCGCTCGGTGAGCACGAAGACCACCAGCAGCGCGAACCCGCCGATCAGCGAGCCGAGGATCACCGGGCTGTCCCAGCCCATGGCCGGGCCCTCGGTCGCGCCGAACACGATCGTCGCGCAGGCTAGCGTGCCCAGGATCGCGCCCTTGATGTCGAGCGGAGTGCGGTGGTGGGCGGTGTCGGTGAGCTTGTAGATCGCGCCGAGCACGATCAGCGCGCCGATCGGCACATTGATCAGGAAGATCCAGCGCCAGGAGAACTCGGTGAGCGCGCCACCGACGACCAGGCCGCCGACCGAGCCGATGCCTGCCATCGACCCGACGATCGCGATCGCCTGATTCCTGGCCGGGCCCGGCGCGAAGGTCGTCGCGACCAGCGCGAACGCGGTCGGCGCCGCGATCGCGGCGCCAGCGCCCTGGAAGGCGCGCGAGATCAGCAGCATCGCCTCACCGGTGGCCAGGCCGCAGGCCAGCGAGGCGGCCGTGAACAGCCCGACGCCGTAGATGAGCATGCGTTTGCGGCCGAACGCGTCACCGAGCCTGCCGCCGAGCAGCATCAACCCCGCGAAGGTCAGGCCGTAGGAGGTCACCGTCCACGCGCTGCCCGAACTGGACAGCCCCATCTCCTCCTGCAACCGCGGCAGCGCGAAGATCACGACGGTGCCGTCGAGCACGACCATGAACTGCAGGCCGCTCAGTACGAGGATGGCGAGGCCGAAGGCCCGCTTCGTCACCGGATACTGCATCGTCGCAGCGGGTTTCTCGAGCACAACGAGGCAGTGTAATTGGCGGGGTGGCAACGCACAGGTGCGCGGCCCGTGAAGCTAGTCCAGCCCGAAACCGGCCGTCGGGCCGATGACGATGATCGCGGGCGGGCGGATGCCCTCGGACTTGGTCTTCGCGGCGACGGTGGCCAGATCGGCACGGACCACCCGCTGGGTACGCAGGGTGCCCTCCTGGATGATCGCGGCCGGGGTATCGCCCGGGCGGCCACCGGCGAGCAGCGCGTCGGCGAACTTGTCGATCCGTTCCACCGCCATCATCAGCACGAGGGTGCCACGCAACTTGGCCAGCGCGGCCCAGTCGACGAGCGAGTCGGGATGGTCGGGGGCGACGTGCCCGCTGACCACGACGAACTCGTGGGTCACGCCGCGATGGGTCACCGGGATGCCCGCGGCGCCGGGCACCGAGATCGGGCTGGTGATACCGGGCACCACCGTCACCGGGATGCCCGCCTCGGCGCACGCCTCGAGCTCCTCGTAGCCGCGGCCGAACACATACGGGTCGCCGCCCTTGAGCCGGACGACGAACTTGCCCGCCTTGGCGCCCTCGACGAGCGCGAGGTTGATCGCCTCCTGCGCCATCGACCGGCCGTACGGGATCTTCGCGGCGTCGATCACTTCGACATGCGGCCCCAGCTCGGCGAGCAGTTCCGGCGGCGCGAGCCGATCGGCGACAACCAGGTCGGCGCGCGCGAGCAGCCTGCGACCGCGCACGGTGATCAGGTCGGGATCGCCCGGTCCGCCGCCGACGAGGGCGACACCGGGGGTCACCGGCTCCGAATCATCGGTCACCACGCCCGATTGCAGCGCTTCGAGCAGCCCGTTGCGCACCGCGGCCGAGCGCCGATGCGCGCCACCGGCCAGGACGCCGAGGGTCAGCCCGTCATAGCGCGCGGTGGCCGGGGTGACGGCGGTGCCGTCGCGGGCGATGTCGGCGCGGACGCAGAAGATCCGCTTCGCCGTCGCCTCGGCGACCACCGCGGCATTGGTCTCGGGTTCGTCGGTGCACGCCATCGCGTACCAGGCGCCGTCGAGATCGCCGTCGGCGTAGGCGCGCAGCTCGACGGTGAGCTGGCCCGCTGTCGCCATGCCCTCGACGGCCGGGGTGACCGCCTTGCTGACCACATGGACATGCGCGCCGGAGGCCACCAGCAGACCGAGCCTGCGCTGGGCGACCGTGCCGCCGCCGACCACGACGACTCTGCGCCCACGCAGATCGAGCCCGACCAGGTAGTTCGGGTCTCCGGCGGGCGGGGTCGATGCGGTGTCAGACGTGTTCGGCACAATGTCGGAGCCTAGTTCCTGACTCGCCGGACACCGAACGGGCCCGCCGACATCGGCGTCGGCGAGCCACTGCCGACCGTCTTCCCCGGCCGACCTCAGCCGACGTACGGGTTGTTCTGCACCCAGCGGAAGTCCGTGCCACGCAACGGGAAACTGTCGAGATCCAGGCGGTCGAGCGTGACCGTCACCGGGCGGCCGTCGAGCTCGCCCCGCAGCGTCAGCCGGTCGTCGGCCGGCCGGTCGACCGTGAAGGTCGTGCTGGACGCCGGCGTCTCGCCCGGTGCGGACGGTGCGGCGGCCAACGTCATCGAGTGCGCCTCGGTGTCGAACGTGGCGACCACCGGCACGATCGAATCATCCATCCGCTGATATCCGGCCGAGCCGGCATCGATGATCAGGCGCTGCCAGCGCACCGGATCGGTGGTCAGCGGCGGCACCGGGCTCGCCTCGGCGGTGAACTCGGTGACCTCCCAGATGCCGTACAGCTCGGGTTTCGGTACGCCACCGCCGTATTCGTCCCACTGCTGCGTGGCGAGGTAGATCAATCCCCCGGTGACCCACAGCCCCGCCGCGACCTGGACCACTGCCGCCCACCGGTTCCTGCGTGCCGAGTCGAACAGCGGCGGCTGCACCATCGGCCCCGAATCACGCTCCAGCACCAGCACATTCGCGAGTCGGCGCGCCTGCGGAGCGAGCAGCACCAGACTCATCAGCAGCAGATGTCCCGACAGCATCTTCACCGGCACGTCGAAGGTCAGGTTCAGCAGGAACACCTGCGCCATGCTGATCACGCCGAGCATCGCACCCAGCGTCGCGGTACGCGCCCAGAACAGCAGCAGCCCGGCGAGCACCTCCGCCGCACCCAGCGACATCTCGTAGGCGGGCGAGGACCCGACCTGGGTCCACAGCATCGACATCGGGCTCAGGTCGCCGACCCGGGTGAGCAGCGTGGTGAGCGCGGGCTCCGGCATCTGGGTGGGGATGAGCTTTGCGAATCCGTAGAACAGCAGCTGCCCGCCGACACACAGCCGCAGGACCGTGAGGAACCAGCTCGACAGCCGGGGGTAGGCGCGCCTGCGCCGGTCGAGCACCGACCAGACGACGGTGACCAGCACGGCCGCCACCAGCACCAGACCGCACTGGATCCAGATCGCGGCCTGATCGCCGCTGCCGTTCATGGCCAGCTCCGCCTCCACCCCGAAGACGTGCTCGCCGATCCAGCTGCTCACCGGCGCGAGCGAGAGGATCTGCCACGCGATGGCCTCCTCGGGCAGTCGCAGCGCGAGCACACCGAGGAAGACGAAGCTGATCTGTGCCATCCACAGGCAGAACAGACCCAGGTAGGCGACGGTGAACCGGAAGGCGACCCGCGTCACCGGGTGCCAGGCCGGAGCGGGTGGCGGCGGGATCGCGATGTCGTCGTTGGCGCGCTCCGTGGTCACGGCGGTCACCGTTGCCTCCTCGTCGAGTTCGATTGCTACCGAAGCTAATCGGCGTCGCCGCAGGGCGCGTCCGGGAAAACCCCGATCTTTGCGGTGTCAACCCTGAATCTCACTCACCGACGGCCCGCTAGGCATTCCGGTCGGTCTCCGGTACGCCGGTATCGAACGTGTTTCAACTTGCCGACAGGGGTACCTATGTCCGACGATCCGGACCTCACCGCACAACAGTCGCTCACCGTCACCGAGCGTGATCTCGACGAACTCGCCGAGCAGTTGTCGCAGTGGCTGGCCGGCAAGGTCGGCGCCGACGCACCGCCGAAGGTCGGCAATCTGAGCAAGCCCTCCACCGGCGGCATGTCGAGCACCACCATCCTGTTCGACGCCGAGTGGTCGGTCGACGGCGTCGCCGGGGGCGGTTCGTTCGTGGCCAGGATGGCACCCGAGGACGGCTCGTTCCCGGTGTTCCAGTCCTACGACCTGCCGCTGCAGTACCAGGTGATGGCGGGGGTCGCCGAGGCCTCCGACGTCGCGGTACCGCCCCTGCGCTGGCTCGAACTCGACGAATCCGTCTTCGGCACACCGTTCTTCGTCATGGAGAAGGCCGAGGGCCGGGTGGCCGCGGACAACCCGCCGTACGTGTTCTTCGGCTGGGTGTTCGACGCGACCGTGGCCGAGCGCGAGCAGATCGCCGACGCGACCGTCGACGTGATCGCCCGCGTGCACGCGATCGACGACATCACCCGCCGCTTCCCGCTGCTCGGCGGCGAGGGTTCGGCGCTGCGCAGGCACTTCGAGGCCCAGCGCGACTGGTACCGGTGGGCGCTGACCGACGACGGCGTGCGGATCCCGCTGATCGAGCGGACCTTCGACTGGCTCGAAGCCAACTGGCCCGCCGAGACCGGCCCCGACGTGCTGAACTGGGGTGACGCCCGCCCCGGCAACATCCTGTTCGACGAGTTCACCCCCGCCGCGGTCCTGGACTGGGAGATGGCCACCTTCGGCCCGCGCGAACTCGACCTGGGCTGGGTGATCTTCATCCACCGTTTCTTCCAGGACATCGCCACCCGCTTCGATCAGCCCGGTCTGCCCGATTTCCTGCGCAAGGACGCGGTGGTCGCGAAATACGAGGAGCTGACCGGCCATACGGTCCAGGATCTCGACTTCTACATCATCTACGCGGCGCTGCGGCACGCGATCGTGATGGCCAGGATCAAGCGCAGGATGATCCACTTCGGTGAGGACACCGTGCCCGCCGAGCTCGACGACTACGTGATGCACCGGCTCAGCCTCGAGGCACTGCTCGACGGCACCTACGAGTGGGACTGAGAAGGAGACACGACCATGAACGCGATCATGCCCGTCCCCCTGGACGAATACCCCGTCCACCAGACCCCGCTGTCGCTGGCCCGGGTGGCCACCAGCGACCGCAACTTCTACGACCGCTACTACTTCAACGCCTTCGACCCGGCCGGCGACAGCATGCTGATCACCGGTTTCGGCGTGTACCCGAACCTGGGCGTTGTCGACGCGTTCGCGACGGTGCGCCACGGTGACGCCCAGCGCAGCGTGCGGTTCTCCGACGCGCTCACCTCCCGTGATCTGACCACCGCGGTGGGCGGCTACCGCATCGAGGTGATCGAGCCGTTGCAGAAGCTGCGGGTGGTGTGCGAGCACGACGACCTCGGCTTCGACCTCACCTGGACCGGCGCGCACCCTGCCGTGCAGGAGCAGCCGCACCTGATCCTGTCCGGCACCCGGCCGATCATCGAGGCTTCCCGGTTCGCCCAATTGGGTTCCTGGGCAGGCACTCTCGCCGTCGACGGCCGTGACTACACGGTCGACCCGGCGGTGTGGACGGGCAGCCGCGACCGCTCCTGGGGCATCCGGCCCTCGGGTGAGCCGGAGCCGCCCGGCCGCGCCGCGTCCGAGGGCGCCGGCGGGTTCTGGTGGCTGTACGCGCCGCTGCGGTTCGACGAGTTCGCCATCGTGGTGATCATCCAGGAGGACCCCGACGGCACCCGCACCCTCAACAACGCGGTCCGGATCTGGAACGACGGCCGCAAAGAGCAGCTGGGCTGGCCCCGGATGCACTGGACCTACGAGCCGGGCACCCGGCACCCGAAGTCGGTGCGCCTCGACATGACCACCCCCGACGGCAAGCCCATCGAGGTCGAGATCGAGTCCCGCCCCGGCATCGCCCTGCACGTCGGCTGCGGTTACGGCCCCGACCCGGACTGGACCCACGGCCGCTGGATGGGCCGCGACTGGTCGCTGTCGAGCGCCTACGACCTCACCGACCCCGCGATCGTCGCCCGCACCCCCTACGGCGTGATCGACCACATCGGCTTCGCCCGCTGCGGCGACGCCGAAGGCTGGGGCCTGTTCGAGCACGCCTCGATGGGCCGCCACGACCCCACCGGTTTCGCCGATTGGTCCTCGGTCGCCCCCTGAGGCGACCGAGCTCTCGCGCGAGAGGAAAGGCGCCGCCGCGACAACGAGGTCGCGGCGGCTCCTTTCCCCACCTCCGACACGAACAGCAATCAATCGGCAACACGCCGATGAGGGTTGCCCTCCCAATGCTCGCTCAGTACCTTATGGCGCACTGGTTGCAGGAACACACGACGCCCTGGGGGGATTCGGATGGCTTCAACTGTCGACGACGCCTGGTTCATCTACGCATTGATGGACCCCCGCGACGGCTGTATTCGCTATATCGGTAAGTCCGTAAATGTCGAGCAACGGGTCAAAGCACACTTGCGCGAGACGGGATCGACCAAAAAGATCCGCTGGATCCAGTCACTCAAACGCGCATCACTGACCCCCGAGATCATCCTCCTTGCTGAAGGTTTCGGTGATTGGGAATCCGCGGAAATCGAATGGATTGCCTATTTTCGCAACCTCGGCCACGATCTGACCAATGCAACGCGAGGAGGTGAGGGTCTACATGATCCGTCACCGGAGACACGCGCCAAAATCGGTGCTGCCCAACGGGCTCTCCGCTCCAACCCTGATCATGTCGCAAAATTGCGTGAACAACTCTACGACTCACCGGTATGGCGCGCCGCGGTATCCAAGGGCTGACGGGGAAAGCGAAGTCACCAGAACATGTTGCGGCTCTTCCACAGAACAGAAAGGGGTACCCGTGGTCAGAAGAGATTCGCGCCAACCGCCGCGCCGCACTTCTAGCGCATGCTGTTCCGGCTGCCGCAGCAGCGCCTCGGAGCGACGCACAACGTGCACACGTTGCTCGGATGATCGAAGGAAACCGAGGCCGTCCGGGATGGGCAAAGGGACGAACCCTCTCCGACGAGGAACGAGCCGTCCGGTCGGCAGCCCTCCAGGGCCGCCCGAAATCGCCGGAGACCCGAGAAAGGATGCGCGAAGCCGCACTGCGACGCTGGGCACGTCAGCGCACCGCAAATCCGATCGAGTAGGTCGGTCACACACAAGGCAATGATCAGATAGCAGTCTCGGTCGCAGCAATCACAATACTGTCGACAATCCGCTTCGGGTGCGTGAGCCTGCGTCCCCCAACAAGTAGGGCAGCTGCCTCAGCAACGCTGGCTGTTCGGACCGCCTCGGCGATGCGTGCCGAGGGGTGCGGCACATCCACGGCAGCAAGTTCAGCCGCTGTGAAGCCGCGGACCACCGCGCCCAACTCTTCGGCTGCAGCGCGCACGCCCGTTTCACACGCGCGTCGATCGAGCGTCGCCAGACAACTCACCCGAGCGTCTCCCACCACATCCCGCACTGCCACCACGATCCGTTCACCGGCGACGCCTGGGCGCAACCCCAGCCCGACGACCAACTCGACACTCATTTGGACATGTTCCGCGACAAGCCGAAGATTCTTGCGGCGCTGACGAATCGGGCGATGGCATCCGGGTTCCCCGCGGGGTGGGTGTGCAGGTAGGAGGCGTGAACCTGGCGGACCACCGCGCCCTCGGTGAGGGACGTTGTTGTGCGCCAGCCCCAGGCGGCGTTCTCGGGACCAGTGCGGGTCAGGCGAGTGCGATGGAATTCGTGGCCGCGGACCCGGGTGCCCGCGCGCCAGAGGGTGGAGTCGTGCAGGGCTACGGCGTCGCGGTAGCCGAGGGTCAGCCGCGGGCCGAACTCGGCGTCTGCGTCGATGACCCCCGCCATCGGGTGGCCGTCGAGGGAGCGGGTCAGGTAGAGCAGCCCCGCGCATTCGGCGTGGATCGGCAGGTTGTGCGCGGCGCCTTCGGCTACGGCGGTCCGCAGCTTCTCGTTGGCCGACAGTGCGCCAGCGTGCTCCTCCGGGAATCCACCGGGCAACACCAATCCCGCTGTGCCGTCGGGCAGTTCATCGGTCAGCGGATCGAAGACGACCACCTGGGCTCCGGCGGCGATCAGGAGTTCGCGGTGTTCGGCGTAGCCGAAGGTGAACGCCGGTCCCCCCGCCATCGCGACCAGCGGCCCCACGAGGCTGGGGGTCGGTGTGGCGGTCACGTCGCGCGTCGGGTCGGCGGATATGGCCGGTGCGCGCCCCGCGGCCGACTCCACAGCCTGGTCCCGGGCTGGTCCCTGGACCGATCCACCGGCCGAGCGGTCGGCTACCGCGGCGAGTTCCACCGCCGGGTCCCAGGCAGGCCCCTGCACCGATCCGCCGGCCAGGTCGACAATCGCCCGCAGATCGACGTGTGCCGCAACAAGTTCGGTCATCGCGTCGACCGCGGCGGTGGCGGCGGCGCCGTGTTCGACAGCGGGAATGAGGCCCAGATGCCGTGAGGGTACTTCCAATTCGGCCATCCGGGGCAGCGCGCCGAGGACAGGAATGCCGACGCGGTCGCACGCCGCGCGCAGCACTTGCTCGTGGCGTTCACTGCCGACACGGTTGAGGATCACCCCACCCAGCCGAACCGAGGAGTCGAAGGTGGCGAACCCGTGCAGCAAGGCGGCCAGACTCTGGGAGTGCCCGCGCGCGTCGACCACCAGCACCACGGGCGCCCCGAGCAGACTCGCGACCTGCGCGGTCGAGCCCTCGGCGACCGCCTCGGTCCGGTTCTCGTCGATCCGCCCGTCGAACAGTCCCATCACGCCTTCGACGACAGCGATATCGCAGCCGCGCGCACCGTGCCGATACAGCGGCACCACCCGATCCTCGCCGACCAGAACGGGATCCAGATTCCGCCCGGGCCGCCCGGCCGCGAGCCCGTGATACCCGGGGTCGATGTAGTCGGGCCCCACCTTGAACGGTGCCACCCGATGACCTGCCCGCCGCAGCGCGCCGATCAGCCCGGTGGCCAACGTCGTCTTGCCGCTGCCGGACGCCGGTGCCGCGATCACGACCGCCGACGCGCTCATGACAGAGCTCCGCCCGTGACTACGCCTCCACGACGACCGATCACCATTCGATACCGCGCTGCCCCTTGCGGCCCGCGTCCATCGGATGCTTGACCTTCGTCATCTCGGTGACGAGGTCGGCCGCGTCGATGAGCGCCTGCGGTGCGTCACGGCCGGTGATCACGACGTGCTGGTTGCCGGGACGGTTGGTCAGCGTCTCGACGACCTCGTCGATGTCGACCCAGCCCCACTTGAGCGGGTAGGTGAACTCGTCGAGCACGTAGAAGCGGTGTTGTTCGGCGGCGAGGCGGCGGGCGATCTCCTGCCAGCCCGACAGCGCGGCGGCGGCGTGATCCTCCTCGGTGCCGTGCTTGCGGGTCCACGACCAGCCCTCGCCCATCTTGTGCCACTCGACCGCGCCACCGGCGCCGGTCTGCTCGTGCACGGTGCCGAGCGCGCGGAACGCGGCTTCCTCGCCGACCTTCCACTTGGCGCTCTTCACGAACTGGAAAACGGCCACGTCGAACCCCTGGTTCCAGGCCCGCAACGCCATCCCGAACGCGGCGGTGGACTTCCCCTTGCCCGGGCCCGTGTGCACCGCCAGCACCGGCTGATTACGCCGCTGCCGCGTCGTCAGACCGTCCTCCGGCACGACCTCCGGAACACCCTTGGGCACGAAGACTCCTTCTCGTCGGCGCGCAGACGCGCGTATTCGGGTAGCGCAGGCGAATTACGCCGCGCGGGCGGCGGCGCGGCCGGTGGTCCGGACGACGTCGGCGACGGAATCTCCGGTGAGTTCGTCCAGGCGCAGGTACCGGGCGCGCAGGTCACGGGACAGTTCGGCGGCGAGGCCGAGGCGGATCATGCCGCGTTCGCAGTCGATGACCATGGCGGTATGGCCTTCGCCTGCCAGGAGGCGCGCCGCGGTGCGGGCGCGGGGCAGCGGGTCGATGCCGCCGGTGGCGCGGCCGTCGGTGAGCAGCACCAGCATCGGGCGGCGGCGGGGATCGCGGACGTGTTCGCGGGCGATCACCTCACGCGCCTTCAGCAGGCCGGCGGCGAGCGGGGTCTTGCCGCCGGTGCGCAGGCCGGCCAGGCGGCGGACTGCGATGTCGACCGAAGAGGTCGGCGGGAGGACGAGTTCGGCCTCGCTGCCGCGCACGCTGATCACGGCCACCTTGTCGCGGCGCTGGTAGGCGTCGCGCAGCAGGGTGACGATGGCGCCGGTGACGGCGGTCAGCCGGTCGCGGGCGGCCATCGAACCGGAGGCGTCGACGACGAACACGACCAGATTCCCTTCGCGCCCTTCGCGATACGCACCACGCAGGTCCCCGGCCGTCAGCGCCAGCGGGCCACTGCACCGGCCGCGCTCGAATTGCCGTGGGGCGGCGGCGAATACGGTGCCGAGCAGGTGCAGGCCGGTGGAGGTGTCGGTATCGGGGCGCACCATCCGGCCGGTGCGGGTCTGGGCGCGGGAGCGGCGGCCCGGCGCGCCTTCGCCGATGCCGGGGACCTCCCAGCGCGGTGCGGGCTTCGAGGCCGAACCCGGTGCGCCCGAGATCCCTTCGGCCGCGGGCCTCGCCCCGCCACCGCCACCGTCGGGCCCTCCGTTGGGGCCATCGCCGTCGGGGCCGCCATCGGGATCGTCCGGTCCGTCGCCGTCAGGACCCCGGTCGACCGATCCCTCGGGGCCACGGTCGTCCTCGGCACCGTCGAGATCGGGGCCTCCACCCGCATTCGCCGGGTGCCGATCAGCCGAATCGTCGTTCTCGCCCTGTCCGGGAGCGTCGTCCCGCGGATCGGCGGCGCCGTCGTCATCGCCGGTCGCGGATTCGTCGAATCCCGCGGCCTCGGCGGCATTCTCGACCTCGTCGGCCGCCGACTGCATCGCGTCGTCGAGCTGCTGCTCACTGATCCCCGGCTCGTCGAACGGATCGCGCCGACGCCGATGTGGCAGAGCCAGCTGGGCCGCGATCCGCACATCGTCCTCGGTGACCCGATCACGCCCACGCCACGCGGCATGCGCGGTCGCGGTCCGCGCCACGACCAGATCCGCGCGCATCCCGTCCACGTCGAAGGCCGCGCACAGCGCCGCGATCCGGCGTAGCTCGGTATCGTCGAGCGCGATCTCGGGCAGCCGGTCGCGCGCGGTCAGAATCCGTTCGGCGACAATCTGATCGGCGTCGGCGTAGCGCGCGGCGAATCCGACCGGATCGGCCTCGTAGTCCAAGCGCCTGCGCACCACCGCCATGCGGGTGTCCACCTCGCGGGAGGCGGCCACGTCGACGGTGAGGCCGAATCGGTCCAGCAGCTGGGGCCGCAGCTCACCCTCTTCGGGGTTCATGGTGCCGACCAGCACGAACCGCGCCGGATGCGAATGCGAGACACCGTCGCGCTCGACATGGACCCGGCCCATCGCGGCCGCGTCGAGCAGCACGTCGACCAGGTGGTCGTGCAGCAGGTTCACCTCGTCGACGTAGAGCACGCCGTGATGCGCCGCCGCCAGCAGACCGGGGCGGAACGCCTGCTCCCCGTCGCGCAGCACCCGCTCCAGGTCCAGCGAACCGACCACGCGATCCTCGGTCGCGCCGACCGGCAGCTCCACCAGCCGCGCGGGGCGCGCGCCGGTCTCGTCGACCACGGGGGGCAGCAGGTGGGCCAGGGCCCGCACCACGGTCGACTTCGCGGTCCCCTTCTCGCCGCGCACCAGCACACCGCCGATCCCGGGGTGCACCGCCGACAAGATCAACGCCAGCTGCAGTTGTTCCTGCCCGACGACCGCCGAGAACGGGAACCCCGCCTCACCCGCCACCCGAGCGGCGGTGTGCGGACCAGCGGCGACATCAGCAAAACCAGGCACGCCCCCACTCTATGCGCGCGTCTGATCATGACTCGCGCCGGGCATACGCGGCCCGGGACCGGCGAAATCGTGCAATCGACGCGCTTCGAGTCGGAATACTGATCGAGACGACCCGCTGTGCACGATTACGCCGGGTTGCCGCGTAAGTTATCCCCGGCGCATCGGGATATGCGGGATGCCGTCGTCGAGAAACTCCTCACCGTCCGGCGAGAACCCGAAGGTGGCGTACATGTCCACCAGGTAGGACTGCGCGTCGAGCCGGACGGTCGCCGAACCGGTCTCGGCCAGCGCGGCCCGCAGCAGCCGGGCGGAGTAGCCGCGCCCCCGGGCGGGCACGGCCGTGCACACCCGGCCGATACGGAAGTCGTCGTGCTCTTCGAGCAGGCGCAGCGTGGCGACGACCTCGCCGTCGTCGTCGAGCCACAGGTGCCGGGTCGTCGGCAGCAGGTCACGCCCGTCCAGCTCGGGATAGGCGCATTCCTGCTCGACGACGAACACGTCGACGCGAAGCTTCAACAGCCGGTACAGGGTGGCGGTGTCGAGATCCGCCGCCCATGCCCGCCGCAAGACGACCGGCGACATCGGCTCCGCTATCGCACCTTCGCGAAACCGGCGGCGTCCTGCTCGGTGGTGGCGTTCACCTTGTCGAGCTCGAGCGACTTGGTGGTCCAGTCCCACACTTCCTGGAACAGCGCCTGGTTCTCCGACAGCTTCACCCCGAGCGAGGGGATCATCTGCTTCAGCTGCGGGGTCCACTGCGCGTATTCGTTCGGGAAGCAGCGCTGCATCACGTCGAGCATGGCGGTGACGCAGGTCGAGGCACCAGGGGAGGCGCCGAGCAGACCGGCGATCGAGCCGTCCGCGGCGGAGATGACCGCGGTGCCGAACTCGAGCACGCCACCGGCGCCCTTGCGGCGGATGACCTGCACGCGCTGACCGGCGGTGATCAGCTCCCAGTCGCGGCCCTCGGCGCGCGGCAGGAACTCCCCGAGCACGCCGACCTTACCGTTCTGCGACTTGAGCAGCTCGCTGATCAGGTACTTGGTCAGGCCCATCTCGGTGAGGCCGACGCCGATGAGCGAACCGATGTTGTTCGGCTTGATCGACTTGAACAGGTCGGCGTTGGAGCCGTCCTTGAGGAACTTCGGGGTCCAGCCCGCGTAGGGGCCGAACAGCAGGCCCTTGCGGCCGTTGATGACGCGGGTGTCCAGGTGCGGCACCGACATCGGCGGCGCGCCGACGGCGGCCTTGCCGTACACCTTGGCCTCGTGCGCGGCGATGAGCTCCGGGTTGGTCGAGCGCAGGAACTGGCCGCTGATGGGGAAGCCGCCGAAGCCCTTGGCCTCCTTGATGCCCGACTTCTGCAGCAGCGGCAGCGCGCCACCACCGGCGCCGACGAAGACGAACTTCGCGTTGATCGTGCGGGACTTGAAGGTGCGCAGGTTGCGGACGGTGACGTTCCAGGAACCGTCGGACTGCTTGTCGAGATCGCGGACCTCGGTGCCGAAGGCGATCTCGCCGCCGGAGTAGCCGACGTAGGCGAGCAGCTGCTTGGTGAGGGCGCCGAAGTCGATGTCGGTGCCGCCGTCGGTCCAGTTCAGCGCGATCGGGTCGGCGAAGTCACGGCCCTTGGCCATCAGCGGCAGGCGCGCGGCGAACTCATCGGGGGTGTCGATGTACTCCATGCCGCGGAACAGCGGGTGCGGCGCCAGCGCCTCGTAGCGCTTGCGCAGGTAGTCGACGTTGTCGGCGCCGTGCACGAAGCTGACGTGCGGGATGGGGTTGATGAAGCCGGACGGGTCGTCGAGGATGCCGGTGTCGACCGCGGAGGCCCAGAACTGGCGCGAGACCTGGAAGCGCTCGTTGATGTCGACGGCCTTGCCGATGTCGACCGAGCCGTCGGCGTTCTGCGGGCTGTAGTTGAGCTCGCACAGCGCCGAGTGACCGGTGCCTGCGTTGTTCCACGGATCGCTGCTCTCCGCGGCGGCGGCGTCGAGCCGCTCGAACACCGAGATGGTCCACTCCGGCTGCAGCTGCCGCAGCAGCGCGCCCAGCGTGGCACTCATGATGCCTGCGCCGATGAGAACTACATCGGTCTTTTCAGTCTTCGCAGCGTTCGACACGGGTACTTCGACTTCCTTGTCCTTCTCAGCTACCCACCGGGGTGAGTTCGCTTGGGCGCGGGCGCTTTGGGTTTTGGTGCGACTCGCGGTGAATCGCCGGGGGGTAGGTTACCCGTCGTTCACCTGTTGCCAATTGTGCACCTCAGCCGTTCGTAGTACCGCAACCGACCTCCCGAATGTGATCTAAACCAACACTGCACGTCGCGGTGACCGCGCGATAGATTGAGCGGTGTGACGAACGAAACCTCACTCGAGCCTGCCGGCGCCGCCGAGCGGACCGATGAGCAGTGGCAAACCGATGTCCTAGGCACCGACTACCAGCAGCGCACCCTGCCGCTCGGCCCCGACCCCGACGGTGAGGGCGAGGTGGTGGCCACCCTCGTGCGCTACCTGCCCGACGCCGCGGCCCCGGCTTCCGAGCCGACCGTGCTGTACGTGCACGGCTTCACCGACTACTTCTTCCAGGAGCATCTGGCCGAGCATTTCGCTGCCCGCGGTCACCGCTTCTACGCCCTCGACCTGCGTAAATGCGGCCGTTCGCGGCGGGTGGGGCAGAGCGCGCACTACGTCAGCGACCTGGCGCTCTACGACGCCGAGCTGAACGAGGCGCTGCGGATCGCGCGCGCGGAAACCGGCAACGACGTGCTGATCGTCGCGCATTCGACCGGCGGGCTCGTCGTGCCGCTGTGGCTGGACCGGCTCGAGGCCGCGGGCGGTAGCGCGAAGGCCGGTGTCGTCGGCGTCGTCCTCAACAGCCCGTGGTTCGATCTGCAGGGGCCGTCCTACTACCGGACGGTCGGCACCCCGATCATCAACGCCGTCGGCAGGTTGCGCGCGTTCGCCATGATGCCCGGCGTCGGCGTCAGCACCGCCTACGGCGACAGCCTGCACCACACCCGTGCGGGTGAGTGGGATTACAACCTGGACTGGAAGCCGCTGACCGGCGAACCGGTGCGGCTGGGCTGGCTGCGCGCCATCCGGCAGGGGCAGACCCGCCTGCACCAGGGTCTGGCGATCGGTGTGCCCGCGCTGATCCTGCGCTCGCGGCTCACCAAGTTCGCTCGCGAGCACAGTCCCGCCGTCGACGTGGCCGACGCGGTGCTCGACGTCAAGCAGATCCAGCGCTGGGCGGGTTGCCTGGGCGAGCGCACCTCGATCGTGCCGATCGACGGCGCCCGCCACGACGTGTTCCTGTCCTCGGAAGCGGTGCGCGCCAACGCTTTCGCCGAAACCGACAACTGGCTCGACTGGCTGGCGTCCTACCGCAAGAGCTAGCGCGAACTCACCAGAGGCTGGTGCGCAGGACGATCTCGGTGGCCAGCTCGTGGGCGCCCTCGGTGGCGATGTTGTCGACCTCGAGCGGGACCACCCGGAATTCGCCGTACACGTAGCGACCCGACGCGTCGGCGGTGGCGCGCGGCAGGCTCTTGGTGACCAGCATGGTGACCGGCAGCTCCAGCGGCGGACAGGCCGGGTCGTCGGCGTTGCCGTGGGCGTCGGGCACGGCCGGATGACCGTGGTCGGCGACCACCAGGCTCATGAACCGGCCGAACCGTCCCGCGCACAGCCGCCAGGCCAGCGCCGCACCGGCGCCACGGCCCGCGACGTTGACATACGGCAGCTCGAGCTCGTCGAGAATGGCGTGGATCGCGGGCGGTTCCAGCCCGTCGACGGACTCCAGCACGACGGTCTGCAGATCGGATTCGTGCAGGCGCGCGCACACCTGATCGAAGACGTCGGCAGGGTCGTCCGCGTCGGGAAGCAGCAGTACATTGTGCCGCGATGACGGCCCGTCGACCCGCACTGTCCAAGCCCGGTCACCGACCGTGATCTGCCGAGATTTCATGCCGGTGTACGGTACACGGCCAGGCTGAACACGGCAGGGTGTTCCGCTCGTCGCGACCGGTCTGTTTTCGCCCCTGTCCTGCGGTTTCCCAATGCGGAGGGCCCGAATTGCCAGACCTGTCACAGCGAGGCTCCACCAGCTGTGCGGAGACCGGCAGCACAGTGGGTGCGCGGCGGACCACGCGGCGAGCGGAACATGGTCTGTGGCGGTTACCGTCCGGTGCGCTCGCGGTGTTTGCATCCCGGCCAGCAGCAGGGGCGGCGCTGGCCTTCGGCCAGCTCTTCCTGGGTTCGCCGGATCCGGCGTTCCCGGGTCGCGGGCTGTTTGGCGTCCTCGACCCAGCAGATGAACTCGTTGCGGGCCAGGGGTGTGATGTCGCGCCAGGCCTCGAGTACCGCCGGGTTGGTGAGCAACGCCGACCGCAGGTCTGCGGGCAGCGGGTGGACCACGCCGCCTGGCACAGATTGACTGCTCATGCGGTCACGCTATCAACTGGGCTCGGGGTAGGTCTGGATTGTTCCGGTCCGGATGATCGGCAGGTCGGTGGGGGCGCCGGTGTGGATCAGACGGTCCAGTGCCGGGAGGTCGACGTGCTGTTCGACGAGGTCGGCGAGGAGGTCCAGCTGGGCGGAGCGGACGGCCGAGACCGAGGTGGCGGGTGCTACGGCGAAACCGGTGCGGCCCGCGTGAGTGGCGACTTCGGTGATCCAGGTGCGGCGGAACGCGTCGGATTCGAGGAGTCCGTGGACGTGGGTGCCCCAGATCGACTGGCGTGCACTGCCTTCGGAGGTGCCGTCGATGGTCAGCCAGGCCGGGTCGGCGTTGTGGGTGACGCGGCCGTGGTGGATCTCATAGCCGTGCAGGGGCAGTTGGCCCGCCACACCTGTCACTTGACGGGCGATTTTCGGGTTCGCGAATTCGATGTCGAGGTCGAGCAGGCCGAGTCCGTCGGCCACATACGGCTGGTCCGAGCCCGGCTCTCCGATCGAGCGATCCGCGGTGTGTTCGACTCCGTCGACGATGCGGCGGCCGAGCATCTGGTAGCCGCCGCAGATACCGAGAATGGGGCGGCCCGCCGCGGCACGGCCGCGCAGTGCGTCATCGATTCCCTTGGTGCGCAACCATTCCAGGTCGGAAATGGTGGATTTGGATCCGGGGAGGACGACGAGGTCGGCGGTGGTCAGCTGATGGGGGCTGTCGGCCCAGCGGACGGCGACGCCGGGTTCGCAGGCGAGGGCTTCGATGTCGGTGGAGTTGGAGATGCGGGGCAGGCGGATCGCGGCGACGGTGAGCCACTCGGAGCCGTGCGGTGGCCCCGGCCGGCCGACGGGAGTGCCGGCGACCGTGCCGAGGGAGTCCTCGGCGTCGAGCCACAGCTCTTCGGAGAATGGCAGTACGCCCAGGGTGGGACGCCCGGTCAGGGCGGTCAGCTGGTCCAGGCCCGGCTGGAGCAGCGAGACGTCGCCACGGAACTTGTTGACGAGGAACCCCGAGATGAGTTGCTGGTCTTCGGCTTCCAGCACCGCGACGGTACCGAACAGGTGGGCGAGCACTCCCCCGCGATCGATATCGCCGACCACCAGAACCGGAAGATCCGCCGCCCGCGCCAGTCCCATGTTCGCCAGATCCGTGGCACGCAAGTTGATCTCGGCGGGCGATCCGGCACCCTCACAGATCACCACATCGAATTCCGCACGCAGCGAGGCGAGTTCGGCCGCGACTACCTCGCGCAACTGCTGTCGCCGCGTGAAATAGTCACGCGCCCCGACAGTTCCGACAGCTTTGCCCCGCACAACCAACTGCGAGCGTCGGTCACTGCCCGGCTTGAGCAGTACCGGGTTGAACCGCACGCTCGGCTCCAGCCCGCACGCCCGTGCCTGCAACGCCTGCGCGCGCCCGATCTCCCCGCCGTCGAGCGTGACGACGGAGTTGTTGGACATGTTCTGCGCCTTGAACGGCGCCACCCGCACTCCACGCCGAGCGAGCATCCGGCAAATCCCTGCCACCACAACGCTTTTCCCGGCGTCGGAGGTAGTGCCCGCGATCAGCAGCGCCCCGCGCAAGCCCGCGTCCCTCACGCTGCCGACTCCAGCGACAGATTCACGGCAGCGTGAGGATTTCCGCGCCTGTTTCGGTGACGACCCGACGATGTGAGCCTCGACCCGGCCGGACTCACGGCAGCGTGAGAATTTCCGCGCCTGTTTCGGTGACGACCCGACGATGTGAGCCTCGACCCGGCCGGACTCACGGCAGCGTGAGAATTTCCGCGCCTGTTTCGGTGACG
>NZ_JBSGVD010000016.1:0-60885 GCF_053608285.1 Nocardia sp. NPDC055053 | reverse complement strand
GACGACAAGCGTGTGCTCGAACTGCGCCGTCCACTTGCGGTCCTGGGTGACCACGGTCCACCCGTCGTCCCAGATGTCGTAGTCGATGCCGCCGAGGTTGATCATCGGCTCGATGGTGAAGGTCATGCCGGGCTCGATGACCGACTCGATGTTGGGCTGGTCGTAGTGCAGGATCACCAGGCCGCTGTGGAAGGTGGGGCCGACGCCGTGGCCGGTGAAGTCGCGGACGACGCCGTAGCCGAAGCGGTTGGCGTATGCCTCGATGACGCGGCCGATCACATTGAGCGCGCGACCCGGCTTGACCGCCTTGATCGCCCGGTTGGTTGCCTCTTCGGTGCGCTCGACCAGCAGCCGCACCTCCTCGTCGACATCGCCTGCGAGGAAGGTCTTGTTGGTGTCGCCGTGCACGCCGTGGATGTAGGCGGTGACGTCGATATTGACGATGTCGCCGTCCTCGATCACGGTCGAGTCGGGGATGCCGTGGCAGATGACCTCGTTGAGCGAGGTGCAGCAGGACTTGGGGAAGCCCTTGTAGCCGAGCGTGGACGGGTAGGCGCCGTGGTCGCACATGTACTCGTGCGCGATACGGTCCAGTTCGTCGGTGGTGACGCCGGGCGCGACCGCCTTGCCCGCCTCTTCGAGCGCCTGGGCGGCGATCTTGCCCGCGATCCGCATCTTCTCGATGGTCTCGGTCGTCTGCACCCAGGGCTCGTGGCCCTCGTTCGCGGTCTTCTTCCACACGTACTCGGGACGCTCGATGGAACGCGGGACGTCCCGGATCGGCGACTGGGTGCCGGGAACGAGTGGCTGACGGGTGCGCACGGACATAAAGGGAGTGTAGCTAGGACCCCCGCACGGTGCTGTGACGCGGTTCGAGGCGCACGACGATGCCCTTGGAGGTGGGGGTGTTGCTGATGTCGGCGACGCTGTCGAGCGGAACGAGCACATTGGTCTCGGGGTAGTAGGCCGCCGCCGAGCCACGGCTGGCCGGGTAGGCCACCACGACGAAGTTCTCCGCGCGGCGCTCGACTCCGTCGTGCCAGACGCTGACCAGGTCGACCATGTCGCGATCGGCCAGCCCGAGCTCGGCCAGGTCGTCGGGGTTGACCATCACCACCCGGCGCGCGTTGTGAATGCCCCGGTAGCGGTCGTTGTTCGCGTACGGGATGGTGTTCCACTGGTCGTGGGAGCGCAGCGACTGCAACAGCAGATGTCCCGGCGGCACCGTGAGCATGGCGAAGTCGTTGCAGGTGAACTCCGCTTTGCCGCTGGCGGTGCGGTAGACGCCCTGGTTGACCGGGTTGATCAGCCGCAGCCCACCCGGCCGGTCGACGCGCTCGGTGAAGTTCTCGAAACCGGGCACGACCCGGGAGATGCGGTCGCGCACGGTGTTGTAATCGGCTTCGAATTCCGTCCATGGGATCGCCGGGGTCGCGCCGAGCGTGCGCCGCGCGAGCCGGGAGATGATGGCGACCTCGCTGAGCAGGTGGGGCGAGGCAGGGTCGAGCCTGCCGCGCGAGGCGTGCACTTCGCTCATCGAGTCCTCGACGGTGACGAACTGCTCACCGCTCGCCTGGATGTCGCGATCGCTGCGGCCGAGGGTGGGCAGGATCAGCGCCGTCTCACCGCAGACCGTGTGCGAGCGGTTGAGTTTGGTGGAGATCTGCACGGTGAGCGCGCACTGCCGCAGGGCGGCCTCGGTCACCGTACTGTCGGGTGTCGCACGCGCGAAATTGCCTGCGACACCGACGAATACCTTCGCCGTGCCGTCGCGCATGGCGCGGATCGCGGCGACCGAATCCAGGCCGTGCGCGGCGGGCGGGGTGAAGCCGAACTCGGTGCCGAGTGCGTCGAGGAAGGTCTGCGGCATCCGTTCCCAGATGCCCATCGTGCGGTCGCCCTGGACATTGCTGTGCCCGCGGACCGGGCACACCCCGGCACCGGGGCGGCCGAGATTGCCGCGCAGCAGCAGGAAGTCGACGATCTCGCGGATCGTCGGCACGCCGTGCTTGTGCTGGGTCAGTCCCATCGCCCAGCACACGATGATCTTCTTCGAGGCGAGCACCTGCTCGTGCACCTGCTCGATCGCCGCCCTGGTCAGCCCGGTGGCCTCGAGCGCGGCGTCCCAGCCGAGCTGCCTGGTGTGCGCGGCGAAGGCGTCGAAGCCGGTGGTCTCGGTGCGGATGAAGTCGTGGTCGAGAACGGTGCCCGGTGCGGTGTCCTCGGCTTCGAGCAGCAGCCGGTTCAGCGTCTGGAACAGGGCGAGGTCGCCGCCGGGGCGGATCTGCAGGAAGTGGTCGGCGATGGCGGTGCCGCGCCCGATCACCCCGCGCGGGACCTGCGGGTTCTTGAACCGGATCAGCCCGGCCTCGGGCAGCGGGTTGACCGCGACGATCTTGGCGCCGTTGCGCTTGGCCTCTTCCAGCGCCGAGAGCATCCGTGGATGGTTGGTGCCCGGGTTCTGGCCGACGACGAAGATCAGGTCGGCGGCGTAGATGTCGTCCAGCGACACGCTGCCCTTGCCGACACCCAGCGTCTGATTCAGTGCCGATCCACTCGACTCATGGCACATGTTCGAGCAGTCGGGCAGATTGTTCGTGCCGTAAGCCCTGGCGAAGAGTTGCAGCAGGAACGCGGCCTCGTTGTTGAGCCTGCCCGAGGTGTAGAACAGTGCCTCGTCCGGCGAGTCGAGCCCGCGCAGCGTGGTGGCGATCAGGTCGAGGGCGTCGTCCCAGCCGATCGGCTCGTAGTGGGTCGCGCCGGGCCGCTTGACCATCGGCTCGGTCAGCCTGCCCTGCTGATTGAGCCAGTAGTCGGAGGTGGCGTCGAGTTCGTCGATGGTGTGGGTGGCGAAGAACTCCGCGGTGACCCGGCGGGTGGTCGCCTCGTCGCTGACGTGCTTGGCGCCGTTCTCGCAGTACTCGTTCTTGTGCCGGTGCTTCGGCTCCGGCCAGGCACAGCCCGGGCAGTCGAAGCCCTCGGTCTGGTTGACGTTCAGCAGCGTCAGCGCGGTGCGCTTGGCGGAGGTCTGCGACAGCGAGTACTCGAGTGCGTGGACCACCCCGGGAACACCCGCCGCCCAGGTCTTCGGCGGCGTGACCGACAGGTCGTCGGCGGGGTCATCGATCGAGGTCATCACCGGCTTCTTTCCGTGCCGCGGCACTGCGGTCAGACTGGATGACCAAAAGGCTTCCCAGTTTCGTGCCGGTTGTCAACGCGGCAGTTCACACCCGGCATCGCCCGCAGGGGTGAGGACGCGGTCCGGAACCGCTCGCATGCTCTCCCCATGACGACACTTCCCGCCACGACTCTCGCCGCCGTCGCCCAGCAGCTGACCGGCGGCGGCCGCGGCATCCTCGCCGCCGACGAGTCGATCAAGACCATGTCCGCCCGCCTGGAACAGGAAGGGATTCCCGCGAGCGCGACCACCCGGCGCGACTACCGCGCGCTGCTGCTCACCGCCGACGGCCTGGCGGAGTGGATCAGCGGAATCATCCTGTGCGACGAGACTTTCGGTCAGGATCTCGCCGACGGCCGCGCGTTCCCGGTCGCGGCGCGCGAGCTGGGCATCCTGCCCGGCATCAAGGTCGACACCGGCACCACCGGACTTCCCGGCCAGGGTGGCGCGCTCGTCACCGAGGGACTCGACGGGCTCGGCGCCCGCTTGGCCGCCTATGCCGAGCGCGGCGCCGCGTTCGCCAAGTGGCGGGCCGTCTTCGACGTGCGGTCGATCACGCCCTACGCCGCGCACGCCAACGGGGACGCGCTGGCGCGCTACGCGGCGCTGTGTCAGCGGCACGGCATCGTCCCGATCGTCGAGCCGGAGGTGCTGTGCACCGGTGACCACGACCTCGACGCCTCGCTCCGGGCGACCCGGCTGGCCTTGCGGTCGGTGTTCGCCGCGCTCGATGCCGCCGGTGTCGACCTGTCGGGCATCGTGCTCAAGCCGAACTTCGTGACGCCCGGTCTCGATGCGGCGCCGGTGTCGGTGGACGACGTGGTGGGAGCGACTTTCACGGTGCTGCGTGAGACCGTGCCCGCTGCCGTGCCCGGCATCGCGTTCCTGTCCGGTGGGCAACCCACCGAGCAGGTCTGCGACTACCTGGGCAACCTCAATATCCTCGCGGGCCGGCCGTGGGCGGTGACCTTCTCGTTCGGCCGAGCGCTCGTCAGCGCGGCCCTGCGTGCGTGGGCGGAATCCGACGAAGTGGCTGCGGCGCAACAGATTCTGCTCGCCAATTGCCGAAGCGCGGCCGACGCGACCCGCTGACGACTCGGCCGTCCGGACCCGCAGCCTGGCACCAAGGCGCTCCGCCGGCTACCGATCAGCGGCTCGGCCGCGCCGTTACCGGATAGGCAGCTCGACCAGCAGGATCGTCCCGCGCCCCCGCATCGACTCGACCCGCAGCGAGGCCTCGATGACGGCGCAGCGTTCGGCGATCGAACTCAGACCGAAATGCTGCTCACCGTCGACGGCTCGCGCTTCCCGGCGGGCGATCGGGTCGAAGCCGGCGCCGTCGTCGGAGCAGCCGAGGACGACCGAGTCGCCGGCCCGGCGCAGCGACAGCACGATCCGGTTCGCGCCCGCGTGCTTGACCGCGTTGGCCAGTGCCTCTTGCGCGATCCGGTAGAGGGCTGCCGCCGCGTGGTCGGGGATGTCGCCGACGGCGGCCGCCGGGTCGACGAGCAATTCGATCGACGGTCCGTCGCCGGTGCTCGCCGTGTGCACCAGCGATTCGATGGCGGCGATCAGCCCGAGGTCGTCGAGGACGAGGCTGTGCAGGCCCGAGATCGCCGCCCTGGTCTCGTTGTAGGCGAAGTCGGCCAGCGCGCGGGCGCTGATCAGCTCTTCACGGGCGCGTTCCACGGCACGCGCACCGGCTTCGTCACCGGCGGCGACGTGGGCGGCGAGTTCGGAGACGGTGAGGTCGGCGGCGGACAAATGGAACGACATGGAGGCGAGCGCGGTGGTCACCCCGTCGTGCAGGTCGAAGGCGATCCGGCGTCGCTCGGTCTCCTGCGCCGAGATCGCTTGCTCGACAAGGCGATCCCGCTCGCTGCGGTGCCGATTCACCGTGCGCCACAACCGGTGCGCGTGCAACGACAGACCGAGCACCGCCGCATAGGATTCGGCGCGCGCGAGATCATCGGGCCCGAACGGTTCGGCCGGGTCGCGGTGCGCGGCCAGCACGCCGACCGCCGCGCCGTCGATTCCCGGCAGCGGCAGGCACATCCGGGTGACGGTCTGGTCGGGTTCGAGCTGTAACAGCTTGCGGTGCAGCGCATTACGTGGCGAATCGACGTCGAGCAGCACCGGTTTGCCGGTCCGGGCGACCAACCCGGTCACCCCGAACCCCACCGGCAAGGTGAGCGAGCCCGCCGACGGATGCGCGGGCCACAGGTCGACGATGCCGAGGTCCTGCCCGTCGACGGCATAGAGGAGCACACCGTCGGCGGCGAGGAGCGCGGCGAGCTCGGCCGCTGTCGGCGCGGCGGCGGTCAACGGAACAGCCCCTCGCGCAACGCGACCGCGATCGCCCCGCTGCGATCGGACACCCCGAGTTTGCGATACAGCCCCCGGATGTGGGTCTTCACCGTGTCCTCGCTGACCACCAGCTTGCCCGCCACCGCGCGGTTCGAATACCCGGACACCAACAGCCCCAGCACTTCCGACTCCCGCTGGGTCAGTCCCAGGTGCGCGCCGGACCAGAACTGCCCCGAGTCGAGCCGGGCGGCGGCCAGCGCCACCCGACCGGCCAGCGCCGGGTCGACCACGGTCTCCCCCTCCCCCGCCCGCAGCAGCTGGGCGACGAGTTCCCGGCCGTCGACCCGTTTGAGGATGTAGCCCGCGGCGCCGGCGCGCAGGGCCTGGTAGAGGTAGTGCTCGTCGTCGTACACGGTGAGCAGGACGACCTTCGTCTCCGGGTACTGCACGGTGATCTGCCTGCACAGATCGAGTCCACTGGCCTTGCCGATGCGGACATCGCACAGCACGATATCGGGCCGGTGCTCGGCGACCATCCGCAGCGCGGCGGTGTCGGTGGTGGACTGCCCGACGATGACGACCTCGTCGGGGAAATGGCCGAGCATCGCGTCGAGCCCGTGCAGCACCATCTCGTGATCGTCGACGAGCACAAGCCGTAACGGGATCGGCATACCGCCAGCCTACGACCGAAAACCTCGGTGGCTCCCCGCATTTCCCGATATCACCCACGCGCCCACCCGCCGGGGGGAGGGCGCGGCGACGCCGATGCGGTGCGATGGACGGACCCGATCAGGAAGGCCGCGCCATGCCGGAATCCACTGTCCATCGGCCGCTCGTCGCGCCGTCGGTCGAGACCGACCAGCTCGCCGTCGACACCCTGCGGTTTCTCGCCGCCGACATGGTCGAGGCCGCCAACTCCGGCCATCCCGGCATGCCGATGGGGGCGGCGCCGATGGCGTGGACGCTGTGGAGCAGGCATCTTCGGCACGATTCGGCGGACCCGGGATGGGCGGACCGGGACCGGTTCGTGCTGTCGGCCGGGCATGGTTCGGCCCTGCTGTACGGGCTGCTGCATCTGTTCGGCTATGACCTGCCCGTCGAGGAGCTGCGCCGCTTCCGGCAGCTGGGGTCGCGGACACCAGGCCACCCGGAATTCGGCGAGACGCCCGGGGTGGAGTGCACGACCGGACCGCTCGGTCAGGGGCTGGCGATGGCGGTGGGAATGGCATTGGCGGAGCGCATGTCCCACGCCCGCTACCCCGAGATCACCGAGCACCGCACCTACGCGATCGTCGGCGACGGATGCCTGATGGAGGGCGTCAGCCATGAGGCAGCTTCCTTCGCCGGGCACCTCGGGCTTGGCCGGTTGATCGTGCTCTGGGACGACAATGCCATCACCATCGACGGCGCGGTGGAGCGCTCGTGCGGTGACGACCAGATCACCCGCTTCGCCGCCTACGGCTGGCACACCGAGGTGGTGCCGGACGGCACCGATATCGAGGCGATCGACACGGCCATCCGCCGCGCCAAGGCCGACCCGCGTCCCAGCTTCCTGGCCGTCCGCACGGTGATCGGTCACGGCGCTCCCGACGTGGCGGGTACGGCGAAGGCACACGGATCACCGTTGGGCGCCGATCAGCTGGCACGGGCCAAAGAGATCGCGGGGTGGGGCCATCCGCCGTTCACGGTGCCCGAGCAGGTCGGTGCGACGTGTGCGGTGCTCGCGGAGCTCGGCGCCGAGGACCGCGCGGACTGGCTCGAACGGTTCGCCGAATTCGCCGCTGCCGCACCGGAACGCGCCGAGGAGTTCACCCGTGCCGGCGCGCGGATCCTGCCCGCCGGGTTCGCCGAGGCACTGTCCGGGATCGTCGGGGACGCACCGCGGGCGACTCGGCAGTCCTCGCAGGCCTGTCTCGATGCCGTGCTGTCGGTGATGCCGGAGCTGGTGGGTGGCTCGGCCGACCTCGCGGGCTCGACCGGCACATCCTGCGGCCCGGTGGTGACCCGGGACGACTACGCGCGCACCGCGATCGCGTTCGGCATCCGCGAATTCGGGATGGCCGCCATCCTCAACGGGATCAGCCTGCACGGCGGATTCCGGGTGTTCGGCAGTACATTCCTCGTGTTCGCCGACTATCTACGTCCGGCATTGCGTCTGTCGGCGCTGATGGGTCAGCCGGTGATCTACGTGCTCACCCACGACTCGATCGCCGTCGGCGAGGACGGACCGACCCACCAGCCGGTCGAACACGTCGAATCGCTACGTGTGATCCCCGGCTTGCAGGTGCTGCGCCCGGCCGATGACGCCGAGACAGCTCTCGCCTGGGAGTTGGCGCTCAGGCGCACCGACGGCCCGACCGCGCTGGTTCTGTCCAGACAGGCTCTCCCACAACACAACACCCACCGCCCGATGAATCACCCCGGGGCCGACCCGCAGGCCGCCGTAGCGGATTCCGGCACCAGCCAGGCGCCTAGGTCCGACCTAGACACAGGCGCCGACGAGATCGCCCCCACCAGCTCGCCCGGCGGCGGCGAGGAGCTCCGCACTGTCGAACTCGTTGCCACGGGCTCGGAAGTCGCGCTGGCGGCGGCCGTCGCCGATCAGCTTCGGGCCGACGGCGACACCGTCCATGTGGTGTCGGCGCTGGACCGGTCGCGCTACTCCCCCGACACCTCCACGCACACCGTCAGCATCGAGGCGGGCAGCACCGCGGGCTGGGCGGGGCTGGTCGATCTCGCGATCGGCATCGACGAGTTCGGGCACAGCGGTCCCGGTACCGAGGTCATGGCTCATCACGGCTTCACCGTGCAGGCGGTCGTCACCCGAATCCGCGAATACCTGGGCGGGACACGATGACTCGCCTGGACGCGGTGATCTTCGACGTGGACGGCACCCTGGTCGACAGCGAACGCGACGGTCACCGGGTCGCGTTCAACGCGGCCTTCGCCGAGGCCGGGCTACCCGACCGGTGGGACGTCGACTGCTACGGGCAGCTGCTGAAGATCGCCGGCGGCACGCACCGGATGACGTACTGGTTCGAGAGCACCGGCAGGCCGCCCGCGCAGGCCAGGGAGCTCGCGGAACGGTTGCACCCCAGCAAGACACGGATCATGCGGCGCCTGGTCGAGGACGCGCAGATCCAGCCGAGGCCGGGCACACGCCAGCTCATCGAGCAGCTCACCGCGCGGGGTGTCGCACTGCACGTGGCGACCACCGGCACCCGCGCCTGGGTGGAACCGTTGTTGCGGAACGCGTTCGGTGATGTGTTCGGCACCGTGGTCACCGGAACCGAAGTGCCCGACCTCAAGCCGAGCCCGGCGGTGTACCTCGAGGTCCTGTCCAGAACGGGCTGCGCTCCCGAACACGCCGTGGCCGTGGAGGACTCCGCCAACGGCGTCCTGTCCGCGACGGCGGCCCGATTACGCTGTGTCGCAGCGCAGAACGCCTACACCCGCTCGCACGATCTGTCCGCGGCGACGCTCGTCGCCGATGGTCTCGACGACCCGGAGCTCGTCAGCTGGTTCGACACCCGCCTCGCCGAGACTCAGCGGCTGGAACGGTAGCGGCTACCCATCCCGCGGTCACGTAGCTCGCCGCCGACATCGGGATGGCGGCGGCGTTGCGCGAGGAGGAACGGGGTGGTTCCGCGATGCGGGCCCGTGCGGGCCGCCGGTTCAGAAGGCGGGAACCGGGGTGGCGACCGGGACGGCCTCGCTGGTGGTGCCCGGGCGGCGCAGGACGGTGACGCTAACGAGCAGGGCCGTCGCAAGAAGCCCCGCCGCCACGGTGAACGCCAGCCGGTAACCGCTGGTCAGCGCCACGGCATCCGAAACGCCCGCCGCGAGCTCGGTGCCGGTCCGCGCGGCGGCCAGGGTGGACAGGACCGCGATCCCGATCGCCATGCCGACCTGCTGGGTGGTGTTGAACAGGCCAGAGGCCAGCCCGGCATCGTCGGCCGCGGCACCCGACATGCCCAGCCCGGTGAGCGCGGGCAGGACCAGTCCGCCGCCGGCGATCAGCACCATCATCGGCAGCAGGTCGACGACGTAGTCGGCCTGCACCGGAAGCCTGGTGAGCCACGCCATTCCGGCCAGCAGCAGCACCAGACCGGCGACGAGCACGGTGCGTTCCCCGAAGCGGGTGATGAGCCGGGCCGAGGCGAACAGCGACACCCCGCCGATGGCGACGGCTGCGGGCAACATGGCCAGACCGGTCTGCAAAGCGTTGTAGCCGAGCACCTTCTGCAGATAGAGCGCGACGATGATCTGGAAGGCGAACATGGCCGACAGCGTGAGCATCTGCACCATATTGGCGCCGGACACGGTGCGGGAACGGAAGATTCGCAGGGGCAGCAGCGGATTACGGGCCGTCGCCTGACGGACGACGAACGCGCCCAGCAGCCCAGCGGCCAGCGCGCCCAGACCCAGGGTGTGCAGCGAGTCCCAGCCGTACCGTTCGACCTCGACGACGGTGTAGATGCCGAGCATCAGACCGGAGGTCACCAGAACGGCACCGAGGATGTCGGCGCCCGCGGACCAGCCGAGCCCACGGTCGGCGGGCAGCGCCTTCACCGCGACGAGCACGGTCACGAGCCCGATCGGCACATTGATCAGGAAGATCCAGTGCCAGTTCAGCGCATCGGTGAGCACCCCGCCGAGCACCTGGCCGAGAGAGGCACCCGCGGCGCCGGTGAAGCTGAAAATGCCGATGGCCGTTGCCCGTTCACGCGGGCCGGGGAACATCGTCACCAGGATGCCGAGCACCACCGAGGCGGCGATCGCGCTGCCGACGCCCTGCAGGAAGCGCGCGGCGACCAGCATGGCCGGACTCGTCGCCGCACCGGCCAGCAGTGATGCCGCGGTGAAAACGACAGTGCCGGTGAGGAACATCGTCTTGCGGCCGATCAGGTCGCCCAGCCGCCCCGCCAGCAGGAGCAGGCCGCCGAAGGCGATCAGGTACGCGTTCACGGTCCAGCTCAGACCGGCGGGCGAGAAGCCGAGGTCGTCCTGAATCGCCGGCATGGCGACGGTCACGATGCTGCCGTCGAGGATGGTCATCAGCGTCGCCGCCGACAGCACCGCGAGGGCGATGCGCTGAGAAGTGGTCATGAAACGACCGTACTAGATAGTTTCGTTGCAGACAATCCATTACGGACTATTGCCGCGCGCGGCGCGCGGGCGCAGCCTCCACCGCCGTCGACAGATGACCCTCCACCAGCAGATTCAGTGCGCGAACCAGGGTTTCGCGCTCCACCTTCGGCAGCGACCCCAGGGCCGCCTCATGCACGCCGTCGACGATTTCGGTACTGCGCGCGGCGAGCTTCGCACCCTCGGGCGTGACCGCGATGATGCGAGCCCGGCGATCGGTACTCGACGGCTTGCGCTCGGCCAGCCCCGCCTTCTCCAACGCGTCGACGGTGACGACCATGGTCGTCTTGTCCATATCACCGAGTTCGGCGAGCTGCGCCTGGGTGCGCTCGGCTTCGAGCGCGTGCACCAGCACGCAGTGCATGCGGGCGGTCAAGCCGATCTCGGCGAGTGCCGCCGCCATCTGCGTGCGCAGGACATGACTCGTCCGGTCGAGCAGGAACGACAGGTCGGGTTCGGTACGGGTAGGCGCGAGGGCGGTCATACGGCCACTATAGTTTTGTTATAGATAATCTGCATCCATCCACAATCGGGGAATTTCGCCGGACCGCAGTCCGTTTAGGAGATGACCGGAGCAGACCGCATCCCGAAACGAGGTTCATATGGAACTGGGGCTGACCACCTTCGCCGAGCTGTACCCCACCGGCGACCGGCCCGCGCCGACCGCCGCCGAGCGCCTGCGCCAGGTCGTCGACGAGGCCGTCGCGACCGAGGCCGCGGGCCTGGATGTCTACGGCGTCGGCGAGCACCACCGCCAGGATTTCGCGGCCTCCTCCCCCGCGGTCGTGTTGGCCGCCGCGGCAGCGCGGACCGAGCGCATCCAGCTGACCAGCGCGGTGACCGTCCTCAGCTCCGACGACCCGGTCCGGGTCTACCAGGACTTCGCGACGCTGGACGGCTTGTCGAACGGCCGGGCCGAGCTGATGGCCGGACGCGGCTCGTTCACCGAGTCGTTCCCGCTGTTCGGCTACGACCTCGCCGATTACGACGCACTGTTCGAGGAGAAGCTGGCACTGCTGCTGCGGCTGCGCGAGGAGGGTCCGGTGACCTGGTCGGGCCGGTTCCGCGCGCCGCTGCGCGACGTGACGGTGTACCCGCGCACCGACGAGCGGCCACTGCCCGTGTGGATCGCGGTCGGTGGCAGTCCCGAATCGGTCATCCGCGCGGGTCTGCTCGGGCTGCCGTTGGCGATCGCCATCATCGGCGGCCAGCCGGCGCGCTTCAAGCCGCTGGTCGAGCTGTACCACCGGGCGCTGGCCGAGGGCGGCCACGAGAAGCAGCCGGTGGCGGTGCACGCGCACGGCTATGTCGCCGACAGCGACGCGCAAGCCGTCGCCGACTTCTACGCGCCGTACGCGCTGGCCATGTCGACCATCGGCCGCGAACGCGGCTGGGGCCCGATGACCCGCGAACAGTTCGATGCCCTGCGCTCGCAGAGCGGTTCGCTGTTCGTCGGCACTCCCGACTACGTGGCGGGCAAGATCGCCGAGGTCGGCGACACCCTCGGGCTGGACCGGTTCATGCTGCACACCAGCGTCGGCACCCTGCCGCCGGAACAGGTCCTGCACAGCATCGACCTGCTGGGCACGAAGGTGGCGCCGCAGGTGCGCTGAGGGCCGATCCGCCGCCGGTCGTCCTGCTGCTCGGCACTATTCGAGTGCGGCGGCCTCACCCGTCCGTCGAGTCTCCCGGCGTTCCCTGCGGCGTCGGAGGTAGCGCCGGATGCGGCTGGCGCAGGCGTAGACGACCCACAGTCCGATGGCGAGCAGGACCGCGGCGATCACCGCGGCCAGCACCGGGAAGAACATGGCGAGGGCGAGGACACCGCCGACGCTCAGGTCTTCGGCGGTGCTCAGCGCGATATTGGTGACCGGTTCCGGCGAGGTGTTGACCGCCATGCGGGTGCCCGCTTTGACGATGTGGCTGGCCAAGGCGGTCGTCCCGCCGACCGCCGCGGCGAACAGCGCCGGCAGCGAATCATCCTGACCGGCGATCAAAGCCGACACCACCGCACCCGAGGCGGGCCGCACCACCGTGTGCACGGCGTCCCAGAACGAGTCGAGGTACGGGATCTTGTCGGCGACAGCCTCGATCAGGAACAGCACTCCCGCGGCGACGAGCACATCGGTCCGCTGGAGCCCAGGGGGCACGTCGTCGGTCCAGCCGATCCGGCCGAACAACCCCAGCAGGAACACCACCGCGTACGCGTTGATCCCGCTGGCCCAGCCCGCGGTGAAGATCAGAGGTAGCACCGACACCCACCCAGCGTAGGCCCGCCGACCGACGGCTCGCGGTACCTCGACAGCCATGGTCGCGGGTCGCCGAGGTGAGACGTTCCATGCGGACTATCTAGCAACGCTAGACAAGCTAGCGGACGAATGTTACCGTTGCTCCAGTTTCTAGCGCTGCTAGCAGTCAAGATAGGGAGCCGACAATGCTCATCGTCACCGGCCAGATCATCGCCGTCGTCGCCGTTCTCGCCAATGCCGTCATCTACGGCACCGATGTCTGCGCTGCCGTGATCACCCGGTCCGTCTACCGCAAGCTCGATGATGCGACCGTGACCATGAGCGCGGGATGGGGGCACTATTACGGCGACAAACGCATGCCGGTGTTCGGTGTGGGCGGTGTGGTCACCGCGGTTCTCACGCTGCTGATCGCGTTGTGGGCCGGGCAGATCGGCGCCGCCGTCGCGGCGGGGATCACGGTGGCGGCGCTGCTGACCTGGCTCGCCTTCTACGTCCGCATCGCCAAGCCGATCAATTCCCGGCAGACCGCCGCCGCGCGGAGCGGCATCATCCCGGCCGATGCCCGTGCGCTGCAAGACAAGTGGGACAGCATCCTGAAATACCGGGTCACCCTGCAATTCATCGCCATCGCCGGACTGTGCGCCGCACTGATCCTGTTCTGACCTCACCGAGGAGTAACCGACATGACCTTCACCATCAATGAACAGCAGTTCCTCGCCGAGGCCGGGATCGGCCGGCTGGCCACGGTGTCACCCGACGGCGTAGTCCAGAACAACCCGACCAACTATCGGGTGAACGCCGACGGCACGATCGACATCGGCGGCATGCGGATGCGCGCCACTCGAAAGTACCGCAATATCGAGGCGGGTAGCCGGGTGTCGTTCGTCATCGACCAACAGGTTTCCCTGGATCCGTACGTGATTCGCGGCATCGAGGTCCGCGGCACGGCCGAGGCGCTCGATGACGAGGAGCCACCGTTCCCGCACCAGGAACGCACGGTCATCCGAATTCGCCCCGAGCGGGTCATCTCCTGGGGCATCGACGGCGGATCCTTCGACTTCACCAGTCGCGGCCCCGAGTAGTCGGGCATTCGGGGCAACGGCGAGCGGGCCGCCACGCCCGCCAGCCGTTGCCCCCGTTCAGCTCTCGGCGAGGACCGCGGCATCCACATACCGTGGATCACGGGCGATCGCGGCGAAACTCGACGCGCCGTCGGCGCCAACCGATTCCTCCACCTCGGCCAACCGGACGAGCAGATCGAAATAGCTCGCCTCGGCCGTTCGTAGCTGCGCGATCGTCGCCGTGAGATCGATATCGGCGGCGAACCGCGCCCCATCGACACCTACCGACAGGGTCGCCAGCCATCCGTCCGAATCGGCCGCGAACATCGCCCCGCTGGTCTCGGCCCAGAACAACACCGTGCTCGGCGCCACCTCAGAGCTCAACCGCCCCGCCGCGGCGAGCATCACCAGCGCGGTATAGATGTTCGACTCACAGAACCCGAAGTGCATCAAATACGCCTCGAGCGCTCCCGCCCGATACCTCAGTACATACGTCAGCCCACCGGTGTCCTCCCCGAAGCAGTCGGCGAAATACTCCCGAGGCGTTGCCCCCTCCTCAGCCTGCCGCCAATCCGGCGCCTTCCCGTCCCAGAACCACCGGTCATACATCGCGCCATGGTTTTCGATGGCCTCCGGCCCCGGCGCTGGCGTCTCCAGCCACTTCTCGAATGCCTCCCGCCCCATGGGGATTCGAGCGGCAACGACAAACGTGTCCGACACAACCGGCTCCTCATCGATCTCGACGGCGCCCACCATCCCGGGCCCACGCGCCATCCTAGGAATGCCGGGTTCCTGGCGCGCGCCGGCTGAGCTGGTCGATCAGGTCGGCTGTGGCCGCCAACCGGGCCCCCGGAACAGGAAGCCGAGCTTGTCCGAGAATTTCGCCGCGTTCCTGACGTCGCGCCAGAGCGCGACCATCTCGCGGGCGTTGATCTTCGCGATGTTGTAGGTGTCGACGTTCTTGGTGAGGCCGTAGATCGCCCGCTCGCCCTCCGGCTCGAAGGAGCCGAAGACGCGGTCCCAGATGATGAGCACGCCACCGTAGTTGCGGTCGAGGTATTCGGTGTTGGAGCCGTGGTGCACGCGGTGGTGGCTCGGCGTGTTGAACACGAATTCGACAGGCGCCCACAGTTTGTCGATGACCTCGGTGTGGATGCCGAACTGGTACAGCAGGTTGATCGCGTAGGAGGCGGCGATGATCTTGCCATCAATTCCCGACAGTGCCAGTGGTACAAGGAACGGCAGGGACGTGACAACCAGCCAAGGCGTACGCAGTGCCGTGGTGAGGTTGAAGCTCTCGCTCGAGTGGTGCACGACGTGGACCGACCAGAACACCCGGATTTCGTGGTGCGCGCGGTGAAACCAGTAGTAGGCGAAGTCGACCCCGACCAGTGCGACGGCCCACGCGACCCAACCCTCGAGGCGCCACGGCACCAGCGAAGAAACAGACGCGAAGATCGCGAGTTCCGCCAGCGCCCAGGGAATGTTGAGGAGTTGGTACCCGAGACCGGCGGCGATGGAGGTAGCCGAGTCGCGGTAGTCGTACGGCTTGCCGTGACGCTTGAGGTACACGAACTCCGCCGCGACGGCGGCGATGAAGACCGGAATTGCCAGCCAGATCAGGATGGTCGAGACATCCATCCCGGCCATCGCAGAAGCAAGCCGGGGAATGGCGATGACCAGGGCCGCCGCGCTCAGCCCCGCGAGGAGCACTCCGCAAGCCAGGATGACCCTGGTCCGGCCGCGGGCCCGGAACTTCTCCTGCCACGCCTCGGCGGTCGATTGCATACCATTCATAGGTAAACCATCGTCCGGAGCGGTGCCGCACACCAGGGCCCCAAGGTGTGGCTGATCACCACCTTGTCGCCGACCGGACCGAATCGGCGGGGTCAGGTCACGCTGTCGCCTGCTGCCTTTGCCGACGATATCCAGGGGCTGCCGCTCACAGGAGGCGACGCACAGCCTCGACGATCGCGCGGCGGCGGTCATCGGTGCTCTCGGCCTCGGACAAGCCGGCGGGCAAGCTGGTGATGCTGCTCGGGTTCCACGCGAGAGCCATGCCGAGGACGAGGGTCAGCAGTGCCGTGGGTGAGAATTCGGAGCCGATGCCGTCCCTCTTCTGTATCGCGGCAAGTGCGTCCAGTTTGGCGTCGCGCGCGGGCGCCGCGACGGCCGGGTCCCGGTCGCCACGCTCCAAGCGGTGCCAGGTGGCCAACCGGATGACTTCGGGGTTCTGACGGCAGTAGTCGAACAGCCGTCCCGCGTACTCGGGGAGGTTGTCCGGGGTGAAGGGGACCGAATTCAGGCCGTGGGTGACGTGGGCGTCGAAGACCGCGTCGAAGAGCTGGTCCTTGCTGCAGAAGTAGACGTAGATGAGATTCTTGTTGGCCGCCGCCGTCTTGGCGATCCGGTCCACTCGCGCTCCGGCGATACCGTACTTGGCGAACTCATCGGTGGCGGCCTGGAGAATACGGGCCTTGGTGGCATCGGCTCGGGACATCCGCTGCGTCACCCGATTCCGAAGACGGAGAAGGCCGCGTCCGATGCGACGAGCAGCACCGTGCACCACAGGGCGACCCCGGTCATCAGCCAGCGGATCAGCCGCCAGCTGGGGATTCCCAGCGCCGCACCGAGTAGGGCCGAGCCCCAGGTGCCGAAGAGGGCAGGCCCGACGATGCCGAAGCCCGCCACGCCGTATCGGTCGAGGACTCGCTTGGCCCGCCGCCCCGTGGCGCCGGAGAGCCGGGCGTCCGCTGCGGGCACCTCTCCGCTGGCCCTGTCGAATGCACCGTCGGCTTCCGTCGCCGAATCGGCCCGCGCGGCGGCCGACTTCCGGCGGACGCGCCTGGACTGCCAGAGCAGCCGGACGCGTTCCATGGCGAACACCGCGAAGGCCACACAGCAGGCCGCGCCCAGCAGCACCGCGACCAGCGCGACCGGGCCCGGCAGGGAAAGCGAGAGACCGACAGGAACCGCGGGGGTGCCCAACACAAAGCCCGCGAGCAAGGTCCCGACGAATCGCCCCATGCAGATTCCCTTCAGCCACGTCGTGCGCTTCGCTGAGCGGCTCCAGCACAAACTTAACTAACTGGTTAGTATCTTGTCATGAAACACACCGACACGGTGCTGGACGAGTTGGCCGCCGGCAAGTATCTGCTTCTCACCACGTTCCGCCGAGACGGCAGGGCGGTTCCCACCCCGGTCTGGGCGATGCGCGACGGCCAGACGCTGGCGGTGTGGAGCGCGGCGGACACAGGCAAGGTGAAGCGGATCCGCAACGGAAGCCGGGTGACGGTCGCCCCTTGCGACTGGCGCGGCAAGCCGCTCGGCACCTCGGTTCCAGGCCTCGCCGAGGTGCTCGCACCGGACGCGAGTGCACACTTCACCACTCTGATGAAGCGCAAGTACGGGCTGGTCGCCCGGATCGGGCTCCTGGGCAGCCGGCTGCGGGGAGGTTCCGAGCGCACGGTGGGCATCCGGATCCGGCTGGACGGTTGAGCGGGGGCGACCTGGTCGCCCAGCGCAAACCGGCTCACAGACATCGAGCGGCACCCCCGATTCGCCACGGTTGTTACCTTGGTTTCATGGTCAGTGCGGCATCGACCCGGCGGCGTGAAGAGTTGCGCGATTTCCTGCGGTCGCGGCGGGAACGGGTCCGGCCCGGCGATGTCGGGCTGCCCGTGGCAGGTCGTCGACGTACGCCCGGTCTGCGGCGCGAGGAAGTCGCGATGTTAGCCGGGGTGGGGGTCTCCTGGTACACGTGGCTCGAGCAGGGGCGTGACATCACGGTGTCGGGTGAGGTGCTCGACGCGGTGGCGGGGGTCTTGCGGTTGAGCGACGCGGAGCGGACGCACCTGTACCTGCTCGCCGGGCTCAACCCGCCGCCCGCGAGCGGTTCGGCGGGGACCGAGGTGACTCCCGAGATCCGTCGGCTCATCGATGGCTGGGAGCGCGGACCCGCCGTGGTGCGTGATCGGTACTGGAACATCCTGGCGTTCAACGCCATCGCCGGACGGGCGTTCGGTTGCGACGACGGCGAACCGCACAATTGCCTGATCACCTTCTTCACCAGCCCGCGCTATCGCGGCCTGCCCGCGCTATGGGATGCGGCAGCGCCGGGGATTGTCGCCGCGTACCGCGCCGATGCCGCGCTCGCACCGCACGATGACGAATTCCTCCGGGTGGCCCGCGAACTCGCCGCCACCGAGCCGGAGTTCGCGCAATTGTGGGACCGCCACGAGGTCGGCGCCCCGCTGCAGGCGGTGAATGCCCTCCGTCATCCCGAGGTCGGCGAGCTGTACTTCGACGCGACAACGCTGACCATCGCCGATCATCCGGACTGGTCGCTGGTGTTGTACAACCCGAGGCCGGGCTCCGATACCGCCGAGCGCCTCACCCGCCTGCCACGACTGCGCCTGACCGAATCCGCTTGACGCGCTGGGGAACTACCGCAGCGTCCGCGAGCCTGGTGTTGCCACACCCCTGATAACTGCGCACTGCCCACTCACCGGTCGCGCGACCACGCTGAATCCATGACACACAACAGTTCTCGATTCGACGGCAAGACGGCACTGATCACCGGCGGCACCAGCGGGATGGGTCTGGCCACCGCGCACCGGTTGGTCGCCGAAGGCGCCGAGGTCGTGGTGACCGGTCGCGACAAGACCCGGCTCGACGCCGCGGTGGCCGAACTCGGCGAGCGCGCACACGGCATCGCGGGCGATGTCACCGATCTCGGCGACCTCGACACCATGGTGGCCGTCGTCGCCGACCGCTTCGGCCGCCTCGACGTGGTGTTCGCCAACGCGGGCATCGGCTCGTTCCAGCCGATCGATCAGGTCACCGACGCGCTGTTCGACGACGTGATCGGCGCGAACGTCAAGGCCGCGTTCTTCACCATCCAGAAGGCGCTGCCGCTGCTGCCCGATCACGCCGCGATCGTCATCAATGCCTCGTTCGGCCTGCACCGCGGCGCTCCCGGCACGGCCCTGTACTCGGCGAGCAAGGCCGCCGTCCACAACCTGACCCGCACACTCGCCGCCGAATTCGCACCTCGCCGCATCCGCGTGAACTCGGTCAGCCCCGGCTACATCGACACCCCGGCCTTCCGCGCCGAACTGTCCGAGGAAGCCCAGCAGGGTGCCGCCGGCGCGTCCCCCGCAGGCCGCGTCGGCACGTCCGAGGATGTCGCCGCCGCCGTCGCGTTCCTGGCTTCCGGCGACGCCACCTACATCAACGGCCATGATCTGCGTGTCGACGGCGGACTCACCGCGGTGGATGCCGCCGCGCTCCGGTAGACGACTCACTGGCCGAACAGCGCCGTCGGGACCACTCTCAGAGTGTGTCACCGACCTGCCCGCCGCGGATCTCACGACGACAGCCGGGTCGGCCGCCCGGGCTCCGGATCAGCGCAGCGTTGCCCGCCCTCGCACCCGGCCGAGGAGGGCGAGCACGACCAGTGTCACCATCACGAGGACCGTGGTTCCGGCTGCGGCGTCGAACACCTCGCCGCGGTCGGTCTGGGCGAAGATGCTGACGGGCAACGTCTTCCAGGTGGCGGGGTAGACCATGATCGTGGCGCCGAGTTCGCCCATGGACAGGGCGATTGCCAGACCCGCGGCGGCGCCGAGGGCGGGCAGCAGCAGAGGGAGGGTGATCTGGCACAGGACACGCACCGGGCCGGCGCCGAGGGATTCGGCGGCCTGGCGGTAGGCGGGGTCGAGGCGGTCCAGGGCGGCGGAGACCGCGCTGAACGCGTACGCCAGGACCAGGACGGTGTGCGCCACGATCACGATCCACTTCGTGCCGCCGAGCAGCAGTGGGCGTTCGTTGAAGGCGATGAGGACACCGAGGCCGACGGCGACCGAGGGGACGGCGACAGGCAGGTGGAACACCGCGTCGGTGAGGCGGCGCAGCCAGGCGGGTGCTTCCCGCGAGGCCAGTGCCGCCCAGGTGCCGATGACCAGGGAGATCGCGCCTGCCAGCAGTGCTGTCTGCAGGCTCACCGACAGGCTGGCGGCCTGCTCACCGCTGAGGGCGTTGCCCACATTGGTGAAGCCGAGGTCTGACGGCAGCGGGCCAGTCCAGCTGCCCGCCAGTGCGGCGGCGACCACCGTGGCGATCGGGGCGACGAAGACCACCGCCACCACGAGCCCGAACACGCTCAGTACCAAGGCTTTTCCCCGCGGAGTCCAGACGAGCACGATCAGTCTCCCTTCGGGCGGGTGGTGAACCGGGCGAAGACGAGCCGGTAGGTGAGGTACAGGGTGAGCGAGAGCAGTACCTGCACCGAGGCCAGCACGGCGGCGCCGGGCAGGTCGAAGGTGACGATGCCGCGGGTGTAGATCAGCGCGGGCAGGGTGATCACGCCCTTGGCGCCGGTGAACAGCACGATGCCGAACTCGTTGAGCGTCAGCAGCAGTACCAGGCTGCCGCCCGCCGCGAGCGCGGGCCACGCCTCGGGCAGGACGACCTGCCGTAGCACCCGCCACGGTGACGCGCCGAGACTCGCTGCCACATCGAGTTGTTCACGCGGCAGCTGTGTGAACGCGGCGAGGACCGGACGCACCACGAAGGGGGTGAAGTAGGTGATCTCGGCCAGGATCACGCCGAGTGGGGTGGTGAGGAAATCGACGACCGGCTGTGTGGCGCCGGTCAATTCGGCCAGCAGCGCGTTGACCGCGCCCGCCGTCCCGTAGAGGAAGGTGAAGGCGAGGGTGATCAGGAACGACGGCAGGGTCAGGATCGTGTCGATGAGCCTGCCGATCACACCCGAACCGGGGAACGGCACGAATGCCAGCACGATCGCCAGGAATGTGCCGAGCACCAGGCAGCCCGCCGTCGCGCAGACAGCGATGGACACGGTGCGCCACAACGCTTCCCGGAATGGCTCGGATCCGAGCACCGAGGTCCACACCGCGGTGCCGCGCCCGGTCGGTGTCCGGGTGGACTCGGTGAGTACCCGCAGGATCGGGTAGCCCGCGATGCCGAGGACGACGAGAACCGGTGGCATCGTCCATAGAACCGGCAACCACGAACGCTGCGTGGGAGCGGGTTTCACCGCAGCCGCGGGAGCGGGCTGATCGAGGACCGGAGTACTCATCGCCGCGCCTCCGCGCCGATCGCGTTGGGGATCAGCACACCGGCCGGATCGGGCAGCCGCACGCCGACGACCGCACCGACCTCGGTGGTGAAGTGGCCCGGCACGTCGGCGGCGAGCTCACCGGGCAGGCCGTCGACCGCCAGTTCGACCCTGGTCGACGCGCCGCGCCAGACCGAGGTCAGCACGGTGGCGCGCAGGGCATCGCGGTCGCCGGTCTTGCCGACGGTGATCGTGTGCGGCCGGATGCACAGCAGCGCAGCATCGTTCGGCGCCCAGTCAGCCGGCCCGACGCCGGGCTGCGGCGCCTGGGCACGCAGGGTCGCGGTACCGGCGGTGACCAGCGCCGCGGTGCCGGTGATGTGATCGACCGTGCACGGCACCAGGTTCGCGCCGCCGAGGAATCCGGCGGTGAAATCGGAAGGCGGACGCTGCCACAGGTTCTCGGCGGTATCGATGTCGACCAGCCGGGAATCGCGCATCACCGCGATCCGGTCGGCCAGGGCCAGCGCCTCGGCCTGATCGTGGGTGACATACAGCATCGCCGTGTCGGGCAAGGCTTTGCGCAACTGCTGGAGCTCGCCGAGCATCGAGTGCCGTAGCTGCGCGTCGAGCGCGGCCAGCGGCTCGTCGAGCAGCAGGACCTTGGGCCGGATCGCCAGCGCGCGAGCGATCGCCACCCGCTGCTGCTGGCCGCCGGACAGCTCGCGCGGCAGCCGCTGGGCGTAGCCGGCCATCCCGACCATGTCCAGCGCCTCGGTGACCCGCGCGCCGATCTCGGCGCGCGGGACCCGGTGCGATGTCAGCCCGAACGCGACATTGCTGCGCACGCTCATGTGCGGGAACAGCGCGTAGGACTGGACGACGACACCGATCCCACGCTTGGCGGGCGAGAGATCGGTGACGTCGCGGCCCGCCAGCCGGACCGCGCCCGAGGTGGGCCGGACGAACCCGGCCAGCGCCTCGAGCGCGGTCGACTTGCCCGACCCACTCGGGCCGAGCAGCGCGACGGTCTCGCCGACGGCGACGCGCAGCGTGAAATCGGCCAGCGCGACCGCGGCCTTGCGGCCCCTGCCGTACCTGACCCCGACCCGGTCGAACACGATCGCCGGTTCGTTCGCCGCCACCGCGGTGCGCGTGGCGGACTCGATCCGGAGGTCACCGTCGGACATCGTCAACTCCTCTACAGCACAGCGTGATTCAGCTTCCGGTTGCCTTCTGGTACGCCGCGAGATCGGCGTCCAGCTCGGTGAGAACCTTGTTCCAGTCGACCGCGACGACGTCGACGCCCTGCAGCGTGGCGGCGGGCCCGCTCTCGGTGGGGGCGGCCACATCGGTGCGCGGCGACACGGCGAACGCCTCGGGGCCCAGCTTGCTCTGCGCGTCGGTGGCGAGCAGGAAGCTCATCAGCTTGGTGGCGTCGTCCTTGTGCGGCGCGCCCTTGGCCAGGCCCATCACGTAGGGCACCGATACGGTGGAGCGCTTGCCTGCGGCGGCGGGGAAGAAGACGTTGAACTTGGAGCCCTTCTCCTGCACCGTCGTCAGGTTCATCTGCACATCGCCGTTGGCGATCAGCAGCTCACCCTTGTCGACCTTGGCCTGCAGCTTGCCGGTGGACGAGGACGGGCCGACATTGTTGGCCTGCAGCGCGGCCAGGTAGTCCAGCGCGCCCTGCTTGCCGCGCAGCTGCTGCAGCAGCACCAGCACGGCGGTGCCGTCACCGGCCTGGCCGGGGGTGGAGTATTGCAGCTTGCCCTTGTACTCCGGCTTCAGCAGGTCCTCCCAGGTCAGCGCGGAGGCGTCGACCGAGGGGTTGGCGATGAAGCACAGATAGTTGTTGGCCAGGGTCACGTAGGTGCCCTCGGCGTCCTTGTCCGCGGCGGGGATCGCGGCGGTGTCGATGCCGCTCGGCTGCAGCAGGCCCGACTTCTTGGCCTTCTGGATGAACGGCGGCAGCGTGACGACGACGTCGGCCTGCGGGTTCGACTGCTCCTTGTCGACACGGTTGACGACCTCGCCGGAGCCCGCCTCGACCAGGTTGACCGCGATACCGGTCTCCTTGGTGAACTCGGCGAAGCGGTTCTTGTACCAGCCGCCGACGCCGTCGGCGGAGTACACGGTGACGGTCTTACCGTCCGCGGATTCGGTGCCGGTGCCACCGCAGGCCGCGGTGAACGCGACGGCGGTGACGCCGGCCAGCAGCAGCGCGGCCATGGACAGGCTGCGCGCGGTGAGGGAAGTACGCACGATTACAGCAACTTTCGGCTTGTTGTCGACGGAACGGTGGGACATACCGCGACGGCTGCCGCGGCACGCGATCAGAGAACGAGTGCGGGGAACTCGGCGACCGAGGCGACCACGTGGGTGGCTCCCGCCGCGCGCAGCTGGTCGGCGGTGTGCGCGCCGGTGAGGGTGCCCGCGACGATGCCGGCGCCCGCGGCGAGGCCGGTCGCGATGTCGCTGGTGGTGTCACCGAGCACGGCGATCCGGTCGACGGCGTCGACGCCGAGGCGAAGGGCCGCGGCCAGGACCATGTCGGGGTAGGGGCGCCCGCGGCCCGCGTCCAAGGGCGCGAGGGTGAGGTCGACCAGATCGGCCCAGCCGAGGGCGGCCAGCAGCTTGTCCTGAGTGCCGCGGCTGAATCCGGTGGTCAGCGCGACCCGCACGCCCGCCGCACGCAGCGCGGTGATCGCCTCGACCGCACCGGGCACGGGCGCGATGTCGGCCTCGTCGATCAGGGCGTCGTAGGCTGCCTCGAAGGCGAGATTGCCTGCCTGGGCGGCGTTCTCGTCACCGAGCAGCGCGCGGAACACCGCGATCTTGGACTGTCCCATCGTCTCGACCACGTACTGGCGGGCCGCGTCGCGGCGCGGGCCTTCGGTATCGATCCCGGCGGCGGTCGCGGCGACGTCGAAGGCGCGCAGCACCAGTCCGCCGTCGGCGACGGTGGTGCCTGCCATGTCGAGGACGGCGAGCTGAATCCTGTTGTCCGGCATGGTTGTCCTCACAATCCGAGCTGGTCGGCGGTCTGCTCGCCGATGGCGGGGCCCAGCGTCATGCCGCGGCCGCCGGGGCCGGTGACGACCCAGACATTGGTGTCGGCTTGCACCCGGGTGACGATGGCGTCGGGGTCGACGCTCTGGCTGTAGACACCTGCCCAGCGGCGCACGACCGGCGGCAGCTTGCGGCCGAGCAGCTCCTCGGTCACCTCGGTGAGGTGGTCGTAGGGCGCCTCGTCGACGTCGAAGGCGAACGGCTCGGTGTATTCGTGGGTGTCACCGATGGTCAGGCCGCCGTGCAGGCGCTGCACACACAGCAGCTGCATCCTGTGCTCGGCGGCGGTCGCGGTCTGGGACTGCTCGGCGGCGAGCGAATCCACTTCGGCGCCTGCGTAACCCGGGTAGTAGCGGAAGCTGTCGCCGTCGGCGATCGCGGTGGTGAGCGGTTCGCCCAGCGGCGCGGTCTGCATCATTTGCAGCCGGACCCGGCGCACCGGCAGTTCACCGGCGAGCTCGCGGGTGAGGCCGGAGTGCGCGGCGCCGGGGCAGTGCACGACCAGATCGGCCTCGTGGCGGCGGCCGTGATCGTCCACGACGACAGCACCCGATCCGGTATCGAGTACCGAACGAGCCTCGGTGCCCTCATGGAAGGTGTAGCGGCCACTCCTCGCCATGTGGGCACGCAGCGCGGGCAGCGCCTGGCGCGATTCCACCGCGGCATCCGTTGAGCAGTGCAGTCCGGCAAGGTATTTGCCACGCAGCGCCGGGTTGAGCACGCGCACCTCGCCGGGATCGAGGAGGGCGAAGCCACGCGCCCGCGCCGTCGCACCCGCTGCCGCGGCCTCGGCGACGGCGAGCTCGGCGGGGGTGCGCACCAGCGTGATCGACCCGGCCGGACGGAAACCGACACCGGCGACCCGGCCGCCGATCTCCTCCCACAGCTTCCGCGAACGCAGGGTCAGCTCCAGCTCCCCCGCCGCCCGGCCGGAGACCCAGACCAGGCCGAAGTTGCGCACTGTCGCACCGCGTGCCGCACGTTCGCGTTCGAGCTGAACGACCTCGTGGCCACGGGCGATCGCCGCCCAGGCGTGTGCGGTGCCGAGTATTCCGCCACCGATGATGACCAATCGCATGCCGACGATGGTGGCAAATGGTCTAGACCGATAGGTGTGGGCAGCGAGAACGGCAGGTTAAATTTTGGTATAGACCAATCCATGTAGGCTGGACGGCATGGAAGCACCGCACACGACGCGCGTTCCCAAGGTGTTCCTGGTTCGCACCGAAATCGACGCCATCCTGGCCGATCTCGGCGAAGGCGACCCGGTGCCGTCCGAACGCGACCTCGCCGCCCGCTTCGGCGTCGCCCGCGAGACGGTGCGCCAGGCACTGCGAGAACTACTGGTGGAGGGCAAGATTCGCCGCCGCGGCCGGGGCACCGTGGTCTCGCGCCCGAAACTCACCCAGCCGCTGTCGCTGCACTCCTATACCGAGGGCGCGATCAAACTCGGCCGCACACCCGGACGCATTCTCGTCGCCTGGGAAGACGTCCCCGCCGACGCGGAGACCGCCGCCGACCTGGAACTGGAGCCGGGTACCGAGGTGATGCACCTGGAACGGGTGCTGCTCGCCGACGGCGAACGCATCGGTTTGGAGAGCACCTACCTGCCGCTGCCCCGTTTCGCCGGCCTGCGCGGTAGCTATGACCCGACCACCTCGCTGTACGCGGCGATCCGCGCGACCGGCGTCGCATTCGCCGCCGCGCGCGAACGCATCGAAACCGTGCTCGCCGCGCCGCGCGAGGCAGGACTGCTCGAATGCACCACCGCGCTGCCCATGCTGTTGCTGCACCGGCGCAGTGCCGACGCCGACGGCGCACCGATCGAACGGGTGCGATCGCTGTACCGGGGTGACCGCATCGCCTTCGAGGCGATGCTGTCACCCGAGCACGCGTGACGGCTTACTGCTCAGGCAGCCTGCGCCTGCCGCCTGCCACATCGGTGACCAGATCGGTGTAGCCGTCGACCAGCTCGGCAAGGTGGTACCAGTGCTTGTGCGTGCTGTCGCTGCGCGCACCGTCGATGTCGATGGCCTGGTTGGCATCAACCCAGCTGCGCGCCATCCGGTCGACGACGGCGCCAAGACTCTCGGTGTGCAGTGACGCGCCGTTGCGATGCAACGGGATCTCCTGCACGATCCAGTCGTTGATGTCGTCGACGAGTTCGCTGCGACGGCAGTCGATTTCGGCGATCAATGCGGCATCGCGCACCTGCGCGCGCCGTTCGTGCAGTTCAGCCAGTGCGTGCGCCGAACGCAACAATTCTCGATCTTGAAAACGCCTGCCCTGGAATGCGCACAACAATTGCGGCGCAGTCGGCAGTACCCCCATCACCGGCGCGCTCATCGCAACGCCCCGAATTCACCCGACACCCAAGATTTGTGTACCAACATGATTGGCTCTCGATTCGGTTATCCCGGTCTTCTGTTCGGATTGCTCGCAACCAGGCTAACTGGATCATGCTCGCTCACAAGGCAAAACGCAAGATTGCGTTGTCACTCCTGCAGTAAAGCCACCCTGACAGAACCGGCGGTCACATCCGAAGGGCGGCAGGGCTTTACGGCGTGTCTTCCAGCGCGCCGACCTCCGGCTATGCGCGATGGCCTGCCTTCTTCGCCGATCGCGTGACATCGGCGCCCCACAGCGCAATAATGCGATTCACGAAGCGCGCCACAGGCGAAGGGGAACCATGGCAGGCAAGCGCACGACACTGACCGTCCGGCTGCGCCGGCTCGCCGCCATGTTGCGCGAGTTGCGCGAAACCGCGGGTCTGAGCAAGGAAGATGTCAGCGCTCGTACCGGCATCAATGTGACCACGCTGTATCGCATCGAAATGGCTCAGGCTCGGCCGCAACGCCGCACTCTCGGCGCGATGCTCGACCTGTATCAGGTCAACGAGAAAACGCGCGACGAAGCGCTCAGCCTGCTCACCGACGCGCTCAAACCCGGTATGTCGCACGCCTATGAGGGTGCGTTGTCCGAGGTATACGCCACTTACATCAATTTCGAAGCGGAGGCACTGTCGGCGCGCCAGTACCAGACATCGACTGTGCCCGGCCTGTTGCAGACGTTCGACTACGCCGCCGCGGTGATCGATACCTCGATGCCACGGCTCGACGCGTCGGTGATGGAGAGCAGGGCACAGGCGAGGATGGACCGCGCCGTCAACCTCACCAAGGAAGAACCGCTGGAGCTGTGGGTGGTGATGGACGAGGCGGCGATCCGGAGGGTTGTCGGCGGACCGGCCACGATGGTCGGTCAGCTCGACCGACTGCTGCTCGAGACCAAGCGCAAGAACGTCATCCTGCAGGTCTTGCCGTTCGACGCGGGAGCCCACCCCGGGATGGCAGGCTCGTTCACCCTGCTCGATTTCCGGAACCCGGTCGACCCCGAACTGGTGTACGTGGAGAGTATGTCGATTCACGATCTGGTCGAGGGACACTCGGAGATCCGCCGCTTCGGCGTGATCTTCGACCAACTGCGGGCCATGGCGCTCAGCCCGCGCGACTCGGCCGTTCTGATCCAGAAAGCGCGCGACGACATCGCGGCGCGCATCGATCCTGGTCGATAGCGGCCCGCCGGAAACCGCTCACGGGGCGCGCGTCGATCGCGCCCGGCTACTCACGTCGTGCCGAGGATACGGGCAATCTCGGGTAGGGACTCGGGTGCCGTCAGCTCGTCAGGTGCGGCGTCGAGTACATAGCCGGTGATCGTGCCTTCGACGTGGGGTTTCCAGTTCCGCACCGCCTCTTCCGGATCCGGCCGGTGGGCGCCGTCGGAGGCGCGGCCTGCGACGCACACCGTCAGGTCGCCGGTCGTGAGCGAGGGGCGATGGCCTGCCACCATCCGTGCCACCGTGTCGGCCGCGGCGGCGAGCCGGTCCAGGTCGGCGCCGGTGAGTTCCACGGTTCCGGCAAGGGCGGCGGTGACGACCGCGGCGGTCTCGTCGGCGGTCAGGTCGGCCGTTTCGGTCTCGACACCGAGCAGCGGGCCGAATCGGGCCACGTATATCCCGGCCGAGAGCCGTTGCGGTGGAACGGCTCTGTTCCCGCCGGGGTCGGCGTCGAGTAGGACGACCCGGACGTGGTCCCCGACGGCACGCAACAGCACCGCGATCTCGTGGGCGACGAAACCGCCCGCTGACCAGCCGAGCAGCTGGTAGGGACCGTGCGGGGCGATCCGGCGGATCTCGGCGACATAGCGTGCGGCGTATTCGCGGATCGTGCGCGGGGCCGGGGCATCGGGGGCTTGCAGCCCGTAGATCGGGACACGGGGATCGATGTGGGTGACCAGACCGGCGTAATTCCAGGCCAGTCCCGCTTCACCGGCCACACAGAACAGCGGGGCTCCGTCGACGGACGCGGTGCGCGGACGAATCGGCAATACGACCGACAGGGCCGACGACCCGGCGCTTCCGCCGTCGACGGCGGACACCGCCGGACACGCGTCGGGCCGATCCGGTGACCACGCGCAGGCAGGGTCGGGCCCGGTGCCGGACGAATCAGCGTGAATGCTCACGCCCAAGGATACGTCGTACGAAAACTCAACCGGCCCAAGCGTTTCGGGGGCATCAGTACGTGTGCGCCGGCAGGCGGCGCACTCCTGCCCACAGATCGTCGACGAGACGCTGATAGCTGTCGGCGAGATCGTCGAGCCGGACCCATTCGTCGTAGTAGACCGAGTCGGGCGCACCGGCCAGCGCGACGAACGTCTGGGTGCTGTGCCTGGCCAGCCGGTCGACCAGTCCGCCCAGGGTCTCGCAGTGCTCGTCGGCCGCGGCGAAGGGCACCGGAGCCGCCAGGATCACCCAGCGGTCGATCGCCCGCATGAGCTGCGCCCTGCGCCGGTCGATCGGGGCGGACTCGCTCAGCGGTGTCCGCTCCCGCATCTCGTGCAGCTGGGCCAGCTCGCCCGCCGCGTCGAGCATCGGATGGTCATCGTGTGGCAAACCACGAAACGCCGCGAGCAGCACATCGCGACCGGGCAGCATCGACCCCCGAGCCGACTGCCGCATCTCACCGCTCCCCCGCCGCACCGACGACGTCACCACGCGAAACCTTCATCTGGCATACCTCCGGATCGGCCACGACACCCCGGTGGGAGCGTCATCGCGTGCGGCGGAACGAAGACACCGCCGCACGCGATGGCGCACACCCGGCAATCATTCCGCCCCCACTGTCCCGCACAACGCGCAAAGACGGAAGCGATCGCCCACCGGACACTCGAATTGTCCGGTGGGCCCGCCCTCGCAACCACTGATCTCGAAAGCACATGGGTAACTCACCGGGCACGGGCTACCTGGACCACCCACATCCCGCCGGCCGCCCGCCTGGTCGACCACGCACCTGAGTCTGGCCTGAATACCCGGAGAGGCGGCACAGCCCAGCTACTGCACTCGGAGGCTGCCGAAGAGGCCGTCCTTTTCGTCCTCGGGGCCCGCCGTGAAGTACAGCGCGTTCGCATCCCCCAGGCTCTCCCCGTTGCCGAACATCAGCGCCCACAGCCCGGCGATCTCGACCGGCTTCGCGTCACCGTCGCGCAGGTAGTCGACGAAGGTGCCGGTGGTGTCGTCGTAGGCAAGCACGCGGCCGAGGCCACCGAAGTTGCCGATCAGCAGCTTGCCCGAGAGCGCACCGAAGTTCGACGGCGCGATCGCGACACCCCACGGCGCGTTGAGCCTGCCGCCGTCGTCGATGATCCGCACCAGCTTGCCAGCGGCGTCGAACTCGGCGACCTTGCCCTTGTCCGGCTTGCCGTTCGAGGCCTTGTCGGCCTCGGCGTCGAGGGCGTCCTCTTCGGCCTTGTCGAACTTCGCCGGGGCCTTCTCGTCGGGCTTGGTCACCGCGTAGGACACGAACACCCGGCTGCCCAGGGTGGTGATGTTGAACGGCGCCGGGTCGCCCGGCTTGACCTTCTTGCCCTTCTCGGGCGTGGCCGGGTCGATCACGTCGCCGGTGGCGAAGGGGTTGGCGAAACCGGTGGTCGCCACCGGCTGCCAGAACTTGTCGAACGTGCGGACCTGCGGGTCGGTGCCGAAGTCGGCGGCGAGCAGCTTGTCACCGGACGGGGCGAGCGCGATGCCGAAGAACGCCATGCCCTGCGCCGAACCGTCGAACACCTGGTTCGCGCCGCCGTCGCGACGCACGATCGCGCCGTCGGGTGCCTGCTCGGTCCAGGCCGAGAGCTTGCCGGAGTCGGTGGCGAAGATGAAGCGCGAGGAGCCGCCGAGCGGGACCGGCATGCCGTCGACATCGACCCACTGGTCGCGCACGGCGAACAGGTCGGAGGTGATCGGCGCCGGGTTGAAGACCACGCCGGTGGTCTTGCCCGCGCTCTTGTCGGAGGTGTCGGCGTCGGCGCCGGGCACGCCGACGAGCTTGAGCTGATCCTGGAACAGCTTCTGCAGCTTGGGGTCCGACGAGGAGTGCACGTCACCGATGAACTGGTACGACTTGCCGCCCGCGCCGACCCAGAAGTGACCGCCCGCGCCCTTGGGGCGATCGGCCACGCCCCAGGCGTTGACCAGGTCCGGAAAAGTGAACTGGGCGTGGTAGGAGTCCTTGTTGGCCGCCAGGTTGGTCTGGCTGTACCGGTTGCCGTCGAGCGCGGCGACATCGTCGCCTGCGGGCTCGTTGCCCGAGCACGCCGCGGCAAGGAGCAGGGCCGCACCGAGAACCACACCGCGCACCAGCCCGGACCGTACCCCGCGGGTACCCCTCACATGTCCGTTCACGTTCTATCCTTTCGCCTCCGCCGGACGGCGTTTCAGGCGAGGCTGACCTTAGCCTGACGGCGGCCTCGGCGTGCCGTGACCGTCGCACCCGTGCCAGGTCTAAGCTGTCGCCCGTGGTCGAACCCTCCGCCCCCGTCGCCCCGCACCCCGACATCGCCGCCCTGGCCCCGCTGCTCGGCAGCTGGCGTGGCCGCGGCCACGGCGAGTACCCGACCATCGAACCGTTCGACTATGTCGAGGAGATCATCTTCGGGCATCTCGGCAAGCCGTTCATCACCTACCGGCAGCGAACCAAGTCGGCGTCCGACGGCAGGCCGATGCACGCCGAGACCGGCTACCTGCGCTGTCCAGCGCCCGGCCGGGTTGAGCTGATGCTCGCCCACCCCACCGGGATCACCGAGATCAGCGAGGGCACGATCACCGAAACCGTCGACGGAATTCGCCTCGAATTGAACTCGACGAATATCGGCCGGTCCGGATCAGCGAAATCGGTTACCGCCCTCGGCCGCTCATTCCACGTGACCGGCGACACCATCGACTACACGCTGCGAATGGCCGCCGTCGGCGAGTCCCTGCAACATCATCTGGCCGCAACTCTGCAACGCGCGTGACCGTCGCCGAATTCGAAATATTACCCAGACACGGCCACTGAACTGCGCATTCGCGCGATCGATACCGATCATTCACCGTTTCATCACGGTCACATACCGGTTGTGTTCGAACACGCCCGCACATAACGCAACAATTAGGTGTCGCTTGCTGTCGCCGCCTGTTGCGTTTGTGATCAGCGTTCTACGGTTCAAGCAACAGCTAACCGCCAGACAATCGAAAGGCTGCCCGGGAAAGCACGTCGAAACCCTGAACGAGGGAGACGGACCATGAGGCGTTCCACCCTGATCTTGACCACTGCCGGAATGATTCTGGGCGGCGCGGCCGCCATCGACCTTCTCGAGGGCGCAGGCACCAACGCCGCACCCGAACCCGTTGCGAGCTACAACGTCTCGCACAACATGGCGACGGCCCATTCCGAGAGCAGTTCCCTCGCGGTGGTGCGGCTGGCGACCGAGACCCCCGCTCAGTAGCCGGGCGGCAGCGCCACGAACATGTCGCGCGTTACGGCGACGGCATTGTCGGAGCTGCCACCCTTGACCAGCAGCGTCGCGAACGCCATATCCCCGCGGTAGCCGACGAACCACGAGTGCGACCCGCCGTCGACCTCGGCCTCGCCGGTCTTGCCGTACACCTCGCCCTGATCCCTGATCCGTTCGGCGGTGCCGCCGGTGACCACCATGCGCATCATCGAGCGCAGGCCGTCAACCACGGCCTGGTCGATCGCGGGCCGGTCACCGGTGATCTCGGTCGGCCGGCCCGCGATCAGATACGGCACCGGCGCCGACCCGTGCGCGACCGTCGCCGCCATCACCGCCATCCCGAACGGGCTCACCACCACCCGGCCCTGGCCGATGCCGTCCTCGGCGCGCTGCACGAGTTCCTCGGCGGGTGGCACCGAGCCCGACATGGTCGGCAGCCCCTCCACCTTGTAGTCCTGGCCGATGCCGAGGCGGGCGGCGGCCTCGGTGAGTGCGGTGCTGTCGAGCCTGCTCGCCAGCCGCGCGAAGGTGGTGTTGCAGGACCGCTCGTAGGCGGTCGCCATCGGCACCTCGCCGACGGAGAAGAGGTTGTAGTTGGGGATCGTGCGCTCGCCGATGGTGGTGTGGCTCGGGCACGGCAGCACGGTCTCCGGCGTGGCGATGCCCTCCGCCATCACGGCCGAGGCCGTCACCGTCTTGAAGATCGAGCCGGGCGGATACTGGCCGCTCGTTGCCACCGGGCCGTCCCGATCGGCGTACTTGTTCTGGGCGACCGCGAGGATCGCACCGGTCGACGGGCGGAGCACCACCATCATGGTCTGCTCGGTGCGCAGGTCCACCGCGCGCTGCGCGGAGTTCTGCACGAACCGGTCGATGCTCAGTGCGAACGAGGGTGCGGGCTGGGCCGGAACCTCGTGCAGCACATCGAGATCGGCGCCGTTGGCATTGCGGGTGACCACGCTCCAGCCCGCCTTGCCGTCGACCTCGGCGATCACCGTCTTACGGATCTGGGTGAGCAGGTCGGGTGCGAACTTGCGATCGGTGGGCACCATGTCCCACTCCTGGGTCAGGGTGACCCCGGGCAACCCGATCAGTTCACCGCCGATGGTCTCGGCCTCGTACTCGTTGAGCAGGATCACCGAATACGGCGCATCGGCCTTGCGCGCGGCGGTCAGGATCGACTGCGGGGTATAGGCGACCGGATCGATCCGGCTCAGTGCCGCGGCGAGCGCCCCCGCCACCCGGTCCGGGTCGGCTGCCTCGGCCACATCGAAGCGAACGCGGGACACCTTGCCCGGCACCAGGACATCGCTGCCCGCCGATTCGTTGACCCGCGCGCGCGGCGCGGGCGCGGTGCGCAGTTCCAGCGTCTGGGTGTCGCCGAGTTTGGGGTGGATGTCGGCCGAGGTCCAGCGGACCAGCCAGCGGCCACCGCTGCGGCCCATCTGCAGTTCGCCGGTGTAGGTCCACTGGCGTCCCCTGGGCAGGGTCCAGGCATAGGTGTAGTCGACCGTTGCGGTGTCACCGCTGACGCGGGCGTCGCCGGTCCTGATCTCCAGCTTCTCGGCCTGCAGCGCCTGCCACGTCGAAGTCAGTGCGGCCGTTGCCTTCTCGGGCGAGCTGGTCAGCCCGGCGGCCGCGACGAGATCGCGGTCGGCGAATGCCTCGGCGAAGGCGTCGGCGGCGGGCACCGGTCCCTGCGGGCCGGAGGAGCAGGCGGTCGCCGCCACCGCGAGGGCGGCCACCGCGAACGTGGTTACCATCCGTGTCCTCATCGGCACCGATCGTAGCCGCGACCGGGCAGCAAACCCCGGATGACGGCGCCGTACACGCGCGGAGGATTCAGTCGACGAGCACCGTGGCGAAGGTGGCGATCTGGCGGAAACCCACACGGCTGTAGGCACGTCGGGCGATCTGGTTGTAGTCGTTGACATACAGGCTGGCCGTACGTCCCGTCGCGACAACAGCATTCGCGACCGTGGCCGTGCCCGCCGTGCCGACGCCGGAGCCACGGAACTCGGGATGCACCCACACGCCCTGGATCTGGCCGGTCCGCCGCGACAGCGCGCCGATCTCCGCCTTGTAGACGACCACGCCGTCCTCGAAACGTGCCCAGGCCCTTCCTGATTCGATCAGGCTCTTGATCCGCCGCCGATAGCCGCGGCCACCGTCGCCCGCGCGCGGGTCGACGCCGACCTCCTCGATGAACATCGCGATCGCGGCGGTCAGGTAGCGATCGATCTCGTCGGGCCTGACCCGGCGCACGCCGCCGTCGGGCCTGGCCGACGCGGGCGATGCGAGCGCGAGCAGCGGCTGATCGGCGCGCAGATCCCGGGCGGGCCCCCACTTGGGCAGCAGCAGTTCCCACAGCGGCAGCGCGAGTTCCTGCCTGCCGACCACCGAGGAACACACCCGCGGCCAGCGCGCCGCGCGTTCGGCGAACGCGCGAAGGGCCTGCTGGTCACCGCGCAGCGGCATCAGGTTCGCGCCGGAGAAGCACAGCGAGTCCGCTGGCCCGCCGCGGCTCCACAACTCGCCGAGACCGGAGCGCGCGTCGAGACCGAACTCCTGGACCCTGGCGGCGATCATGCAGGTGGCCACCGGGTCTGCGTCCAGGACACGCAGCACCTCGGCCAGATCTCGGACCGACACCGGGCGCGCTGGCGCGGTTTTGGACCGTCGCGTCGGCTCCAGCAGACTCCGCACGGCACCAGCCTGCCACGAAAGCACGCCGAGTGGTACGGGTCCGCGGAATCCGACGCCCGACCGTGAAAGGGCGGTGCGCCGGCTGCATCGAATCGTCGGGTTCGCGAGGGCCTACGTGGTGACGCTGCGCTACCGCCTCCGGCCCGCCGTCTCACCCGACGGTGACGACCGGTTCGCCGCCGGGCTGCTCGCCCATCTCCTCGGCGATGCGCATCGCCTCTTCGATCAGCGTCTCCACGATCTGGGCTTCCGGCACCGTCTTGATGACCTCGCCCTTGACGAAGATCTGGCCCTTGCCGTTGCCCGAGGCGACACCGAGATCGGCCTCACGCGCCTCGCCGGGACCGTTCACGACGCAGCCCATCACCGCGACGCGCAAGGGCACCTCGAGCCCGTCCAGGCCAGCGGCGACGGCGTCGGCGAGGGTGTAGACGTCGACCTGGGCGCGACCGCACGACGGGCACGACACGATCTCGAGCTTGCGCGGGCGCAGGTTCAGCGACTGCAGGATCTGGCCGCCGACCTTGACCTCCTCGGCGGGCGGCGCCGACAGCGAGACCCGGATCGTGTCACCGATGCCCTCGCTCAGCAGCGCGCCGAAGGCCACCGCCGACTTGATCGTGCCCTGGAACGCCGGGCCCGCCTCGGTGACCCCGAGGTGCAGCGGGTAGTCGCTCTGCGCGGCCAGCTGCCGGTAGGCCTCCACCATGATCACCGGGTCGTTGTGCTTGACCGAGATCTTGATGTCGCCGAACCCGTGGTCCTCGAACAGGCTCGCTTCCCACAGCGCCGACTCGACGAGCGCTTCCGGGGTGGCCTTGCCGTACTTCTCCAGCATCCGCTTGTCCAGCGAACCGGCGTTGACGCCGATGCGGATCGGGATGCCCGCGGCGCCCGCGGCCTTGGCGACCTCGCCGACCCGGCCGTCGAACTCCTTGATGTTGCCCGGGTTCACCCGGACCGCGGCGCACCCGGCGTCGATCGCGGCGAAGATGTAGCGCGGCTGGAAGTGGATGTCGGCGATCACCGGGATCTGCGACTTCTTCGCGATGGTGGCGAGCGCGTCGGCGTCTTCCTGGCGGGGACAGGCCACCCGGACGATGTCGCAGCCGGACGCGGTCAGCTCGGCGATCTGCTGCAGCGTCGCGTTGATGTCGTGGGTCCTGGTGGTGGTCATCGACTGCACCGAAATCGGCGAGTCGCTACCGACGCCGACATTGCCCACCATCAGCTGGCGGGTCTTGCGCCGCGGTGCGAGAACAGCAGCGGGGGCGGCGGGCATCCCCAATCCGATTGTGCTGGTCACCTTCGGCTGCCTTCTTTCGTACGTGTGTCGATTCGACCGGGATTGTTGCTGCCGAGCTTAGTCGCGCCGGTACCCGCGGCGCCCTGTGAGGGGCACGACAGCGGGCGGACGCGGATCAGGGTAGGCGGATCGGGTTGACGATGTCGGCGGCCAGGGTCAGCAGCATGAACGCACCACCGATCACCACCGCCACATACGTCACGGGGAGCAGTTTCAGATAGTCCACCGGACCGGCGGGGGCCTTGCCACGCAAGGACCGGATCGTGTCCCTGACCTTCTCGTAGAGCACGACCGCGATGTGCCCGCCGTCCAGCGGGAGCAAGGGCAGCAGGTTGAACGCGCCGAGGAAGAAGTTCAGGCTGGCCAGGACCAGGATGAACATGCCCCACAGGCCGCGTTCTGCGGTCTCGCCACCGATGCGGCTGGCGCCGTAGACGCTGACCGGGGTTTCCGGGTCACGTTCGCCGCCGGTGACCGCCTCCCACAGCGCCGTCACCTTCTGCGGCATCTTGGCCAGCGACTTCACCGTCTCGACGAAGAAGTCACCGGTGAACGAGATGGTCGCCGGGATCGCGGCGATCGGTCCGTATTGCTGGGGCTCCGCGAAGTCAGGGCCGACACCGACCGCGCTCACCTCACGGCTGGGGCCCTCCTTCGGGTACCGCATCGTGCGCTCCGGGGTCACCGGCACCGTGAGCGTCTTGCCGTCGCGCTCGATCGTGTAGGTGAAGGTGCCGGTCTGCTTCTGCGTCTCGGCCTGGAACTGCACCCAGGTCGTCACCGGCACACCGTTCACGGCGGTCACCACGTCGCCGCGCTGCAGACCGGCCCGCTGCGCCGGACCAGGGCCGGCACACGGCTGCATCGTCTGATCGGCGTTCTGCTGGGCGACGCAGCTCATCGAGCCGAGCGAGGTCGCTGGCGGCTGCTCGAGCTGCGGCAGCCCCCAGCCGATCGCCAGGACGACCAGCAGCACGAAGCCGAGCAGGAAGTTCATCGCGATACCGCCGAACATCACGACCAGGCGCTTCCAGGTCGACTGGCGATACATCGCCCGGTCGACCTCTTCGGGCTCGAGCTCGTCGAGCGCGGTCATGCCCGCGATGTCGCAGAAGCCGCCCAGCGGCAGTGCCTTGAGGCCGTACTCGGTCTCACCACGGCGGAACGAGAACACCTTGGGTCCGAAACCGATGAAGTAGCGGCGCACCTTCATGCCGGTGGCCTGCGCCGCCCACATGTGCCCGCACTCGTGCAGCGCGATCGAGATCGTGATACCGAGGGCGAACAGCGCGAACCCCAGCGCGAATACCATCTGGCTCCTGTGTCGATTCGCGTCGTGTCAGGACGCGATGATTTCCGTGGCGTACTGCCGTGCCCAGCGGTCGGCCGCGAGGACGTCGTCCAGGGTATCGGGTTCCGCCTGCCAGCGGTCGGCGGCCTCTACCGCCTGTGTGACGGTGCGCACGATCGCGGGGAAGCTGATCTTGCCGTCGAGGAAGGCCTGCACCGCGACCTCGTTGGCGGCGTTGTAGACGGCGGTGACGCTGCCGCCCGCCTCGCCCGCCTGCCTGGCCAGGCGCACGGCGGGGAAGACCTTGTCGTCGACCGGTTCGAACGTCCAGGTCGACGCGGTGCCGAAGTCGCACGCGGCGGCCGCGCCGGGAACCCGGTCGGGCCAGCCCAGGGCCAGGGCGATGGGCAGCTTCATGTCCGGCGGGCTGGCCTGGGCGAGGGTGGAGCCGTCGGTGAAGGTGACCATGGAGTGCACGATCGACTGGGGGTGCACGGTGACGTCGATGCGGTCGTAGGGGACGCCGAAGAGCAGGTGCGTCTCGATCAGCTCGAGGCCCTTGTTCACCAGCGACGCCGAGTTCAGGGTGTTCATCGGGCCCATCGACCAGGTCGGGTGGGTCTTGGCCTCGGCGGGGTTCACCGATTCGAGCATCTCGGCGGTCCAGCCGCGGAACGGGCCGCCCGAAGCGGTGAGGACCAGACGCGCGACTTCCTCGGCCCGGCCGCCGCGCAGACATTGTGCGAGCGCGGAGTGTTCGGAATCGACCGGGACGATCTGGCCGGGTGCGGCCGCGCGGGTCACCAGGGAGCCGCCGGCGACGAGGGATTCTTTGTTGGCCAGCGCGAGCCGGGTCCCCGCTTCCAGCGTGGCCAGGGTCGGGCCGAGACCCAGCGAGCCGACCAGGGCGTTGAGCACGACATCGGCGTCGGTGCGGCGCACGAGTTCGGTCGCGGCCTCGGGGCCGCCGAGCTCGAGGTCGAGCGCCTGCGCGGCGGCGGGATCGGCGACGGCGACATTGCGGGTGCCGGTGGCCGCCATCTGCTCCGCGAGCAGGGCGGTATTGCCACCGCGTGCGGCGAGGCCGACCACCTCGAAGCGGTCGGGATTGGCGGCGATCACCTCGAGCGCCTGGGTACCGATCGAACCGGTACTGCCGAGGAGCAGCACCTTCACGCGGTCGGCGGACGTGGAGCGGCCTTGTGCGGCACGCGTTGCTGGGTGGGACACGGCCCCATTGTGGCAGGGCTGCTGGCTACGACGGACGGTCGTATGCCACGATATGACCACTCGCCCAACCAGAACTCGAGCCCTAAGGAGCGATCGTGGCCGCCACGGACCTCGAATCAGCCAGCACCGAGCGCGCCGTCGCCACCAGCGTCGACCCCGCCGAGGTGCCCTCGGCCGCATGGGGCTGGAGCGGTGAGTCGCGCAAGACCTTCCGCATCGCGGGCTGGGTCGTCGTCGTGGCCCTGCTCGGCATGACCATCGGCAACCACCAGGGCCACGTGGAGGACATCTTCCTCATCGGCCTGGCCGGTCTGCTCGCGGCGATCATGGTCGTCGACTCGCTCACCCGGCGCGTCCCGAGGTAGCACTTCGGCACGACACCTCCGCCTGCGGCCGCAACGACTTTGCGCCGCAGGCGTTTTCGTGTGTCCGCCGGTCAGCGGCCGCGCCGGGCGCCCGGCTTGCGTCCCTTCCCCTGACGCGCGGGCTGCTGCTTGGCCGCCGGCTTCTTGGGCGTGTTCTTGCGCGCGGGTTTCGCCGCGGCGCGCCGCTCCGGTTCCGCGGCGGCGACACCGCGGGAACTGTTCGCCGAGCGGCCGCGCACGATCCCGACGAACTCCTCGAGCAGTTCGCTGTCGGTGCCCGCGGGCCAGGCCAGGGCGATCTCGGTGAACTCGGTGTCGCTGATCGGGCGGTACACCAGATCGCGTCGGTGATGCAGACGCGCGATCGACTGCGGCACGATCGTGGCACCGCCGATCGCGGCGACCAGCGCGAGCGTATCGACGGCTTGATCGATGTCGCTGCCGTCCTGGACGCTTTCCTCGGCCAGATCGGCCGGGCTGATCGTCTCCAGCAGCGAGAGCGCGTCGTCCTTCTGCACGACCGCGACCGGCGTCTCCTGCCACAGCGGGATCGCGTTCAGCGTGGTCCGGTCGATCGGCAACCGGACGAAGCACAGGTCGATGCGGCCCTCGCGCAGCACGGACTCCTGCTCCCCCTGCGCGATCCCGACGACCTCGAGCGGATGCTCCGGCAGCCGGTCACCCCAGATCCGCGCCCACTTCGACACGGTGACACCGGGCACGAACCCGACCCGCAGACTCGCGGGCGCTTCCGGCTTCTGCTCGCGCTCGGCCTGCTCCTGCGCGCTGATCAGCGCCCTGGCATGGGTCAACAGCGCGGCGCCGTCCTCGGTCAGCTGGGTGGGCGAGGCGCCGGGCACGAAAACCCGTGTCCCGAGCTCGTTCTCCAACTCGATGACGGTGGCGCTCAAGGCCTGCCGCGAGATCCGCAAGCCCTTCGCGGCCCGCGCGAAATGCAGTTCCTCGGCGACCGCGACGAAGCGACGCAGCCGGGCGAGGTCGACGGAGTCGGCGGCGGTGACATCGAAGTCGCTCATTCTGACCAGAATATGGCACCCGTCGCGGCGGCTTGCCGCCCGATCACAGGTTCAGCAACCAGACGACGCCGATGACCGACCCGATGACGGCGACCCAGATCAGGAAAGTGCCGAACATCGATCCCCACCCACCGCGCGACGGCGCCGGATACGGTGCAGGCGGCCGCATCGGCGGCCGCTGCTGCCAGGCCGCGGGGGCGACGGGGCGAGGCGCCATCGGCTGGTACGGATTCACCGGTGCCGGACGCGGTGCGCCCGGCACGTTGACCGGGGTCATCGGCGTCATCCCGACGAACGGCTGGGCGTGCGCCCCCGACGTGGGTGCCACCGTCGGCCGCGCGCCGGTGGTCCCGGTGCGCAGTGCCCGCTGCACGGCGTCGACGAACTCCTCGCACGAGGTGAACCGGTCGGCGGGCCGCTTGGCGAGCGCACGGGCCATCACGGCGTCGAGCACCGGCGGCAGTCCGGCCCGGCGCGGGCTCACCGGCGGTGGCGGGGCTTGCAGATGCCCGGTGATGACGGCGGCCGGGCTCGCGGCCTCGTACGGCGCGGTGCCGGTCAGCAGCGAGAACAGTGTGCAGGCCAGCGCGTACTGGTCGGCGCGGTGATCGAGGGCGGCGCCGGTGAGCTGCTCGGGCGCGGCGTAGGCGAGCGTGGCCGTGAACGACCCCGTCTCGGTCAGGTGCCCGGAGTCGTCGCGCAGCCGGGCGATCCCGAAATCGGTGAGATACACCCGTTCCTGGCTGTTGGACCGCGCCAGCAGGATATTGGCCGGCTTCACGTCTCGGTGCAGCACGCCCGCCCGGTGCGCGTAGTCCAGCGCGGCGGCGGTCTCGCCGATGATCTGCACCGCCCGGTCCGGCGGTAGTGTCCGCGGATCCAGGGTGGAGGCGTCGACCCCGTCGATGTATTGCATGCTGATCCACAGCTGATCGCCCTCGACGCCGCGGTCGAAGACGGTCACGATGTTCGGATGGTCGAGCTGGGCGACCAGGTCGGCTTCCCGCTCGAACCTCGCCCTGATCTCGGAGTCGGAGTACAGCTCCTGATTCAGCAGCTTCAGCGCGGTCCACCGCGGCAGCCGCGGATGCCTGGCCAGATACACCGACCCCATCCCGCCACGGCCCAACTGCCGGTCGATCGTGTATCCGGCGAATACCGTCCCGTCAGAAACCACTCTGACCCCCGAATCTCGCTCGTCGTCCGACGGGTGTGGACCCTACCAAACGGCGCCCCCTGTCACAGGGGGGCTTTGGCCAGCCGCGCGACCAGATCGTCGAGCCACCGCTGGTTGTCGCCCTTGTTGCCGCGCGCCGCCGGCATCGCCAGCAACACGAAACGGGCATGGTCAGGATTGGGGAAAGTCGAGATGATCGTGGCCTTCTCGGCGTCGTACTCGTTGGTGCAGATGAGCCGATGTTCCTGCCGCGTGCCCACGGTGACCGTCCCTCGATCGGTCGACGCCGCGGTGAAGGCGTTCACCGCGGACCGGGCGGCATCGACGGTCCCGAAACTGTAGAAGCGGTAGGCGAAGGTGTCGTCGCTGGGGCCGAGACACTCCCATCGAGCCTGCCAGCCGTTGAAACTCCGCTCCGCGCCTTTGTCGATCGTGTAGAACGACTTCCACACCGGCGCGCCCTTGCACGTGGTACCCCCGTAGCCGTCGTTCTTATCCGACGACGCGGGCAGCATCCCGGGGAACGCCGCGGACATGGCCCTCAGGTCGCGGTGGCCGCGCGATCGCTCGAGTTGCTGCGCCACGATTCCGGTGTCGTCCTGCCATGCCCAGACGCCGCCGCCGAGGACGAGCGCGCACACGATCGCCAGGGCGACAAGTCGACCGGTTCGCCTGCGCGGCGGCGCGGCCTTGGCCTGTGGATACGGGCGTGGACCAGGCTGTGGTGCGTAATACGGCGGAATTCCCGACGGCGGCCGAGCGATCCCCGAATAGGGTTGCGGCGCTGCGTGTTGCGGCTCGGGAATCGGCTGAGCGAACTGCGGCAACGACGACCCGGCGAAGACCGTGGGTTGCGCACCGGTCCCGCTCAGGGCGCGGCGGGCCGCTGCGGCGAATTCCGCGCAGGAGTCGAAGCGGTCGGACGGGCGCTTGGCCAGTGCGCGGCCGAGCACCGCGTCCAGTGCCGCGGGCAGCTCGGGCCGGTACCCGCGCACCGACGGCGGCGGCGATTGCAAGTGACCCTGGATCACCAGGACCGGATTGGCCGCCTCGAACGGAGCAACGCCGGTCAGCAACGAATACAGCGTGCAAGCCAGCGAGTACTGGTCGGAGCGATGGTCCAGATGGGCACCGGTGAGCTGTTCGGGCGACGCGTAGGCCAGCGTGGCGGTGAAAGTCCCGGTCTGGGTGAGGTGGTGGACGTCGTCGCGGGGGCGGGCGATCCCGAAGTCGGTGAGCAGGACCCGTTCCCTGCCGCCCGCGTCTGCCAGCAGGATATTGGCGGGCTTCACGTCGCGATGCAGCACACCGTTTCGGTGGGCATGGTCCAGCGCGGCCGCGGTGCCTTCGATGATGTGCAGGGCCCGCTCGGCGGGAACGGGGTGATCGATGGTGGCCGCGTCGACGCCGTCGACGAACTGCATGCTGATCCACAGCCGCCCGTCGTCGACGCCGCGGTCGTATACCGTGACGATGTTCGGGTGCTCCAGCTGCGCCGCCAGGTCCGCTTCGCGTTCGAATCGCGCGCGAATCTCGGTGTCGGCGAACAACTCCGGATTCAGCAGCTTGAGCGCGGTCTGACGCGGTAGCCGGGGGTGGCGGGCCAGGTACACCGATCCCATGCCACCCTGACCCAGCCTGCGTTCGATCGCGTATCCGGCGAAGACGTCGCCCGTCGCAAGCATGCTTCCCCCGTTGTCCTGCCGAATCGGTTCCACGCCGACGGCGTGCATCCGCTTCTTCGGCCGTCACCAACTTAACGCCTGCGCGGGTCGCACCTGGCATCTGTGTCCCCGCACGGGGATCGGGTTCGGCGGCAGAGGTCAGTCCTCGACCCGCACACCCATCGATCGGGCGGTCCCAGCGACGATGCGCATCGCCGCCTCCACATCGGTGGTGTTCAGGTCGGGAAGTTTGCGGATCGCGATGCGCCGCAACTGTTCCCGCGAGAGCGCGCCGACCGGTTTGTGGCCGGGCTGGGGTGAACCGGGTGTGCCGAGGGCCTTGCGGATCAGCGACGCGGTTGGCGGCGTCTTGAGCCGCATGGTCCAGCGTTTGCGGGCATCGATCGTGATGACCGCGGGGATGATCTCCCCACGCCGATCCGCGGTCGCCGCGTCGTAGCGGCGTTTGACTTCGAACGGCGGGACGCCGGTGGGACCGAGCATCTTGCCGAGAATCATGAGGGAGGCATTGCCCGCCTCGAGTTCGAGAGTGACTGTGACAGAGGCTGTTCCGCGCGCCATAGTCAACCATCTCCGACGCGGGCCTCGATCCGGTCCCGCGCCGGTAACGCCTGGGCCGCAACGTGTTCGAGTCGCCTCGCGCCTGTCCGCCTGGCAGGCTGGAGCGGTGAAACGTGACGTTTCCGCCACCCTGGAGATCGCGGTCCACGCCGGCACGGTCCTGCAATGGCAGATCGCGGTCGCCCGGCAACCGGGCATCGACCTGGTCGAGTCCATGACGTGCGTGCTCGACGGGGAGTTCCTCACCCCGCGCGAGGTGATCGGACCGCACCATTCCCGGCTCCATGTGCTCGAGACACGCGCGGGCACGCTCCGCCTCGACTATCAGGCGACGGTGTTCGGCGTTGCCGTCCCCACACCGGCGACGGACTACGAGATCGCGCTGTACCGGCGCCCCAGCCGCTACGCCGAATCGGACAAGCTACTCGGCTTCGCCGCCGCCGAATTCGGTTACGGCATCATCGATCCGGACATGCCCGCCCGCGTCGCGGCATGGGTGGGCAGGCGCATCTCCTACGTCTCGGGCAGCAGCGCGCCGATCGACGGCGCGGTCGAGACGCTGCTGTCCGGAACCGGCGTCTGCCGCGACTTCTCCCACCTGGTGGTGGCGCTGCTGCGCGCGGTCGGCGTCCCGGCCCGGGTGGCGGCGGTCTATGCCCCCGGCTGCGTGCCGATGGACTTCCACGCCGTCGCCGAGGCCTACGTCGACGGCGCGTGGCGCGCCCTGGATCCGACCTGCCTGGCGCCGCGCTCGAGCCTGGTCCGCATCGCCACCGGCCGCGACGCCTCCGATATCGCCTTCCTGGACAACCACGGCGGCGACATCACCCTGAACTCGATGTCGGTGCAGGCCTTCGTCGACGGTCCGCTGCCCTACGACGACTTCGTCCAGCCGATCAGCATCGAATAGCGGATCAGCCTTCGGCGGCGAGCTGGCCGCAGGCGGCGGCGATCTCCTGGCCGCGGGTATCGCGCACCGTGCACGACACGCCCTGGGCGATCACGCGGCGCACGAATTCCTTCTCGACCGGCTTCGGGCTGGCGTCCCACTCGCTGCCCGGGGTGGGGTTGAGCGGGATCAGGTTCACGTGGACGAGCGGGCCGAGTGCCTTGTGCAGCTTCTTGCCGAGCATGTCCGCCCGCCACGGCTGGTCGTTGACGTCGCGGATCAGCGCGTACTCGATCGACACCCGGCGCCCGGACTTGTCCGCGTAGTACCGGGCGGCGTCGAGCACTTCGGCGATCGACCAGCGGTTGTTCACCGGGACCAGGGTGTCGCGCAGTTCGTCGTCGGGGGTGTGCAGCGAGACCGCGAGCCGCACCGACATGTCCTCGTCGGCGAGCTTGCGGATCGCGGGGGCAAGGCCGACCGTCGACACCGTCACCGAACGCTGCGAGATACCGAGGCCGTCGGGCGCGGGCGAGGTGATCCGGCGGACCGCGTTCACCACCCGCTTGTAGTTGGCCAGCGGCTCGCCCATCCCCATGAACACGATGTTGGACAGCCGGCCGGGACCACCGTGCACCTCACCGTCGCGCAGCGAGGCGGCGGCAGCACGCACCTGGTCGACGATCTCGGCGGTCGACAGATTGCGGTTCAGGCCCGCCTGGCCGGTCGCGCAGAACGGGCACGCCATGCCGCAGCCCGCTTGGCTCGAGATACACAGCGTGTTGCGGTCGGGGTAGCGCATGAGCACGCTCTCAAGCAGGGTGCCATCGTGGGCACGCCAGAGCGTCTTGCGGGTATCGCCCTCGTCGCAGGCGAGATGGCGGACCACCGACAGCAGCGGCGGGAACAGCGTCTCGCCGACCTTGTCGCGCACGTCGGCGGGCAGATCGGTCATGTGCGCCGGATCGGCCTGCAGCCTGCCGTAGTACTGGCGGGCCAGTTGATCGGCCCGGAACTTCGGCAGTCCCAGCTCCTGCACCGCGACCTTGCGTTCGTCCGCGTCGAGATCGGCGAGGTGGCGCGGCGGCATACCGCGGCGCGGGGCATCGAACACGAGGGGCAGGGAGGTGGCCATAATTCGACCATTGTCCCAAACGGGGCAGCGGGCCCGGTCGGCGGGCCGCCACGCCGAACGCCGTTATCGAGAAGATGCGTGCACGGGTGATAGCTGTCGGCAATGATCGAACCATGTCCACCAATGCCGAATCAGGGGCGTCACCGGCCGAGCACGAGCCTCCGGCACAGGCGACCGAGCCCACCGAGGCCAAGCATCGCCGGGACGAGCGGGTACCCGCGAAACGCGCCACCCCGCCCGGGGTCCACGGTTCGAAAACCGGCTACGCCTGGATCGCCCTGATCGCGGCCGCGATCATCGGGATCGTCGTGCTGATCTTCATCATCCAGAACCTCGAAAAGGTCACGGTCGAGATGCTGTTCTGGCACTTCTCGCTACCGATCGGCATCACCGTGCTGCTGTCGGTGATCGCGGGCGCGCTGGTGATGGCTCTGGTCGGTGGCGTGCGCATCCTGCAGCTACGGCACGCCGCCAAGAAGCCCTGACCTGGCGCTCTCTACAGCAGCGCGCTGAGCACAAGCCACGACACGAAGGCCGAGGGCAGCATCGAATCGAGGCGGTCCATGATGCCGCCGTGTCCGGGCAGCATCGTGCCCATGTCCTTGATGCCCAGTTCCCGCTTGATCTGCGACTCGATCAGGTCACCACAGGTCGCCACGACCACCAGGCCGACACCGAGCACCACACCGATCATCGAGTTCGCCTCGAGCAGCAGGGTGACGGTGAGCAGACCACCGATCACGCTGAACACCAGCGAACCGCAGAACCCCTCCCACGACTTCTTGGGACTGATCGCGGGCACCATCGGATGCCTGCCGAACAGCACGCCGGCGACATAGCCGCCGACATCGGAGCAGACGACCAGGATCATGAACGTCAGCACCCGCAGGTTGCCGTCGGGTTCGAGCAGCAGCAGCGTCGAGAACGCGGCGAGCAGCGGGATCCAGGTGAGCGTGAACAACGTGATCGCGGTGTCGCGCAGGAAGTTCTTGGGCGCGGTGGTCAGCCCGTGGTCGAACAGCCGCCACACCATGCACACCAGCGCCGTCGCCGCGAACGCGCCGACCACGCCCTGCGCACCCCACGGCCAGCCAAGCCAGAACACCGCCTGGCCGCCGACCAGCAGCGGGATCCGCGGCACCAGGACGTCGGCCTCGCGCAGCCGCTTGGCGACCTCCCAGGTCGCCACGGCAACCGCGACGCCGACCACCCCGATGAACACCTTCGGGACGAACAGCAGGATCGCGATCAGCGACAGGCCGAGCCCGAGTCCGACCGCCAGTGCCGCGGGCAGATTGCGACCCGCGCGCGACGTGGGCGCCTGCGGCTCGGCAGGCGCCTCGTCGTCCGGTGTCTGCGGCGCCACGCCGGTCGTGTCGACCTGGTCCGGCGTCGGCTCCGGTGCCGCTCCGGTGGCGGCGGCGTCTTCGGCCACGATTGTCCCGTCGCTCAACTCGTCGTTCCGTTCATCCCCCGCACGAGCGGGACTGGCGAGATCTGCGCTCAGACCTCGAGCAGTTCGGCTTCCTTGTGCTTGACCAGCTCATCGATCTGGCCCACGTACTTGGCGGTGGTCTTGTCGAGCTCCTTCTCGGCGCGCCCGACCTCATCCTCACCCGCCTCGCCATCCTTCTGGATCCGGCCGAGTTCGTCCATCGCCTTACGACGGACGTTGCGGATCGAGACCTTGGCGTCCTCGCCCTTGCCCTTGGCCATCTTGACCATCTCGCGGCGACGTTCCTCGGTGAGCTGCGGCACCGTGATGCGCAGGATGTCACCGTTGTTGGTCGGGTTCACGCCCAGGTCGGAGTTGCGGATCGCGTTCTCGATCGGGCCGAGCTGGCTCTGCTCGTAGGGCTTGATCACCACCATGCGCGGCTCCGGCACGGTGATGCTCGACATCTGGGTGATCGGCGTCAGCGAACCGTAGTAGTCGACCACGACGCGGGCGAACATGCCCGGGTTGGCGCGGCCGGTGCGGATGGTTCCGAGGTCGTCCTTCGCCACCGAGACGGCCTTCTCCATCTTCTCCTCGGCATCGAAGAGCGCTTCATCAATCACGACCGGTTCCTCCACAGCGTCGTATCGTCATCTTCCGCGGTTGCGGGATCAGGACCGAACCAAGGTGCCGATATGTTCACCGGCGACTGCGCGGGCAATATTGCCCTTGGTCAACAGATTGAACACCAGAATCGGCATCTGGTTGTCCATGCAGAGACTGAAGCACGTGGCATCTGCCACCTTCAGGCCCTTTTCGAGCACTTCCTTGTACGTGATCTCGGTGTACATGCTCGCGTTCTTCTCCACGCGGGGGTCGGCGTCGAACACGCCGTCGACCGCCTTGGCCATCAGCACGACGTCGGCGCCGATCTCGAGCGCGCGCTGTGCGGCGGTGGTGTCGGTGGAGAAATAGGGCATGCCCATACCGGCACCGAAGATCACGACGCGGCCCTTCTCGAGGTGCCGCTTGGCGCGTAGCGGGAGATACGGCTCGGCGACCTGCCCCATCGTGATGGCGGTCTGTACGCGGGTGTCCACCCCCTGCTGCTGCAGGAAGTCCTGGAGCGCAAGGCTGTTCATCACGGTGCCGAGCATGCCCATGTAGTCCGAGCGGGCGCGTTCCATGCCGCGCTCCTCCAGCTCGGCGCCGCGGAAGAAGTTGCCGCCACCGATCACCACGGCCACCTGCACACCGGTTTCGACGATCTCGGCGATCTGCTCGGCCACGGTCTGCACGACATCGGGGTCGAGGCCGACCCCGCCGCCACCGAACATCTCCCCACCCAGCTTGAGCAGCACCCGGTTGTATCCAGGGCGGTCGTTACCCGGGTCGGTCATGGGTGTTCGTCTCCTTCGGCGAGGTTGAGATCGGTCGAACTGCGGGCACGCGAATCGGCCGCACTGAGCGGCATCCATCCTGCCTTATCCGGTTCCCGCCACCGCACAAGACCCCCTTGCGCGACGCGCAGACCCCAGAACTGGGGGCAGCTGCCGTCATGAATCGGCAAAGAGCCCCTCGGGTGCAGACGTGGGCTGCTCCCGAGGGGCTCTCGTTCAGGCGGATCAGGCCTGGCCGACCTCGAAGCGGGCGAAGCGGGTCAGGGTGACACCGGCCTCGTCCAGGAGGGCCTTGACGGTCTTCTTCGAGTCGGTGACCGACGCCTGCTCGAGCAGGACGACGTCCTTGAAGAAGCCGTTGACGCGGCCCTCGGTGATCTTCGGCAGCGCGGCCTCCGGCTTGCCCTCTTCGCGGGCGGTCGCCTCGGCGACGCGACGCTCGTTCTCGACCAGCTCGGCCGGGACCTCGTCACGGGTGACGTAGCGGGCCTTGAGCGCGGCGACCTGCATGGCGGCGGCACGGGCGGCCTCGGCGGCGGCGTCGCCTTCACCGGTGTACTCGACCAGCACGCCGACGGCGGGCGGCAGGTCCGAAGCACGCTTGTGCAGGTAGGTGGCGACCGGGCCGTCGAAGGAGACGACGCGACGCAGTTCCAGCTTCTCGCCGATCTTGGCGGCCAGCGCCTGCACGGCCTCGTCGACGGTGCCGTTGTCGAGCTTGAGCGCCTTCAGGGCGTCGAGGTCGGCCGGCTTGCCAGCGGCGGCAGCGGTGACGACGGCCTCGGCCAGCTCCTGGAACTCGGCGTTCTTGGCGACGAAGTCGGTCTCGGAGTTGATCTCGACCAGGACGCCGTCCTTGGCGATGACCAGACCCTCGGCGGTCGCGCGCTCGGCGCGCTTGCCGACATCCTTGGCGCCCTTGATGCGCAGCACCTCGACGGCCTTGTCGAAATCGCCGTCGGACTCGGCCAGCGCGTTCTTGCAGTCCATCATGCCGGAGCCGGTGAGCTCCCGGAGCCGCTTCACGTCAGCAGCGGTGTAGTTCGCCATCGGGGGCGAGCCTCCTCGTGTGTGGGGTGCTTGGGTGTTTACACCACCTTGCCGACCGCTTCTGAATTCAGAAGGGCCGGCAAGGTGAACGTAGAGCTACCGATCAGCTCAGAAGTCGGCCGGGGTGTGCTGCGCCGGGTCGGCCTTGACCTCGGCCTCGGCCTCGGCGGGCGTCTCGACGGCAGCTTCGGCGGCCGGGGTCGCCTGAGCCAGCAGCTCCTGCTCCCACTCGGCGAGCGGCTCACCGGCGCCGGCCTCGGGCTTCGCGTCGCCGGAAGCCTGGCCCGCGCGGGCCTGCACGCCTTCGGCCACCGCGGAGGCGACGACCTTGGTGAGCAGAGCGGCGGAACGGATCGCGTCGTCGTTACCCGGGATCGGGTAGTCGACCAGGTCGGGATCGCAGTTGGTGTCCAGGATCGCGATGACCGGGATGTTCAGCTTGCGAGCCTCGCCGACGGCGATGTGCTCCTTGTTGGTGTCGACGACCCAGATGGCCGAGGGCACCTTGGCCATGTCGCGGATACCACCGAGGGTGCGGTCCAGCTTGGTCATCTCACGCGTCAGCATGAGGATTTCCTTCTTGGTGCGACCCTCGAAGCCACCGGTCTGCTCCATGGCCTCGAGCTCCTTCAGGCGCTGCAGGCGCTTGTGGACGGTCGAGAAGTTGGTGAGCATGCCACCCAGCCAGCGCTGGTTGACGTAGGGCATCCCGACGCGAGTCGCCTCGGCCGCGATCGACTCCTGGGCCTGCTTCTTGGTACCGACGAAGAGAACGGTGCCACCGTGGGCGACGGTCTCCTTGACGAACTCGTAGGCCTTGTCGATGTAGGTCAGCGTCTGCTGCAGGTCGATGATGTAGATGCCGTTGCGGTCGGTGAAGATGAACCGCTTCATCTTCGGGTTCCACCGACGAGTCTGGTGCCCGAAGTGCGCGCCGCTGTCGAGCAGCTGCTTCATAGTTACGACAGCCATAGCTCCCGTATCTCTCTTTCGTTGCCGGTTGACGCAGCCGATCGGCGATCGACTGCCCTGGCGCCACCGAAACCGCCGGACCCGATCGGAAAACCGGGACCAGCCGACGATTTCACTGTTCATCCGCTGGAGAACTCGCGCTGACATGCCCTCACGGACCGTCTGCATAACGAGCGACGACCGGATGGACGAGCACGGGTGGCGCGCGAAGTCGGTCCGTGCTGTGCACACACTCGCTGCTGAGCACAAACCGCGTTGATCAGTCTACGCGGATCAGCGCCAGGGCCGAAATCGCCCCCGTGCTTGGACCGCCCATACCCGCGGTGAAGTGCGCGGTATCCACATGTGGCGGAGTTGTCCACATTCGGCGAACCGGGCCGCCGGGCGGGGTGTTCGGCACCGAGAGTTGGTGCATGAACATCTTCACACGAACTCTGATCTCCACGTTTCCGCTGGTGTGCGCCGCGGGGGTGCTGGCCGCGCCTGCGGCGGCGCATCCCGGCGATCGGGCGCCGATCACGCCGGTGTGCTCGGGTGCGCCCGCTCCGCCGCCGGAGCGTCACGGGGCAGCGGGACCGCTTGTTCCCGCGCGCGAGGGAACCGTACCCGCGCGGGTACCGGTCCGGGTGACGGTCCACGATCTGACCGGTGCACCTCCGTCGGCGGCGCGCGGGGAGGCGGGGCGCCCAGCAGCGCCGATCGAAGTCGAGATCGTCGTCAAGGGTGATGGCAGCGGATCGGCGGCGGAATTGCCCGCCGTGCTGCGCGACCTGGTGCGGACGCTCGCGACGCCGCGACGCGTCCCTTCGCCGCGGCCCCATCGCTGAGCTCGGTGTGAGCACTCCCCAGCCGAAGGGCCTCGCGAAGGTCACGAACCCGATGTCCCCGGCCACCGGCCGGTACTCGGCGGAATCGGCACATCCAGCCACCGGTCTCCAGCTCGCAGGGATCGCCATCGGCAATCATCGGGCGGCCGGGCGCCGTGTCGCGGCGCTGTGGCTGGTGGCGGTGATGCTCGGTGTTGCGGCGCCGGTCGGTGCTGCCGAGGTGGGCGTGTTCGGCTGGCCGCTGCGGCCGAAGCCGACCGTCGAGAGACGCTTCGACAAACCGGAGCGGAACTGGCTGCCCGGGCATCGCGGGGTGGATCTCGCCGGCAGCGCCGGGCAGCTGGTGCTTGCCGCTGGCGACGGCATCGTCGTGTTCGCGGGGGTGGTCGCGGACAAGCCGGTGGTGTCCATCGACCATCCCGGTGGTGTGCGCACGACCTACGAGCCGGTGGAAGCACAGGTCACCGTCGGGAGACGGGTGAGCAGGGGTTCGCCGATCGGCACGTTGGTGGCCGGGCATGAGGGGTGTCCGGCCGCCGCTTGTTTGCATTGGGGTGCGCGGCGGGAGGCGAGCGAGCACGGCAGGCGCGAATATGTCGATCCGCTGGGTCTGCTGCACGAGGTGCCGGTCCGGTTGAAGCCGCTGGAGGCGGTGCTGTGACGAACCACTCGGCGACACCGAGTACATCGACCTCGATCGCGGGACGACAATCAGGGTGTGTCAGAATCAGCGCCTTTCACCTACCCCGAGGTGGGTGCCACCCGTGCGACCTTCCCTTCGGGCTACCACCGGTTCGAGCATCGGCGGCCGCTGGGCCACGGCCGTGATCTGTTCGACCGGGCCGCCACGCACATCCTCGACTTCGGGATACAGAAGGGTTCCGGTGTCTTCGAGCGCGCCGATACCGACACCGCTGTGGCTGGAACGGAATTGACGGTCCGGATCGGGCTCGGCCCGATCGGCATCGTCGCACCCTGCCGGGTGGTCTACGTTCTGGACGAACCAGACCGGCGGGGGTTCGCGTACGGCACGCTTCCCGGACATCCCGAGGTGGGTGAGGAACTGTTCGCTGTCGAATACGACCCAACGGACGACACGGTGTACGGACTGGTCACCGCCTTCTCACGGCCCGGTACCTGGTATGTGCGGCTTGGCGGTCCCGCCGTCCGGCTGATCCAGCGCTGGTTCGCCCACCGGTACCTGAACACCCTGCCCACGGGCGACTGAGCCCACCTGATCAGGGCGAGGTCTTCTCGCGACCGCGGTGGTCAGAGGAGGGCGGCGAGAGTGTCCGCTTCGGCGGTCAGGGAGTCGCGGCGGTCGGTGGCGCCGAGGCGGTCGTATTCGGCTGCGGCGTCTCGTCTTTCGCCGATTTCACGACGCACGATGTCGGCGATGTCGGCTTCGGTGAGGTCACGGCGTCGGGCTTCGGCGGCGCCGAGGCCGACCGCGCTGTCTTCCAGCGCACCGGCTTTCACGTTCGCCGCGTCGACCGCCTCGGCATTGTCGATCGCTGCCAGCGCGGAGCGCAGTGCCGAGATCGCACTGCGGTCGCGGGCCCTCATCGCGGGCTTCAAGGCGGCGCGCAGCCGCTCGCGCAGGGCTGAATCGGGCTGGTCCGACACTCCGGGAGTCATGCTCGACGAGCCTAATTGGCGGTTCGGAGAGCGTCGAGCGAGTTCTGACTGCGGTAGGAAAGGCGCGGAAGCGGTCGCCGGGGAACTGCACGCGCGAGTCACGGCAGACGATGAAGCCCGATCGATGCCGCGGGGACACGCGCTGGGTGGGATCGCCGGCCGGTCGCACGGACCTGGTCGCACGGCACACGACAGGATTGCGTTCGCGCGGTCGCCATGCCGCTCTGTTCTGCGAAGGGCTCAGTCGAACAGCCGGTCGACCAGCACGCCGCTGACGGCGATGAGTGCGATGACTGCCACCGCGAGCGTTGCGGTCACCACGACACGGCCGCCCGCGGTCACCTGTCCGTGGTGGAGTGCGCGACCGCGTGACCAGCCGAGGAAACTCAGTAGCAGGGCCACGAGGGCGGCGGCCAGCGGGAGCACGTTGATCGGCCAGCCGTCGCGGGTGACCTGGTGGGCGAACAGCAGGGCGCAGCCCGCCGCCCCCAGGGAGGTGCGGCGCCAGGCCAGCGCGGTGCGCTCCATGGCCAAGGTGGGCGCCGTCATGACAGCAGCACGGCCAGGCAGGCGAGAGCGGCGACAAGTGCCACGCCGACCGACAGCACGGGAACCAGAATCGTGCCGGGAAGCGGCCGCCCTACCCGCATCGCGACATCGACCCGGCGCCAGTGCCGGAAAGCGCCGAGCGCCACCGCGAATGCCATCACCAGACAGCTCACCGCGATCACACCGCCGAGCCCGGCCAGACGCAGTGGCTGGACCAGGGTGTGCACGGCGACACCGCCGGCGAGCAAGCCGAGCGCGGTCCGGATCCAGGCCAGAAACGTTCGCTCGTTGGCGAGGGTGAACCGATAGTCGAGCTCTTCCTCACCATCCTCGGATTCGCCCCCGACCTCGGGCAACGCCATCACCACCACCTCCGCTCCCCATCTTGCCGTGCCGCCCGGAAACGCGACCGCAACAGCACGACGCGGGCGCGCCGCTCACGCACCGCGCGTACCGGTTCCCACCCAGGCACACCGGTTTCGCACGCGGTGCACCAGGCACGCACCGGGTGCATCGGTCACGCGTGCGGGCACACCGCTCACGCACCGGTGCATCGGTCACCCACGGGGCATGCACCCACCACGGGCCCAGGTGCGCGGACCACGCGGGATTGCACAGTCACGCCCGCGGTGCACGAGTCACGCACCAGGTGCATCGGTCACGCATACGGGCACACCGCTCACGCACCGGTGCATCGGTCACCCACGGGGCATGCACCCACCACGGGCCGGCCCAGGTGCGCGGACCACGCGGGATTGCACAGTCACGCACGCGGCGCACCAGTCACGCATGCAGGCACACCGCTCACGCACCGGTGCATCGGTCACCCACGGGGCATGCACCCACCACGGGCCCGGCTACGCCAGTCACCACGCGGGAATGCACCGTTCACCCACCGGGATGCACCCACCACACGCCCGGCTACGCCAGTCACCACGCGGGAATGCACCGTTCACCCACCGGGGATGCATTCGTCACACGCCCGGTAACGCCACCAGTCACCCGCGGGATTGCGCCGCTCACACGCCCGGGTGTGCCTGGCCAAGCGGGGGCGCCGGGTCACTCGCGCGGTCGCGCCGGTCACCTTCGCCGGGACTGCACCGATCACATGTGCGGGCTCCTCCACGGCGGCGACGTGGCACGACGGGCCGCCCGCAGCGTGGCCGGAAGGTTGTCAGATCCGGCCTGTGCTGCACATGATCGAGCGCGTCGACTACGCGCGCGGGTGGGCCTGGTCGTGTACTCGCTTGAGGCGCTCTACCGAGACGTGGGTGTAGAGCTGGGTGGTCGCCATGCTGGCGTGTCCAAGTAGTTCCTGGACGACTCGTAGGTCGGCGCCGCCCTCGAGCAGGTGGGTGGCGGCGGTGTGGCGTAGGCCGTGGGGGCCCATGTCGGGTGCACCGGGGATCGCCGCGACGACCTCGTGGACGACGGTGCGGGCCTGGCGTTGGTCCAGGCGGCGGCCGCGTTGCCCGAGGAGGAGCGCTCGGCCGGAGTGATCGTTGACCAGGGAAGGGCGGCCCGCGCGGAGCCAGGCGTCGAGCGCGGTATCGGCGGGACCGCCGAACGGCACCGAGCGCTCCTTGTTTCCCTTGCCGAGCACCCGCACGAGCCGGCGTTCACGATCGATGTCGTCGATATCGAGCCCGCACAGCTCGCTGACACGGATCCCGGTGGCGTACAGCAACTCCACGATCAGCCGATCCCGCAAGGCCATCGGGTCCTGCTGGGCAGCACCGGATTCCGCGGCATCCATGGCCTGCACGGCTTGCCCCTGTGCCAGCACAGCAGGCAATACCCGATGCGCTCGCGGCGCTTGCAACCGCAACCCCGGGTCGACCGCCAAGCGCCCGGTTTCGGTCAGCCATGCGGTGAAAGTCTTTGCGGCAGAGGCTCGCCGGGACAAGGTCGTCCGCGCGGCCCCCGACGCGGCGAGCTCGGCCAGCCACGACCGCAACAACGGCAGATCCAGCTCACGCACCGCCGAATCAGCCGACCGCGCATACAGATGCTCCAGCAACGACCGCACATCCCCGAGATAAGCCCGCACGGTATGCGCCGACCGATTCCGCCCCAACCGCAGATGCCGCCCGAACTCGGTGAGCAGCGCGGTCAGATCATCGGGCAACACATCCATGCCCCCACCGTGACCCTTCCCATCACCCCACGCAACCCACCACGCCGCACCAGACAGCCCATCACCACCTCGCGTCCACGGTGCACGTCCCGGCACCAGACCTCACCCTGGCCCTGTCGGCATCGTTCAATCGCGCTCGGCACCTGCCGGTCATGCCCGATCACACCGGTCCGACCCCAGCTCCGCATCACGGTGCTCACCTCGGTTGGTGGGCTCGAGTCCGGTGCCCCTTCACCCGCATAACCGAACCTCTAGTGCGGTGCCACTATCACTCGCACAACCGAATTCAGCCCGCCCAAGCTCACGTTCGAATCCCACCGCCGCTCCCGGAACCAGCTCCTCGCGGCGCAGCGGCCCACCCAACCTGGAACTCGCCGACCTGGTCGCGCCTCCCGACACGACCAGGCTCACCTCGTGTTGCGGCCTCGAGTCCGGAACCATCCGTCGGAATCGCAGCCCACCAGGTCGGCGAGTTCCAGGCCGGGGAGGACGGCGCGGACGGTGGCGAGGTCGAGGCCGGATTGCTGGGCCAGTTCGAGGGGGAGACGGGAACCGATGGCGGGGAGGGCCGCGTAGACGTCGGCTTCGGCACCGCGCAGGTGAGCCGCGGGGTCGACGGTGGCGTCGGTGACCGGGAGGCGGAGCGGGCCCGCTTCGTCGATGACGTCTTCGGCGCGGGTGACGAGCAGCGCTTCGCCCTCGCGGATCATGCGGTGGCAGCCGGCCGACGAGGCGGATCCGACAGGGCCGGGGACCGCCATGGCGGGTCTGCCCAGGCGGCGGGCCCATTTCACGGTGTTGCGGGCGCCGCTGCGCAGGCCTGCTTCGACGACGAGGACGCCGTCGCCGAGGGTCGCGATGAGCCGGTTGCGGGCCAGGAAGCGGTGTTTCTGCGCGCTCGCGCCCGGGGGATATTCGCTGAGGACGAGACCCGTATCGGCGATGGCGGCGAGCAGGCGGTCGTGCTGGGCGGGGTACGGCCGGTCGACGCCGCAGGCGAGGACGGCGACGGTCGAACCGCCGACGGCGAGCGCCGCCCTGTGCGCGGCCGCATCGATACCGAATGCCGCACCGGAGACGATGGTCCAGCCCCGCCCGGCCAGGTCGCAGGCGATCTCGCCGGCGACCTGCACACCGTAGCCACTGCTGCATCGCGAACCGACCACGGCGACAGCACGTTCGGACGCGGCCTGCAAGGACAGCGGGCCACGCGCCCACAACACGAGCGGCACCGCCCCTTCGCGATCGCGGTCGGTGTCGAGTTGATGCAGTCCGAGCATCCGCCAGCCTGGCCATTCGTCGTCATCGGGCGTGATGACCCGTCCACCCAGCCGCGCGATCGCGTCCAGATCGGCTGCTGCCGTATCGATCTCACGGCGGGCCGCCGTCGGCTCGCGCAATGCTTCCGGTAGTTCGTGCTCACGCACGGCCCGCGCCGCCTCGCACACCCCGACCGAGGCGATCAGGGCCGACAGCGGCGCACACGGCCCCTGCACCACCCGCGACAGATACACCCACGCGAGCCTGCGTTCATCGACGTCCAGCTCCACCACCCTGGTCGAGGCCACACCCATCCCGGTCCGGTCCGCACCCATCCCGGTCCGGTCCGCACCCACTCCGGCCCGGTCCACACCCACTCCGGCCCGGCCCACACCCATCCCGGCCCGGCCCACACCCAGCCTGGTCCGGTCCGCACCCGGCCCGGTCACTGCGCACCCCGCTGCCGGAAGTTCAAAGCCGACAACACATCCTGCACCGTCGGGACCTCCCCGCCGCGCAGGTCGCAGACCGTCCAGGCGACCCGGATCGCCCGGTCCGCGCCACGGGCCGACATCCGGCCCAGCCGCAATGCCGTATCGATCGGCGCGATCGAAGCGCGCGGCAGCCGGAACCGTTGTCGCAGAACATGTCCGGGCACTTCGGCATTCGTAGCCCAGCCGTCGGCACTCCAGCGCTGCGCGGCCAGCGCCCTGGCCTGCGCCACCCGTGCCGCCACGGTGGAGCTGGTCTCGGCCTGCTCGTCACCGAAAGTCGCACCTGCTTGACCGCGCATCTGCACCCAGATGTCGATGCGGTCCAGCAGCGGACCGGACAGCTTGCCGAGATAGCGACGCCGAGCCAGCGGTGCGCAGATGCAGTCGACATCCCGTGCTGGCGCGCACGGGCAGGGGTTCGCGGCCAGCACGAGCTGGAACCGGGCGGGGTACCGCGCGACACCGTCGCGCCGGGCGATCCGCACCTCTCCCTCCTCGAGCGGAGTACGCAGTGCCTCCAGCACTTTCGTGCCGATCTCCGCGCATTCATCGAGGAACAGCACGCCCCGGTGCGCCCGGCTGACCGCCCCTGGCCTGGCCATGCCGGAACCGCCGCCGATCATCGCGGTCACCGAGGTCGAGTGATGGGGTGCGACGAACGGCGCGAGGGTGATCAACGGCTGCTCGGCGGACAGCGACCCCGCCATCGAATGGATCGCGGTGACTTCGAGGGATTCCGCCTCCGACAGCGGCGGCAGCAAGCCCGGAAGTCGTTGCGCCAGCATCGTTTTGCCGATGCCGGGCGGCCCCGTCAACAACAAGTGGTGACCACCGGCCGCCGAGACTTCCAGCGCCCAGCGCGCCTCGTCCTGGCCGACCACATCGCTCAGGTCGCCGCTGGGCGCCTGCGCTCCCGGCACGATCCCGTCCGGTTCCAGCAGGTTGCCTTCACCACGCAACCAGGTGACCACCGCCCGCAAACTCGTCGCGCCGAGCACCTCGATCCCCTCGACCAACCCCGCCTCGGCCACCGCGTCCGCGGGCACCACCACGGTCGGCAGTCCCGCGGTACGCGCGGCAATGACGGCGGGCAGCACCCCACGCACCCGGCGCACCCTGCCGTCGAGTGCCAGCTCACCGAGCAGCACCGTCTTGGCCAGCCGCTCCCCCGGCACGGCACCCGAGGCGTCGAGCACCGAGACCGCCAGCGCCAGGTCGTAGACACTGCCCACCTTCGGCAGCGTGGCGGGGGACAGCGCCAGGATCACGCGCCCGTCCGGCCATTTCTCCCCCGTGTTGGCGACCGCGGAGCGCACCCGATTGCGCGATTCCTGTAGCGCCGTGTCGGGCAGGCCGACCAGATTCACCGAAGGCAGACCTTGACCGATGTCGGCCTCGATCTCCACCAGCTGACCGTCGACACCGGTCACCGCCACCGACAACGCCCGACCGAGCGCCATCAGAACGCCCCGGCCAGATGGTCGATGACCGGCCGGTGCCCCCGCGGGACCAGTACCGACACCACATCGAACCGGATGCGCCGCCACGGCCCTTCCTGCTCGGCCAGCCACAGCAGCGCGAGCCGCCGGATCCGCTGCTGTTTGCTGAAGGTGACCGATTCGGCCGGTGTCCCGAATCCCAGCCCTGATCGCGTCTTCACCTCGACGAAGGCCGTGATCGCCGGGTCCTGGACGATCAGGTCCAGCTCGCCGTACCGGCATCGCCAATTGCGGGCGACGATCTCCATTCCCGACTCACGCAGGTACTGCGCGGCCAGCTTCTCCCCGTATGCGCCGAGCGCCTGTTTGTCTGCCACGAGTCGAAGCATGCCGACTCGCACTGTCGGCGTCCGTCCGCCGACCTGGGCGGACAACAAACCTGTGGACAACCGCCGGCCTGTGGACAACCTCAGGCCGGCGGTGCGCCCTCACTCCGGCAGACGGAGGTCGGGCTTCTCCAGTTCTTCGATGTTCACGTCCTTGAACGTGATCACTCGCACGTGCTTGACGAAGCGCGCGGGACGGTACATGTCCCACACCCACGCATCGCTCATCCGCACTTCGAAGTAGACCTCGCCGTCGGCGTTCTGCGGCCGCAATTCGACAGAATTGGCCAGGTAGAAGCGACGTTCGGTCTCCACCACGTACGAGAACTGGCCGACGATGTCCTTGTACTCGCGGTACAGCGACAGCTCCATCTCGGTTTCGTACTTCTCGAGGTCCTCAGCACTCATCGGGTGGGCCGTCCTCCTTCTAGCAGCGCCGCGTTCATAGTGGACATCATCGCGCATGCGCGGCGCGGGAAGCCACTCGGCTACCGCCGGGCACCTCGAGTTCGCGCACATTGCGCCAGGACCGGCGATGTTCGGTGCTCGGTCCGAGCTGCCGCAGCGCGGCGGTGTGCTCGGGCGTGTTGTAGCCCTTGTGCGCGGCGAATCCGTATCCGGGCAGTTGCCCGTCGAGCTCGACCATCATCCGGTCCCTGGTCACTTTGGCCAGGATGCTCGCCGCGGCGATACAGGCCGCGGTGCCGTCGCCGCCGATGACCGGCAGTGACGGCGCGGGCAGGCCGGGAACCTTGAAACCGTCGGTCAGGATGTAGCCGGGGACGCGGCCGAGACCGGCGACCGCCCGGCGCATGCCCTCGATATTGGCGACGTGGATGCCGATGGAGTCGATCTCCCAGGCGGGCACCACCACCACGCTCCACGCCAGCGCCAACCGCTGGACGACCGGGAACAGCTCCTCACGGACCGCCTCGGTCAGTTTCTTGGAGTCGTCGAGCCCGGACAGCTTGTCGTAGGCCTTGGGCGCCAGCAGGCACGCGGCGATCACCAGCGGCCCGGCACACGGGCCGCGGCCCGCCTCGTCGACGCCGGCCACCGGGCCGAGGCCGCCGCGGATGAGTGCCGCCTCGAGTGTGCGTAGTCCCCCGGCTCTGCGCATCACGACCCGCGGCGGCCAGTTGGTCCGATCCTGCCCCACAGTTCGATTGTCCCCGTGTCTCGTCGCGTGTCAGTTTTCCTGCGCGTTCTGGCTGCGTACCGGGCCCATCCGGCTCGGCGGCCAGATCTTGAACACCGTCTTGCCGCGCACATTGTCCACCGGCACCGTTCCCTGCAGATCGTCGCTGACGTGGGCGCGGGAATCGGCCGACTCGTTGCGGTTGTCGCCCATCACCCACAGGTTGCCCTCGGGCACCTTCACCGGTCCGAACACCCGGCCCGCCGGGTAGACGGCGTTGGGACGGTCGGTGAACCAGGGGTAGTCCTTCTTGATGTACGGCTCGTCGAGCGGTTTGCCGTCGACCATCACCCGGCCCTGCGGATCACAGCACTGCACGGTCTGCCCGCCGACGGCGATGACGCGTTTGACGAGATCGTTCTCGTCCGGCGGGACCAGGCCGAAGTAGGACAGGAAGTTCTGCACGCCACGCACGACGGTGTTGTCGGAGCGGATCGACTTGTAGTGCCCGTTCCACGACGGCGGGCCGACGAAGACCACGACATCGCCGGGGCCGGGTTCGGAGGCGTAGTAGCTGATCTTCTCGACATAGATGCGGTCGCCGATCAGCAGCGTGTTCTCCATCGACTGCGACGGGATCACATAGGGCCGTCCGACGAAAGTGACCATCAGCGCGGCGATGACCGCCGCGATCACGATCAGTATCGGCAGCTCCTGCCAGAACGGGCGCTGCTTCTTCTCGCTGCGCTGTCTCTTGCGCTGTCCACCTTCGTCACCCGAATCGGACACCGACACCGACCCACTTTCGTCTGCCACGCCGAACAGAGTAGCCCGGCGCCCCGACCGAAGTCGGAG
>NZ_JBSGVD010000015.1:0-170166 GCF_053608285.1 Nocardia sp. NPDC055053 | reverse complement strand
GTTCTCCGGGCGGCGGCGCGTTTCTCTGAGGTCAGGACGTGAACGACGCCAAGGCGGCGGCCAGCGTGGTGTGCATGGCGAACACCTGGTCCAGGCTCGTCATCTTCAGCTGACGGCTGGTGGCGGGCCCGTCGGCGACGATCGCGATCGCCGTGGTCTGGCCTGCCCGCTGATGCGCGGCGACCAGGGTCGCCATGCCCGCCGAGGCCAGGAACCCGACCGCGGTCAGGTCGATCACCAGCGTTGCCGGTTTGTCGGCCAGGATGGCCTCGATCGTGGCGTCGAGCGCGGGCGCGGTCGCCAAGTCGACCTCGCCGGTCACCGTCAGCACCGTGACGCCGTCGTGTACCGCCGTCGTGGTGGTCATCGTGTCCGTGAGTGGATACGCGTCTCCGGATGAGTTGGTCACGACTCAACAACACACAACTTCGCCCGAATACGCAAGCCGTCGCCGGTGCCGAACCGCTCGCACCTATACTGGAAAACCTGTGTGAGTCCTCCGTTGACCCGCCGGGCCAGCGCCTTTGTCAAGGGAGTGCCGATGCTGCCCGATCCCGTCGACGCCACCGACCTCAACATCTACGGCACCGACCAGCTGCCGTGGAGCAGGGCGAGCGCCGCCATCGAGAACGGCCTCGCCGCGCTGGAGACCGCCCAGTTCCTCGGCACGGTCGGTCCGGAGGGCCGACCCCACTCGGCGGGCATCGGCGCGACCCTCGTCGGCGAGCACTTCTACTTCACCAGCGGCCCGGACACCCACAAGTCGCGGTATCTGGCCGCCAATCCGGCGTGCACCCTGTCGTTCCGTTTCCCCGACGACGTCGACCTGATCTTCGAAGGCACCGCGGTCCGCACCACCGACCACGCCGAGATCGATCTGGTCACCGCCGACTACCGAGCCACCGGCTGGCCCGCCGAACGGGAGGGCGACGCCGTCACCGCCCCCTTCAGCGCCCAGAGCGCGGGCCCGGCGCCCTGGCACCTCTACCGCTTCACCGTCCACGCCGCGGTCGGTGTCGCCCTGACCGATCCGCACGGCGCCACCCGCTGGCGATTCGCGCGGCGGGCGTGAGCTGTACTCGGCACGGGGGGCAACGGCTGGCGTTATTCCGAAGTCGTCGTACTGTGAGGGCGTGAACATCGATGTGACGCCTTTACCGGGGATCGGCGTGTGCAAGGACTTTCCGCTGGCGCAGGCGCGTCGCCGGATCGGCGTGATCGAACACCGTGACGGCACTGTCGATCTGGTCGTCTCGCGGCCGGGGGACTATGACACGACCACGTCGATTCCCTTGTCGAGCACCGAGATCGGCGTGCTGGCCGGTCTGCTCGGAGCGCCGCAGGTGGTGCAGAAGACCAAGGACGTCCAGGGCATCGGGGAGCTGTCGACCAGGCAGTTCGCGATCGATCGCGGCAGCCCGTTCGACGGTCGGCCGTTGCGCGACACCGCGATGCGTACCCGCACCAAGGCCTCGGTCGTCGCGGTGGTCCGCGCGGGGGATGTGACCCCTTCGCCGGGAACGGATTTCACCTTCATCGCCGGTGATCTTGTCGTCGTTGTCGGCACCGACGCGGGGCTAGAGGCCGCCGGAAGGTTGCTCGACCAGGGCTGAGCGGCCGTGCGAATGGTAAAGAGAAGGTAAGGTGTTGCCTAGCTTAGGTTAGGTGATCCAATGAATGTAGATGTGACTTCCCTGCCGGGAATCGGTGTCAGGAAAGAGTTTTCGCTGACGAAGGTGGACCGCCGCATCGGCGTCGTCGACCATCGTGACGGTGGCACCGATCTGATCTTCACCAAGGTCGGCGACCCGGATGCCACCGTGCAGATTCCGCTGTCGAGCACCGAGGCCCGTACCCTGGCCGGTTTGCTGGGCGCGCCCCAGCTGGTCGCGCAGCTGCGCGAAGAGCACCGCGACCTCGACGGCGTGAGCACGCGGTCGATGCCGGTGCCGTCGAACTCGGCCTATGCCGGACGGCGCCTCGGCGAGACCGAGATGCGGACCAGGACCCGCGCCTCGATCGTCGCGGTGCTGCGCGCGGGGCAGGTCCATGCCTCACCGGGACCGGAGTTCGAGTTCCTCGGCGGTGACATGGTCGTCGTAGTCGGCACGCACGCCGGACTCGACGCTGCCGCCGCGATCCTCACCGACGGCTGAGCCGGTGCAGATCAGTGGATCCGCGCTGGCTTTGATCCAGCTGGGGGCGGTGTTCTTCGGTTTGGGTGTGCTCGGGCGAATCGCGGCCCGCGTCGGCCTCTCGCCCATCCCGCTCTATCTGCTCGGGGGTTTGGTCTTCGGGACCGGCGGCCTGATCGAGTTGCACGAGGTGGAGGACTTCATCCACATCGCCAGCGAGATCGGCGTCGTCCTGCTGCTGTTGTTGCTCGGCTTGGAGTACACGGCGGGGGAACTGGTCACCGGCATGCGCAAGTCGTGGACGGCGGGCCTGCTCGACCTGGTGCTCAACGCGACACCGGGCGTCATCGTGGCACTGATGCTGGGGCTGGGGCCGACCGGTGCGATCGCGATGGCGGGCGTCACCTACATCTCCTCCTCCGGCATCGTGGCGAAGGTGCTCAACGACCTGGGCAGGCTGGGTAACCGGGAAACCCCGGTGGTCCTGTCGATCCTGGTGTTCGAGGACCTGGCGATGGCGGTCTATCTGCCGGTGCTGACCGCCGTGCTGGCCGGTGTCGGCTTCGTGGCCGGGTTGACCACCGTCGGCATCGCGCTGGTCGCGGTGACCGTGGTCCTCGTCGTCGCGCTGAAATACGGCAAATACGTCTCGGCGATCGTGGCCAGTGAGGATCGGGAGATCTTCCTGCTCAAGCTGCTCGGATCGGCGTTGCTGGTGGCCGGTGTCGCCTCGGCGGTGCAGGTGTCGGCGGCGGTTGGCGCGTTCCTGCTCGGCATCGCGATCTCCGATTCCACCGCGCACGACGCCACCAAGATCCTCGAACCGCTGCGCGACCTGTTCGCGGCGATGTTCTTCGTCCTGTTCGGGCTGAGCACCGATCCGGCGACGATTCCGCCGGTCCTCGGCTGGGCGGTGCTGCTGGCCGTGGTCACCACCACGACCAAGATCGCCACCGGCTGGTGGGCGGCCAAACGCGCCGGCGCGTCCCAGCTCGGCCGGGCCAGGGCAGGCACTGCGCTGGTCGCCCGCGGCGAGTTCTCGATCGTCATCGCCGGCCTGGCCGTGGCCGCGGGTGCGGTGCCCGACGGGTTCGCCGCGCTGGCGACCACGTATGTGCTGCTGATGGCGATCATCGGCCCGATCGCGGCGCGTGTCGTCGAGCCGGTCATGCGGGCCACGGTCGGCCGCAAGCAGCGCGTCGCGGTGGACCCGACCGCGGAGTGAGTCGTGTCCTCGGCCCCCCGCAGCCTGTCGGCGCGGGGGGCCGTCGGCGTTCTCACGGCTCGATCAACCCCGCCCGGATCGCGTACCGGGTGAGTTCGAGCCGGTCGCGCAGCCCCAGCTTCTGCAGGATGTTGGCGCGATGCCGGTCGACGGTCTTCGCGCTGATCACCAGCGTGGCGGCGATATCGCGGGCCGAATAGCCCTCGGCGATCAGCTTGAGCACCTCTTCCTCGCGCGGGGTCAGAATGGCCTCGGGTAACGCGGAGCCCTGCCTTGCCAGCTGCAGGTAGTCGCGGACCAGGGCGGTGACCGCGCCCGGGTACAGGAAGGACTCGCCGCGCATGGTGGCCCGGCACGCCTCGATGAGGTCGCGGTCGGCCACCGATTTGAGCACGTAGCCCGACGCGCCCGCTTTCAGCGATTCGAAGAAGTACTGCTCGTTGTCGTACATCGAGAGCATGAGGATGCGCACGCCGGGCCGGGTGCGGGTGATCTCTCGCGCGGCCTGGATACCGGTCATCCGTGGCATGGCGATATCGAGGATGACCAGGTCGATCCGGTCGTCGGCCAGTGCGGTCACCGCGTCGAATCCGTTGGCCGCCTCGGCGACGACGCGCAGGTCCGGCTCGTTGTCCAGGATCATCCGCAGCCCGCTGCGGACCAGGGCGTGGTCGTCGGCCAGCAGGATCCGGGTCGGCTCGCTCATGTCGGTGCTCCGTTCTGCCGCACGGGGATCGCGAGTTCGACCGCGGTGCCGCCCGCGATCGGGGAGGTGATGGTCAGCGTCGCGTCGATGAGCATGGCGCGTTCGCGCATGCCACGGATGCCCGCCCCGTTCTCGAGCACGCCGCCGCGGCCGTTGTCGGACACCCGCAGGATCACGGTGTCCGCGCGCGGTGTCAGCTCCAGACGCACGTCGTCGGCGCCCGCGTGGCGCAGCACATTGGTCAGGCTCTCCTGCGCGATGCGATAGCAGACGAGTTCGACATTCGGGTCGAGCCGGTCGATGTCCGGGTCCAGCCTGCGGTGCACGGGAATGCCCGCGGTGCGGGTGAATTCGTGACACAGCGCGTTGATGGCGCTGTGCAGCCCCAGGTCTTCGAGCACGTCCGGCCGCAGGCGTGCGGCGATCCCGCGGACCTCGTCGAGGCATCCGCGCACCGTCTCCTGCGCCTCCTCGACCTCCTCGCGCAAGCCGGCGGGCGCACGGTCGAGTACCCGTTTGAGCCGAAGCAGCGCCACGGTCAGGCTCTGCCCGATCTCGTCGTGCAACTCGCGCGCGATGCGCTGCCGCTCACCCTCCTGCGCGGCCAGCGCCGTAGCACTGGCCACGGAGCGTTCGGCTTCGAGCCGGTCGAGCATGGCGTTGAACGTCTCGATCAAATGGTGGAAGTCGCCGCTCGCGCGCCGGTCCAGCCGGGCCGCCCGATTGGGTGGGTCGACCCGGCGCATCGAGGCGACGAGCTCGTCGAGCGGGGCGAAGCTGGTGCGCAGCGCGATCGCGTTGGCGGTGAGGATCACCGCGAGCCCGATCACCAGCACCGGCACCTCGGTCAGCCGGACCCTGGCGGAGACGGTGGCGGGGGACAGCGCCAGGATCAGCGTGCCCAGGGTGAACACGACCCCGTTGAGCAAGCAGACCCGCCAGAACAGGGCCGTCACCGGTGTCCGGGCTGCTAGACGGTTCATACGACCCAGCATGGTGGTGCGCCTGCGCTGTGTCCATGGGGTCCGGCACCCATTCGGCACCCTCCCCGCCTGCCCCTGAGCAGGGAGAAATGGGTGCCGCGGCCGATGGTGGCGACGGCCGCGTCCGCCGAGACTCGATGCGTAGACGCAGTCGAACACGTCTGGAAGGACTCGCTCGGGATGGACACCGATCGCACGACGATCCCCGGCACCGGCGTGCTGCACCACTTCCGCACCTGCCGCGGCACCCGCTTCGCGCTGCTGACCGAGTCGACGGGAACCCGTCACCTGCTCGCCTACGCCGCGGGCAGCGACGAACCGGCCGCCGATATCGCCCTGACACCCGAGGAAGCCGATCAGATCGCCGAACTCCTGCACAGCAGTTCCGTCCGCGACCGGCTCTCCCGGCTCGAGCAGCGTGTCGCCCACCTCACCGATCGGGACTGAATCATTATGCGCGCCAGGGACATCGCGATGAACCTGCCGACCGTGCGGCCCACCGACCCGGTCGCCAAGGCGGTGCGGCTGATGGTCGTCAACCGGCTGCCCGGCCTGATCGTCGTCGACGACGCCGACCGGCCCGTCGCCGTGCTGCCCGGCACCCAGGTGCTGCGTCTGGTGATCCCCGGCTCCTACCAGAACGATCCGACGCTGGTCCGCACGATCGACGAGGTGCACGCCGACCTGTTCTGGCAGGAACCGGGCAGCCTGACCGTCGGTGACTGCCTGCCCGACGGCGCGGTCTCCCCGGCCACCGTCACCCCGGACGCGACGCTGCTCGAGATCGCGATCCTGATGGCGCGCAAGCACAGTCCGCTCATCGCCGTGGTCGACCGCTCGCGCACCCTGCGCGGCGCGATCACCCTGGAACGGCTGCTGACGAGCCTGGCCGTCGCCGGTCCCGGCGACTGAGGCAGGACCGATGGCCGCAGCCCTCGCCGTGCTGATCTTCGTGGTCGCGTTCTTCTTCATCGCCACGGAGAAAGCCGACAAGGTCAAGACCGTGCTGATCGCGGCGGGTCTGATGGCGGTGTTCGGGCTGATCCCCGGCGAGCGGGTGTTCTTCTCCCCGCACGAGGGCATCGACTGGAACGTCATCTTCCTGCTGCTCGGCATGATGATCATCGTCGGCGTCGTCAAGCAGACCGGCCTGTTCGACTACCTGGCGATCTGGTCGGCCAAGCGTTCCCGGGGCAACCCGTATCGCCTGATGGTGATGCTCATGCTCATCACCGCGGTGGCCTCGCCGTTCCTCGACAATGTCACCATCATCATGCTGGTGGCGCCGGTGACGGTGGTGGTGTGCCGCAGGCTCGGCCTCGCCGCGCAACCGTTCCTGATCGCCGAGGTGCTGGCCGCCAATATCGGTGGCGCGGCGACACTGATCGGCGATCCGCCCAACATCATCATCGCCAGCCGCGCCGGCCTGACCTTCAACGACTTCCTCATCCACATGGCACCGATCGTCGTGCTCACCTTCGCCGTGTTCGTCGTGCTGACCCGGCTGCTGTTCTGCTCGGCTCTGCGCACCGAGCCCGGCTCGGTCGACGCGGTGATGGCGTTGCAGGAGCGCCGCGCGATCCGCGACCCGAAGCTGCTGGTCCGCTCGCTGATCGTGCTCGCCGGGGTGATAGTCGGGTTCTGCCTGCACGGCATCGTGCACGTGTCGCCGTCGGTGATCGCGCTGGTCGGCGCCGGCGCCATGGTGCTGGTTTCCGGTCTCGACATCGGTGACATCCTGCAGGAGGTGGAATGGCCGACCCTGGTGTTCTTCATGGGGTTGTTCGTGATGGTCGCGGGACTGGTCCACACCGGTGTGATCGCCGCGATCGGCGCCGCCGCGACCGAGGCGGTCGGTGACAACTACTTCCTCGCCGCCACCGCGCTGGTCTTCGGTTCCGCGCTGCTCGGCGCGTTCGTCGACAACATCCCGTACACGGCGACCATGGCGCCGGTGGTCGAGGGCATCGTCGCCGACGCACCCGATCCGGAAACCGGCCGTTCCCTGTGGTGGGCGTTCGCGCTCGGCGCCGACTTCGGCGGCAACGGCACCGCGGTCGCGGCCAGCGCGAACGTCGTCGCCCTCGGCATCGCCGCCCGCGCCGGCCAGCGAATCACCTTCTGGCAGTTCACGAAATACGGCATCCTGGTCACCGTGGTCAGCACGACGATGGCCTGGATCTACGTGTGGCTGCGCTACTTCTGATCGCGCGGTTCAGCGGGCACGTGCCGGGTGACAAGGCGGTGGATCAGGCGGGCGGCGGTGCGGGCGGTGCGCTGGTCGATATCGAGGCCGGGGTTGAGCTCGGCGACATCGACCACGGCGAGTTTGCCACTGGCGGTGACCTGATCGCAGACGGCCTGGATCGTCGGCAGCGCGACGCCGAAGGCGGCAGGGGCGCTGACGCCGGGTGCGACCGCGGCGGGCAGCACATCGAGATCGATGGTCAGGTAGAGCAGATCGATCCCGGCCAGGAAGTCCGCGACGAACGCGGCGACCCTGGCCGGTTCGCAGTCGTCGTCGAGTAGATACCGCACGCCGAACCGGTCGGCGGTGTCGAACAGGACACTGGTGTTGCTGGGCTGGCTGATCCCGACCACCGCGTAGCGCACGTCGGGGTCGGCCTCGAGGACCTGCCGGAACGGCGTGCCCGAGCTGGGTACCGGATCGGGGCGCAGGTCGAAATGCGCGTCCAGATTGAGGATTCCGACGATGGTGCCCGGCGTCCGGCGCGCGGCACCGGCCACTCCGAGGTACGTGCCGTAGGCGACTTCGTGCCCGCCGCCGAGGACGACCGGGAAGGCACCGGCGTCCAGCAGGTCCGACACCGTCGCACCGAGCCGGCGCTGACCGTCCTCGAGGCGGTCGTCGGTGACCGCCACGGTGCCCGCGTCGAACGCGCGCAGCGGGGTGCCGAGCGCCATCGGTGACAGCGCGCGGCGCAGCGCCTCCGGCCCCTGCGCCGCACCCCGGCGGCCCTTGTTGCGCCGCACCCCTTCATCACTGGCGAAGCCGACGAACACGCACGCACCGGGATCGGTGCCAGGCTCGTACGACGTGACCGCCTGGTGCCAGCGCAGATGCTCGGGCGTGGTGCCGTCGATCCGGCCGGTCCACGAGGATTCCGACATCATCGGGCAGACCTCATCTCGAGTAGGCGAGCGCGCCGCCGCGCCACACCCGGCTGATCAGCGGAACACCGGGACGGTAGGCCAGATGCAGGTGCGACGGCGCGTCCAGCGCGATCGCGTCGGCCCGCACACCGGGCCGCAGCGCGCCGATATCGGTGCGGCGCAACGCCCGTGCGCCACCTGCCGTCGCCGCCCAGACCGCTTCGTCGGGCGTCATGTGCAGGTCCCGCACCGCCAGCGCGATACAGAACGGCAGGCTCGTCGTATAGCTCGTGCCGGGGTTGCAGTCGGCGCCCAGCGCCACGGTGACGCCGGCGTCGAGCAGGGCCCGCGCGTCGGGATAGCTGTTGCGGGTGCAGAAGTCGGCGCCGGGCAACAGCGTGGCCACGGTCTCGCTGCCCGCCAGCGCGTCGATATCGGCGGCGCTCACATGCGCGACGTGATCCACCGACGCGGCGCCCAGCTCCACCGCGAGCTGCACACCGGGTCCCTGATGGAGCTGATTGCCGTGCACGCGCGGCACCAGACCGTGTTCGATGCCCGCCGACAGCACCGCGTGCGCCTGGTCGCGGTCGAATGCGCCCTGCTCACAGAACACATCGATCCACCGGGCGTGCGGCGCGCACCGCGGGATCATCTCGGCGCACACCATCGCCACGTAGTCGTCGGCGCGCCCGGCGTACTCCGGCGGCGGCACATGCGCGGCGAGCAGGGTCACCTCGTCGGTGAACCGGCCCGCGATCACGACGCTGCGCAGTTCGTCGGCGACGGTCTGGCCGTAGCCGCTCTTGCATTCGACCGTGGTGCTGCCCGCGCGCAGCGACTCGTCCATGAGCCGCCGCACATTCGCGGCGAGCTGCTCGTCGGTCGCCGCGCGGGTTGCCTCGATGGTGGTGCGGATACCACCGGCCCCGTAGGGGCGCCCGGCCATCCTGGCCGCGAACTCCTCGGCGCGATCCCCGGCGAACACCAGGTGCGAGTGGGTCTCGACGAATCCCGGCAGCACGGCCCGCCCGCCGAGGCCGACGCCGGTGTCGGCGGCGGGCGCGTCGGCGCTGTCGCCGACCCACACGACGGTGTCGCCGTCGAAGACGACGGCGGCGTCGCGCCGGATGCCGAGCGGGCCGTCGCCCAGGGCGGGATCGTTGGTGACGAGGGTGCCGATATCGGTCAGTGCGGTGGTGGGCACTGGGGGAGTCCTCCTAGCTGCGGGTGTCGACCATCTCGGTGTGCGTGGGGTAGATCATCCGCGCGGGCGGGTTGGCCGTGCGGCGCGCGATCGGGTAGTAGATCGCACCGGTGAATACGATGCCGACGATCCAGGAGATATCGGCGCCGCCGAGCAGGTGCGTGACCGGACCGGTGTAGAGCTTCTGCGCGAGGAACGGGATCTGGGCGAGGACGCCGAGGCCGTAGCAGAGCAACGCGGGCACGTTCCATGCCCCGTAGCGCCCGTTCGGATCGTAGAGCGCGGGCAGGTCGACCCGTTCCTTCGAAATCAGGTAGTAGTCGATCAGATTGATCGCGCTCCACGGCGTGAACACCATGAGCAGCACCAGCACGAAGTTCTTGAAGTTGTTCAGGAAGTCCGCGCTCGCGGCGAGCGCGATCACCATCGAGACGCCGACGAAGCCGACGATGTACAGGGTGCGAGCGCGGGTGGAGATCTGCGAGCGGCCGTCGAACGCGGTGACGGTGGTCAGGATCGACATGAATCCGCCGTAGGCATTGAGCACGTTCACCGTCAGCTTGCCCACCACGATCACCAGATACACGCAGAACGCGAGCAGGGCGGGCCCGGCGAGCTCGCCGAGGAATCCGACCTGATCGGCGAGGAATGCCTTGCCCGCCACCGCGGCGACCAGCGCGCCGAGCGTCATCGACCACTGCGAGCCGAGCACGCTGCCGAGGAATGTCGACCAGAACGTGGTGCGCTCGCTGGTGCTGCGCGGCAGGTACCGGGAGTAGTCGGCGACGTACGGTCCGAAGGTCAGCTGCCAGCCCGCGCCGAGGGAGATCGCGAGCAGGAAGGTCGCCGCGTCGAACCCGATCACTCCGACGAAGTCGCCGACCGGATACTCGGCGAACAACCGGACCGTCAGATACGTGAAGCCGACGATCCCGATCACCGTCGCGACCCGCCCGACGACATGGATCAGCCGATACCCGGTGACCGCGACGAACGCGGTGAGCGCACCGAAGATCACGATGCCGATCACCGGATTCTCGACGTGCAGCATGTTGTTCACCGCCTGCCCGGCCAGCACGGTGCCGGTCGCGGCGAAACCGAGGTACATCAGGATCACCAGCACCAGTGGGACCACCGCGCCCTTGACCCCGAACTGGGCCCGGCTCGAGATCATCTGTGGCAGGCCCATGCGCGGTCCCTGCGCCGAGTGCAGCGCCATCACGACCCCGCCGAAGACATTGCCCAGCAGCAGGCCGATGATCGCCCACAGCGCGTCGGCGCCGAACACCACCGCGAGCGCGCCGTCCACGACCGCGGTGATCTGCATGTTCGCCCCGAACCAGAGCGTGAACTGGCTGCGCGGTGTGCCGTGCCGTTCGCTGTCGGGGACGACGTCGATGGTGCGGCGTTCGGGCGTGAGGAGATCCTCGGAGCCGGTCGTTGTCATAGCGGCCTGTCTTTCTGCGGTGACGCCGTCGACCCGAGCATGTGCGCTGGGTCACGTTCGATATGTATATGCCTGTATAGACAGGTACGTCAAGCGCTAGGCTCCCGGTCGACCCGCCGCGCATTGACACGGCTGTATATACAGGTTTATACATGTACCGGTCGCTGTGACCGGCCCCACAGGCGAATCCATCGGGTCATCACCCGCTCCGTGCGCCTTTCCGATCCCGGGAGAATGGTTTGAACAAGCCCGTTGCTGTGCTGACGCGCGGACTCACCGCGCGCCACATCCGTTTCATCGCGCTCGGCTCGGCTATCGGCACCGGCCTGTTCTACGGCTCGGCGGAGGCGATCCACCGCGCGGGCCCTTCGGTGCTGCTGGCCTACCTGATCGGCGGCGCCGCGATCTATATCGTGCTGCGCGCCCTGGGCGAGATGGCGGTGAGCAACCCGGTCTCGGGCTCGTTCGGCGAATACGCCAGCAAGCACCTCGGTCCGCTGGCCGGATTCCTGACCGGCTGGACCTACACCTTCGAGATGCTCATCGTCTGCCTCGCCGACGTCACCGCGTTCGGCGTCTACATGGGCTTCTGGTATCCCGACGTGCCCCGCTGGATCTGGGTGCTGTCGATCATCTTCTTCATCGGCGCCGTCAACCTGCTCAGCGTGAAGGTTTTTGGTGAGGTCGAGTTCTGGTTCAGCCTGGTCAAGATCGTCGCCATTGTCGCGATGATCGCCGGCGGCATCGCCATCCTGATCTTCGGCTTCGGCATCCACGACACCAGCGGCGGCGTGCAGAATCTGTGGACCGACGGCGGCTTCTTCCCGACCGGCTTCGGCGGCTTCGTCGCCTGCTTCGCCATCGTGATGTTCGCCTTCGGCGGCACCGAGATCATCGGCATCACCGCGGGCGAGGCCGAAGACCCGCAGCGCACTATCCCGCGCGCGATCAACACCGTGCCCATCCGGATCATCCTGTTCTACGTCCTCACCCTCGCGGTGATCATGGCGATCAACCCGTGGCAGAGCATCGGCGACGAGGGCAGCCCGTTCGTGCAGATCTTCCAGAGCCTCGGCCTCGGTCCCGCGGCGGCGGTGCTGAACGTCGTCGTGATCACCGCGGCGCTGTCGGCCATCAACAGCGACATCTTCGGCGCGGGGCGGATGATGTATGGCATGGCCCAGCGTGGTCAGGCGCCCGCGGTGATGCGGCGGGTCTCGCGCAACGGCGTGCCGTGGATGACGGTGGTCGTCATGACCGTCACCCTGCTGGTCGGCGTGCTGCTGAACTACCTGATCCCGGACAAGGTGTTCCTGGTGATCGCCTCGATCGCCACCTTCGCCACCATCTTCGTCTGGCTGATGATCCTGTTCTCGCAGTACCGCTCGCGGCAGCGGATGTCGGCGCAGCAGGTCGCCGAGCTGAAGTTCCCGGTGCCGTTCTGGCCGTACGGGCAGCTGATCACCATCGGTTTCCTGGTGTTCGTGATCGCGGTGATCGCCTTCGACGCCGACAGCAGGGTGGCACTCGTCGTCGGCGCGGTCTGGCTGGCGCTGCTGTGCGTGGCCTACCGCCTGTGGGTGCGCCCGGTTCCGGCCGAGCCCGAAGCGATTCCCGCGCCGGAACCCGTCGCCGATATCGCCTGAGAGTTTTTGTCCCGCACAGAGTTCGGAATGGAGAAGCATAGTGAGCATCGACTCGGACCGGTCCGCGCCGGTCACCGTGGAACCGGTCGTCGTCGGCACGGGTCCGGTGGCGCCGCAGGACGTGGTGCGGGTGGCCAGGGACGGCGCCGCGGTGCGGCTGTCCGACGCGGCGCTCGCGGCGATGGGGGAGAGCAGGCGGCGGATCGAGGCACTGGCGGCCGACCCGAAGCCGGTGTACGGCGTGTCCACCGGGTTCGGCGCGCTGGCCGTCCGCCACATTCCGCTCGAACTACGTCAGCAGTTGCAGCGCAGCCTGATCCGCTCGCATGCGGCGGGTTCGGGTGCCGAGGTGGAGCGGGAGGTGGTGCGCGCGCTGATGCTGCTGCGCCTGTCGACCCTGGCCACCGGCCGGACCGGTGTGCGGCCGGTGGTCGCCGAGACCTATGCCGCGCTGCTGTCGGCGGGAATCACCCCGGTGGTCTACGAGTACGGCAGCCTCGGCTGTTCCGGCGACCTCGCACCGCTGGCCCACGTCGCGCTGGCCGTCCTGGGTGAGGGCACGGTCCGCGACGCCGACGGTGCCTTGCTGCCCGCCGCCGAGGCACTGGCCGCCGCGGGCATCGCCCCGGTCGAGCTCGAAGAGAAGGAAGGCCTGGCACTGATCAACGGCACCGACGGCATGCTCGGCATGCTGGTGCTCGCCTGCCACGACCTGCGCGATCTGCTGCGCCTGGCCGACGTGACCGCGGCCATGAGCGTGGAGGGCCTGCTCGGCACCGACAAGGTCTTCGCCGCCGACCTGCAGGCCCTGCGCCCGCAGCCCGGCCAGGCGATCGCCGCTGCCAATATGACCCGCCTGCTCGCCGATTCGGCGATCGTGGCCAGCCACGCGACCCCCGACTGCACCGTCGTCCAGGACGCCTACTCGCTGCGCTGCGCACCGCAGGTGGCCGGCGGCGCCCGCGACACCCTCGCCCACGCCGAACGCGTCGCGGGCTACGAGCTGGCGTCGGCGGTCGACAATCCCGTGGTCACCCTCGACGGCCGGGTCGAATCCAACGGCAATTTCCACGGCGCCCCCGTGGCCTACGTGCTGGACTTCCTCGCCATCGTCGTCGCCGATGTCGCCGGCATCAGCGAACGCCGCACGGACCGTTTCCTGGACAAGGCCCGCAACCACGGCCTGCCGCCGTTCCTCGCCGACGACCCCGGCGTCGACAGCGGCCACATGATCGCCCAGTACACCCAGGCCGCCATCGTCTCCGAGCTCAAGCGCCTCGCCGCGCCCGCCTCGGCCGACTCGATCCCGTCCTCGGCGATGCAGGAGGACCACGTCTCCATGGGCTGGTCGGCGGCCCGCAAGCTCCGCCGCTCCATCGACGGTCTCACCCGGGTCCTCGCGATCGAGGCTCTCACCGCTGCCCGTGCCCTGGACCTGCGTGCCCCGCTGACCCCGGCCCCGGCGACAGCGGCCGTCCGCGATGTCCTGCGCGCGCACGTCGACGGCCCCGGCCCCGACCGCTATCTGGCCCCCGAGATCGACGCGGCAGTCCGCCTCGCCGCCTCCGGTGCCCTTCTCGCCGGTGCCGAATCGGTGGTCGGTCCGCTAGGCTGACTCTGACGCTGCCCCTGTCGAAATCGACAGGGGCAGCGTTGTTTTCGGATCAGCGACTCGCTTCTTCCGGAAGCAGGTGCGCGAGCAGCAGTTTGATCAGCAGTACCGGCCCGACCCAGGCGACCTCGGCCGGGACGGCGAGGACGCCGGTAACCCAGAGCAGCGCGAAGGCCGTGGCGGCGAAGGCGATCGGCCTGCGCAACGCGGCCGGCGCCGCGGTCACGATGAGCGCTCCGCCCAACGCCAGTACGTAGATGGTGACGGCCGCGGCCCAGCTGAACGCGGGCACCACCCAGGCCAGCAGGAACGGCTGGATGTGGATCGCGACGAAGCCCAGATGGTGGACCGCGGTGCGTCCCGGCCGGTGATACCAGCGCTTGGCCGAACCCATCGCATTGACGGCGGATCCACCGAACAGGTCGAACGCCACCACCGCGATCACCGCGACGACCGGCCACGAGTGCTGCGCCCGGATGGCCAGTGCCGCGGCGCCGGCCGCGCCGCCGATCGCGACGGCGAAGCCGAGGGTGACCTCGGCCCTGGTCGCACCCGGCGCGATCAGACGATCGGTGAGTGTCATCGCCGGATCCCTTCCACGCAGACCTGCAAGACCGGCTCGACGAGATCCGGCAGCGACAGCTCCGGGTCCACCAATGTCTGGATCAGACACCCCTCAATGGCCCCGATGATCACCGCCGCATGTCGCTCGTCGATCCCGTCGCGCAGCGTTCCCTCGGCATCGGCCGCACGCAGCAATTCGGTGACAGCCGCACGATATTCGCGATAGATCGCGACCATGTCGATGGGCGGCTTCGCGGCCCACACATCCAGCAGGACCCGCGCGTGATCGGGATACTCGGCCAGCATCGCGATGGCGCCACGGATCAACCGCTCCAAACGTTCGAGCGCGGGCCCCTCACCCATCTCGTCGAGCACCCGCGCCGACCGCCGCCCATAGCTCTCGAACACTCCGGCGAGCAGCGAATCACGACTCGGAAAGTACAGATAGACACTGCCTTTGGCGATCCCCGCCTCGGCAGCCACATCCTCGATCCGCGTAGCAGAAAAGCCCTTCCGGGCGAACACGGCGGCCGCGGCAAGCAGGATCTCCTCCTGCCGCGCGGCCCGATCCACAATCTTCGGCATGGGTTTATTATGCCTGACTGGTCAGTCATAATAAACCCCTGTTCCGCGATGGGAGCCTCAGGCAATCTGAGGAGGGCTTGTCTGCTCGTCGACAGAACGGGAGTCCCCATGCCGCCACCGACCGAACACCCCGAACCGACTGTGCGGCACTCGATTCGCCTGGTACTGCTGGACCAGCACGACCGCCTGCTGCTGTTCTCCGGCATCGACGAAACAGACGGCCACACCTTCTGGTACCCGATCGGCGGCGGCCGCGAAAAAGGCGAAACCCCCCAGCAGACAGCCGCCCGCGAAGCGAGAGAGGAAACCGGCCTCACCAACCTCACCCTCGGCCCCGAACTCTGGCGCCGCCGCGCCCACGTCACCTGGGGCGGCACGACCTACGACTGCCACGAACGCTACTTCCTGGCCCGCGTAGCCGCCTTCGACATCGACACCTCAGGCTTCACCGCCGTCGAACGCGCCACCGTCACCGGCCACCGCTGGTGGACCCTGGCCGACCTCGCCGAGAACCCCGACCGCGTGGCCCCCGGCGAGCTGATCAGCCGACTGGCGGACCTCTTGCTGAATGGCCCCCCAGCTGAACCGATCACCCTCGGCGCCTAAGGGTCTGGGATTCTGCTTCCCGCCGAGAGGCGGTCGACACTGGTACGTTCGTCTCAGGAACGGAACGCGAATGGTGAATGATGTTGACGCTGTACGAGTATCAGCTTGCGATGCTGGACGCGATGTGTGAGAGCGCTCCGGTCGAAGCTGACGCGTTGCTCCGCTCACTCGGTGTCACGCGCTCGGCGGCCACATCCGCGATGCTCCGATTCCGATCGGAGCCGCAACGCAGTCTCGATGAATACCTGGCAGCGTGGCGAACACCGGATTCGATGTCCGTCGAGCCACTGAGGCGGGATCTGGAAATGCGAACAGTGCGGTGGGATTTGACGTTCTGGCCCGATCTACAGCTCGAGCTGAGCAGTCCGCGCCAGAGCATTCTTTTCCGGCGATTCGTTCGCCACCCGGAGCTACCGCGCCCGCGGTTGGACTCTCCAGGTGATCTGGCACCTTGGTCGTGCACCTACGACGAACTCGTCGGCAGCAACCTCGCCCCGATCGACCACGTCGACGGAATGGGCGGGACGGGGGACGTCGCGGCATTCGCCGCCATGGATCCGGACTCCGGGCAAAACCGGGTCTATTGGGCATATTTCGACTGGAGTCTGCTCCAATCGGTTGAACCGGCGCCCGACAGGTATGTGTGGGCACCCGGTAGTCACAGCCGCTCGCGGTAAAGCGCCGACGGGACCGGCGCCACTCGTCGTGGGCCGGAACTCTGGCGCCACCGCGCCTTCGCCGGCTGGGCGGCGTGACCGACGACTGCCGCGGACGCTCCTTCCTGACCCGCCGAGCTGATCAGCCGACTGGTGGACCTCCTGAGCAGTGGCCGCCCGACGAACCGATCGCTCTCGCCACCTATGAGGCTGGTGCCTTGGTGGAGTGAGCCAGTGCGGCGTGGACCCAGTGCAGGGCTCGGCCCACGGTGATTCGATCGCCGACGAGCCGGGCGCCACCGTGCGGCCGTACGTCATTCCCGACCAGCGTCACCACGTTCTCCAAGGCGTCGCCCACGTCGGTGTACAGCCTGTGCCGGTCTGGTATCAGCTCCGGATGGCTCAGCCAGAGATGCTGTCGCACAACACTGTTCAATGCGGGATCGGCGACGAGAGCGGCCAGCTCGGCGTAGGCGACGACCTCGTCGACGGAGGGATCGGCGGGCGGTTGCGGCACATTCCAGCCCACATAGCGGTCGACCTCGCTGCGGGGGACCGGTGCGAGGATGCGCCGCCAGAACTGCACGAGGTCTTCGTGGACCGCGTCGCTGTCCTGGGCCGCGGCCAGCAGGGCGAGCCGCTCGGCCCGCTGAGTCGGGGCGGCCGTCTCGACTGCCCGCAGGGACGCCCGCCGCCATGCCAGCGACCTGAATTCGCTGTCGAGCCGCGCACTTTCGGCAGCGATGGCCTCGCCCATCGACCGCTCGCCGCGCAGCACCTCGGTGATCGAGCCCAGCCCGAGACCGAGTGCGCGCATCCGCCGGACCAGCAGCAGTCGTTCGGTGGCACCGACGGTGTCGAACATCCGATGCCCGCCCGCGCTGCGGCCGGACTCCAGAATGCCCTCGTCGCAATAGAACCGGATCGTGCGGACCGGGAGGCCGGTCCTGCGCGCCAGCTCCCCGATGCTCACCTGTGTGTCGTCTGTCACAACCTCTTGAACCTCCACCCCGGTGGAGCTTTTAGCGTACTGGCACAACCGAGAACAAGGAGATTCGTGGCAACCACGCAGGAAGAGATCGTCGCGGGGATCGCTGACATCGTCGAGGAGGTGACCGGTATCGATGCCGTCGAGGTGACGATGAAGAAGTCCTTCGTCGAGGATCTGGAGATCGACTCGCTGTCGCTGGTCGAGATCGCCGTGCAGCTCGAGGACAAGTACAACGTCAAGATCCCCGACGAGGATCTGGCGAGCCTCAGAACGGTCGGTGACGCGGTCGTCTACGTGCAGAAGATGGAGGCCGAGCAGCCGCGCCTCGCCGCGGAGATGGAGGCGAAATTCAGGGAAAGCCAGGAGAATTGAGCTGACACGGTGACCGCCGCCCGCACCGAGGGGTACGGGCGGCGGAGGGGGATCAGTTCTCCTGCATGGGGATTCGCACCCCGCGCTCGCTGGCGACGTCGGCGGCGTGCTCGTAGCCGGCGTCGACGTGGCGGATGACTCCCATGCCGGGGTCGTTGGTGAGGACCCGCTCCAGCTTCTGGGCGGCCAGGGGAGTGCCGTCGGCGACGCAGACCTGGCCCGCGTGGATGGAGCGGCCCATGCCGACGCCGCCGCCGTGGTGGATCGAGACCCAGGAGGCGCCGGAGGCGGTGTTGAGCAGGGCGTTGAGCAGGGGCCAGTCGGCGACGGCGTCGGAGCCGTCGGCCATGGCCTCGGTTTCGCGGTAGGGGGAGGCGACCGAGCCGGAGTCGAGGTGGTCGCGGCCGATGGCCAGTGGCGCGGACAGTTCGCCGGAGGCGACCATCTCGTTGAATTTCAGGCCCGCGCGGTGGCGTTCGCCGTAGCCGAGCCAGCAGATCCGGGCGGGCAGGCCCTCGAACTGCACCTTCTCGCCGGCCATGGTGATCCAGCGCTTCAGGTGCTCGTTCTCGGGGAACAGCTCCATGATCGCGCGATCGGTGGCGGCGATGTCCTTCGGATCGCCCGAGAGCGCGGCCCAGCGGAACGGGCCGAGGCCCTCCTCGAACAGCGGGCGGATGTAGGCGGGCACGAAACCGGGGAACGCGAAGGCCCGGTCGTAGCCGCCCTTTCGGGCCTCGTCGCGAATCGAGTTGCCGTAGTCGAACACCTCGGCGCCCTTGTCCAGGAACCCGACCATCGCCTCGACATGCTTGGCCATCGACGCCTGCGCCTCGGTGGTGAACCACGCCGGGTCCTTCTCGGCGAGGGTGTGCCAATCCTCGAGCGCGACACCGATCGGCAAGTAGGACAGCGGATCATGCGCCGAGGTCTGGTCGGTGACGATGTCGATCGGCGCGTCCATGGCAAGCAGCCGGGGGAACACCTCGGCGGCATTGCCGACCAGGCCGATCGACAGCGCGCGCCGTTCGTCGCGCGCCGCGATCGCGAGATCCAGTGCCTCCTGCAAGGATTCGGCCTTCGTATCGAGGTAGCCGTGCGCGATCCGCCGATCGATGCGCGCCGGATCGCAGTCGACGCACAGCGCGACGCCCTCGTTCATCGTCACCGCCAGCGGCTGCGCGCCACCCATCCCGCCCACGCCGGCGGTGAGCGTGATGGTGCCTGCCAGCGTGCCGCCGAAACGCTTGCGCGCCACCGCGCCGAAGGTCTCGTAGGTGCCCTGCAGAATGCCCTGGCTGCCGATGTAGATCCACGACCCCGCGGTCATCTGGCCGTACATCATCAGCCCGAGCTGCTCGAGCTTGCGGAAATCCTCCCAGTTCGCCCAGTCGCCGACCAGATTGGAGTTGGCCAGCAGCACGCGCGGCGCCCACTCGTTGGTGCGGAACACCCCGACCGGCTTGCCCGACTGCACCAGCAGCGTCTCGTCGTCGGCGAGGGTCTCCAGGGTTCGCACGATCGCGTCGAACGCCGCCCAGCTGCGCACGGCACGACCGGTGCCGCCGTAGACGACCAGGTCGTCGGGACGCTCGGCGACCTCGGGGTCGAGGTTGTTCATCAGCATCCGCAGGGCGCCCTCCTGCTGCCAGCCCAGCGTGTGCAGCTGCGATCCGCGCGGGGCGGACACGGGCCGGGGGCCGGAAGGTGGCGGGGTGGCGGCGTCGGTCATCGGTTCACTCCTCGAAATGACGGCTGTGTCCTGAGTCACTGAAATCCAGACTAGTGGTATAGTCCTGTATATACAAGTTGCTGTCAAGCGTGCTCCGCTGGTCGGGCGCAACGTATTCTCTGGGCAAACTGAGGGAACGGATACCGGTGGTGGCGATCGAAGTGGTCGATGCGGACCTGGCCGCGCTGTACGGCGAACTGGGGACCGAATTCGCGGCGTACGAACGCGTCAAGCAGTTGATCATGGCGCAGATCAAGGGCGGCCGATGGGTCGAGGGCGAGCAGATTCCCTCGGAGAATCAGCTGGTCAACGCACTCGGCCTGTCCCGGATGACGATCAATCGCGCGCTGCGTGATCTCACCGCCGACGGCGCGCTCAACCGGGTGATGGGGGTAGGCACCTTCGTCGCGCCCGCCAAGGCCGCCTCGCCGCTGTTCGAGGTCAGGAATATCGCCGACGAGATCTCCCGGCGCGGGCACCGGCATCGCACCGAGGTGGTGTTCGTGCGCGCGGAGGAGGCGGGCGACCGGCACCCGGTGCTCGGAAACGCCATGAGCGGCAGGGTGTTCCATTCCCTGCTGGTGCACATCGAGGACGACGTGCCGATCCAGGTGGAGGACCGCTATGTCAATCCGGCTCAGGCGCCCGACTACCTGGCCCAGGATTTCACCACCGTCACGCCGAACACCTACCTCAGTGAGGTCGCGCCCCTGATTCGCGGCGAACATGTCGTTGAGGCTGTGCGGGCCAGCCGGGAGGAGTGCAAGCTCCTCGATATCGACCGCGACGAGCCATGTCTGCTCATCCGGCGTCGCACCTGGTCCTCGGGTGGACTCGTGAGTGCGGCGCGGCTGATCCACCCGGGATCGCGCAATCGGCTCGAAGGCAGTTTCGGTGCCGGGACGCATCACAGCGAATAGGAAACCCTGAACAGATCCCGAGCCTGCCGCGCGATTCCGGGCGGTGTGCGCACTGGCCGGTGTTCCTGTCCGGCGCCCCCGTCGATGGTGCTCGGAATTGTTACGGGATCTGAATACTATTCGCCGTCAGCAAATTGTCCGCTAACTGCAAATGTGCTCCTGACCTGGTAAGACAATTTGCGGCTGGGTGACCAGCCATCTCGGGTTATCACTGTTTCGTGACGAATCGCGTGGCGGCCCTGGTCCGGGCTGTACGTTTAGTAGCCCATGGTTCGCTCGGTTCCATTCAGGTAACGGAGAGGCGGAAATGGCTACAGTCGCACGGCAGTCGGGGCCACGCAGGATGACCTCCCGACAGGGCATTTCCGCACTGAAAACGTCGATGTCGCCGTCGACTCTGGTGACCGTCGGCCTGGTCTTGCTGATCCCTGTTCTCGCCACCGTGGGGCCCATCGCGGCCTCGGCGTTGATCGCCCGGAACGCCGGCGTCGGCCGTTCGGGTGTGCTCGTGCTCGTGGTGATCGCGGCCGTGGTGTGCGCCGCCGTCGTGGCCGCGGCCTGGGCGTTCCGGCTCGCGTGGCGCCGCGGCGCGGCCACCGGGCAGCACTCGTTCGGTTCCCTCGTTCGGTAGGAGTTCGCCATGCAGACGCACCGTCCGACTGGCTCCGCCGTCCCCGCGATCGATCCGATCCACCCGCCCGATGTCGACGAATGCCGACGTCTGCGCATCGTCGCCCGCATCGATGACCCCGCGGTGTGGCACTCGGCTGCCGCGCGGCTGCTCGACTGCGGTCGCCGCCGCTGGCACGCGCGGCCCGACATCGCCGACCACCCGGCATTGTGCCGCTGGTCGCGCATTCAGGATGCCCAGGAGTTGCCCGAACAGCCTTGCCTGCGAACACTTTTCGCGGCGGTCGCGGCGGGTCAGGAGATCGAGGCCGGCGATCCGTACGCCGATTTCGCGACGGCGGTGATGCTGCTGTCGAGCTGCCCGGCGGCGGTGCTCTGCCAGTCCGACCCGATGAACGCTCCACGCGCCGTGCGTTTTTCGGTGTACGGGTACCGCGAGGACGACCTGCCCCTTGCGGAGGACCTGATCACGACGACGATCCACGCCTGCGGCGCCGTCCTGGCCCGCCGCTGCACGGTGCTGCGCAGCGGCGCCTCCGTCCGGCCCTCGGCACCGGTCGTCGATCACCCGCTGCCGGAGTTGCTGGTCGTCGGCGGCACCGCGGCACGCTGACCCGCGGTTATCCCTCGGCGAGAATCTCGGTCGCCGCCGTGGTGATCGCCGCACGCAGTCCGTCGTGCCGGGCACTCAGCGCGTGCTCCGGCGCCGAGCGTTCCGCGCCGTACAGGTGGACCGGACCGACCCGCAACTGCTCGGGCTCCCACGCGTAGCGCGCGTGGATATGCCCGTGCAGGTGCCCCCAGGTATTGCCGAGCACCTCGTAGTTGATCCGCAGAAACGCCGGATCCGCTGCGCGGCAAGCGCGTTCCACCGCCTCGCCGAGAACCACCATGTCCGCCATGAACGCGACCCGCTCCGGCCGCGGCAGCTCGGTGAGCTGATCGGCCTCGCCGTCGTAGATCAGCACGCAATACCCGGGCAGGTGCTGGGTATCCCCGATGACGGCCCACCCGGTGCTCAATCGGCACAGCACCGTCGGATTCGTCCCCGCCGCCGCGGCCCCGTCCCGATCGCTGCGCCAGTCGTCCGGTTCCCGATCCTGCGCCATGCTGCCCCATTTCCTGTCCTGCGCCGACAACGCGTGTGCGAGAAGGGTTCTCGATCGTACGCGGACGAGACCTCGTACGTGCCAGGAAGCCGCCCGGCTCATCGCACTACGGCTACGGAAGGTCGAGGTCGAAGCGGACACCGGTGCGCAGGAATCCGGAGGCGGACATGCCGAACAGGTCGTGGAAGGTCTCGCTGAAGTGGGACGGGGTGGCGAAACCGGCGTCGACGGCGCAGCGGGTGAGGTCGCGGCCGGCGGCGGCGTCCCGGATCGCGCGGACGACCCGGGTCCAGCGCTGATAGCCCCGAAAGGTGGTGCCGCACTGCCGGGCGAACAGCCGCAGGAAGTGCGTCTTCGACAGGCCGAGGTGGGCGGCCATCGCCTCGGCCCGGAAGACCTGGTCGGGGTTGCGGTTGATCGTGGTGGTGGCCCACGCGATCCGCGGATCGGCGACCGGCGTGCGACCCGCGACCGCCGCGGCGAAGATCCGCTCCGGCTCGACGACAGCGGCACCGCACAGCTCGACGAGCTCGCGTTCGCGCCGGTGGGCGAGCCCGTACGGTCCGGCGACGGCGGTCATCTCGTCGGCGATCGTCAGCGCGGGCGCACCGGCGGGATCGACGAACAGCAGCAGGATCCAGCCGCCGGGGGCGTTGACCCGATGGACCGTGCGGGCGGGCGCGAACGAGCTGCCGGTGTGGATCTCGCCGTGGGTGGCGGTATCGAGGACGAACGGCCCGTCCAGGCCGACGCTGAGCACCGCCACCGAGGGCGCGTGCAGGTCGACGCCGAGTTCGGGCCCGACATAGCCCACATGCCCCGGCCGCATCCACACCACCGGCGACCGCACCGGACCGCACGTTTCCGAAAGCGCACCGACGGTCACCGTTGCCAGGGTATCGGTATCAGGCGCCCGCCGTCGCCGGGGCGGCGGTCCGGATCGCCACCGGCTCAGTCGAAGGCCACGGTCGCGAGCATCTCGCGCGCGATCAGCTCCGGGTCACCGGAGGTCGCCAGCTCGGACCCGTCGAGCGCGCCCTCCCGCCACAGCGTCGCGAACCCGTGCACCAGCGACCACGCGGCCAGCCGCGTCGCCCGCTGCCGTCCCGGATCCTGATCGGACTGCAGCTCGGCCACCCCGGCGCGCAACGCGGCCCCCGATCGCTCCCGTGCCGCCACCAGCTCCGGATCGTCCGCGCGCAGCACCTCCCGCCGGTACATGATGTCGAACCGGCCGGGATTGCTCAGCGCGAAGCGGATGTAGGCCAGCGCCACCTCCCTCATGTCCTCGCCCGCCGCCGCCAATTGCGTTGCCAGCAGGTCGAATCCCTCGATCGCCAGCGCGGTGAACAACCCGGCGCGGTCACCGAAGTGATGCGCGGGCGCCGCGTGCGAGACCCCAGCCCGGCGGGCCAGCGCCCGCAGCGACACGGCCTCGATGCCCTCGGCCGCGATCTGCTCGGCCGCCGAGTCGAGCAGCGCCGCCCGCAGATCCCCGTGGTGATACCCGGTTTTCGTCATGCCTCGATCCTGACGCACAAACTTGTCATTGACAAGTTTCGCTGCCCCTGTCAATCTTTCCAGTGTCAAGATTGGCGGCAGGCCAGTCGACGTTCGCCTCGAGGAGTTCCCATGGCCCCCTTCATCGCTCTCGCCATCGTCACCGCCCTGGCCAGGCTGATCGGATGGTTCACCGACCTCGCCTGGCTGGATTCGTGGCCCCGGGCGGTGGCCGTCGGCCTGGCGGCGATGTTCACCCTCACCGCGAGCGCGCATTTCGCCGAACCGCGCCGGTCCGCCCTGATCGCGATGGTCCCGCCCAGCCTCCCCAGCGCACCGGCCCTCGTGACCCTGACCGGCGTCCTCGAACTGGCAGGCGCCGTCGGTCTGCTCGTTCCGGCGACCGCGCCGGTCGCCGCGGCCTGCCTGTTCGCGCTGCTGCTCGTCATGTTCCCGGCGAATGTCCGGGCCGCGCGGGCCGATCTGGGCATCAAGACCATGCCGTTGCCCGCCCGCACCGTCCTGCAAGGGCTCTTCCTCGCCGCCTGCGGCCTGGTCGTCCTCGGCTGAGACCGCACGTTTCCGAAAGCGCACCGCCCGACGGCGACGTCACAGTATTCGGTACGCCGCCCGTAGCGCGGCCGCACAGACGCGAGAGGAACGACCATGACCATCACCGACGTGGCGCAGGTGCGGGAATCACCACCCGCGGCCGACGCCGCGCCAGCGGGACCGACCGTCGCCGCCCTGCTTCGCCCCTACCTGGGCGGCTTCACCGCTGTGGTGATCCTGCAGGTGATCGGCGCCGTCGCGGGCCTGGCACCGCTGCTGGCCGTGGTCGAACTGGGCCGGACATTGTTGTCGCCCACTCCGATCGACCACGGACACGTCTGGCTCGTCGTCCTCGCGGGCGCGGCGGGCCTGTTCGTCCGGCTGGTGTTCACCGCCGCCTCCGCCGGCCTCGGGCACCTGCTCGACGGCCGGGTGCAGCTGTCGTTCCGCAGGCAGCTGGCCGCGCGGCTCGGCCGTGTTCCGATCGGCTGGTTCGGCCAGCGCAGGACCGGTGAACTCGCGAAGGTCGTCGGCGAGGACGTGGACGCGGTGCACCCGTTCATCGCCCACGCTCCCGGTGAACTCGTCGCCGCGTTCGTGGTGCCGCTCGTGTCGCTGGTCTACCTGTTCACCATCGACTGGCGGCTCACCCTGATCACCCTGATCCCGGTGGTGCTGGCGATGGCCCTGATCCCGCTGATGATGACCCCGACCCGGCTGCGCGAGCAGGAAGAATTCGACACCGCCATGGGACGCATCGCGGATTCGGTGATCGAATTCGTCCAGGGCATCCCGGTGGTCAAGGTGTTCGGCGGATCCGGGCGCGCCCATCGCGCATTCCGCACGGCCACCGACGATTTCGTCGGCACCTTCTACCGGATGGTGCGCGGGCTGTCGGTGATCGCCGCGGGCATGCAGCTGGCGCTGTCGCCGCCGTTCGTCCTGCTGGTCGTGCTGATCGGAGGCGCTGCGCTGATCACGAGCGGCGGCATGGCCCCGGCCGACCTGCTGCCCTTCGTCCTGCTCGGTCTCGGCCTGACCGCGCCGGTGGCAGCGCTGCTCGGCCACGGCTTCGACGACCTGCAGGCCGCCCAGCGCGCCGTCGGCCGGATCACCGACGTGCTCGCCGTGCCGCCGCTGCCGGAACCCGCGCACCCGATCGCACCCGCGGGCCATCGAGTGGAGCTGCGCGACGTCCGATTCGGCTACGAGGCGGGCCACGACGTGCTGCGCGGGATCGATCTCGTCCTCGAGCCGGGCACGACCACCGCGCTCGTCGGTCCGTCCGGCAGCGGGAAATCCACACTGGTCCAGCTACTTCCGCGCTTCTTCGACCCGGCCGACGGCACTGTCACGCTCGGTGGCGTCGATCTGCGCGAGCTCGGCAGCGACGAGCTCTACCGGCAGGTGTCGTTCGTCTTCCAGGACAGCACCCTGCTGCACGCCACGATCGCCGACAATATCGCGCTCGCGGTGCCGCACGCCGACCTCGACGACGTGGTGCGCGCCGCCAGGCAGGCCGGCATCCACGATCGCGTCGTCGCGCTGCCCGACGGCTACCAGACCGTGCTCGGCGCCGAGGTGACACTGTCCGGCGGTGAGGCGCAACGGATCTCGCTCGCCCGCGCCCTGCTCGCCGCGACCCCCGTCCTCGTCCTCGACGAGGCGACCTCCTTCGCCGACCCGCAGACCGAGCTGGCGGTGCGGCGCGCGCTCGCGGCGGGGGCCGCTGACCGTACGACGCTGGTCATCGCGCACCGGATGGAAACCATCGCCGACGCCGACACCGTCGTCGTCCTGGACGGCGGCGTGATCGTCGAACGCGGCAGGCCCGCCGACCTGCTCGCGGCAGGCGGCCGGTTCGCCGCGCTCTGGCACGCCCATCGATCGGCGCTCGCCGACGGACCTCGAGGAGACGAACGCCGATGATCCGGATGCTGCTGGGCGTGCTCGGCCACGAGTACGCCGGGCCGGTGCGTCGCACCGTCGCCCTGATGACGGTCACCGCGATCGTCGAAGGGCTGTCCTACGCCCTGCTGGTTCCCGTCCTGCACGCCCTGTTCGGCAGCGATCCCGGCGAGGTCCGGCCGTGGCTGATCGCCTTCGGTGCCACGGTCACGGCCTACGCGGTGCTGCGCTATCTCAGCGATCTCGCCGGATTCCGCAGCGGAACCACCCTGCTGGCAGGGATGTATCACCGGATCGGCGACCATCTGGCCCGGCTGCCCCTCGGCTGGTACAGCGCGAGCCGGGTCGGCGAGGTGTCGGCGCTGGCCAGTCGCGGCGTGCTCGACGCGATGGGTGTCATCGCGCATCTGCTGTCGCCGTTCATCTCCGCCGCGGTGACCCCGCTGACGATCGTCGTCGTGATGTTCGCCTACAACTGGCAGCTCGGCCTGGCCGCCGCGCTCGGCGCACCGCTCGTCGCGGCCGTCCAGATCCGGGCGGGCAGGTCGACGGCGGCGAGCGACGCGGACACCGCCGAGCGCGGCGCCGAGGCCACCGGGCGAGTCATCGAATACCTGCGGGCCCAGCCGGTGCTGCGGGCGGGCGGCCGGACCGGTGAACGGTTCGGCCTGCTCGACGACTCCCTGACCGCACTGCAGCGGGCATCCCGCCGCTCGACCCTGTCGGCGCTGCCCGGCGTGGTCGGCTTGGCACTGACCGTGCAGGCGATGTTCACCGTCTTGCTGGTCCTCGGCGCGTACCTCGTCCTCGACGGAAGTATCGGTGCCGCACAGATTCTGGCGATCCTGGTGCTGGCCGCCCGCTGCGCCGACCCGCTGCTCTCGCTGGCCGACATCGGCGGCAAACTGCGCGCCGCGCGGTCGGTGCTGGCGCGCTTGGACGAGGTCCTGCGCACCGAACCGCTACCGGAGCCGCGCGAACCGGCGCTGCCTGCCCGTCACGACCTGGCCTTCGATGCTGTCGCCTTCCGGCAGGGCGACCGCACCGTGTTCGACGACGTGTCGCTGGCGGTGCCCGACGGGAGCACGCTCGCGGTCGTCGGCCCCTCGGGCGCGGGCAAGACCACCCTGCTGCGACTGCTCGCCCGCTTCGCCGACGTGGACGCGGGCGCGGTCCGGGTCGGGGGAGTGGACGTGCGCGACATCAGCACCGAGGAGCTGATGTCCCGGATCGCCGTCGTCTTCCAGGACGTCTACCTCTTCGACGGCACCATCGAGGACAACGTGCGGCTCGGCCGCCCCGGCGCCACCGCCGCCGAGGTGCGCGCCGCGGCCGCGGCGGCCCGGCTCGACGAGGTGATCGAGCGCCTGCCCGGCGGCTGGGCCGCGCATGTCGGCGAGGGCGGCAACCGTCTGTCCGGCGGTGAGCGCCAACGTGTTTCGATCGCGCGCGCACTGCTCAAGGACGCGCCGATCGTGCTGCTCGACGAGATCACCTCCGCGCTGGACCCCGTGAACGAGGCGGCCGTGCACGAGGGCATCGAGCGCCTGATGGCGGGCCGGACCGTGGTGACGGTGGCGCATCGCCTGCGCACCGTCCGGCGTGCCGACCTGATCGTGTTCGTCGACGGCGGTCGCATCGTCGAACAGGGCACCCACGACGAGCTGCTGCGCGCGGGCGGCCGCTACGCCGGGTTCTGGGCGAGCTCCGGCGCCTCCGTCGCGGGCGGGTGATCCGGCGGCGGTGCCCTCGCACGCGAGAGCCGGTTCGGCCAGGAGTTCCACCGGCCGACCGGCAACGCCGAATCTGAAAATACCCCTCGTCTCGCTTTGGCACCAGGCAGTGAATTGTCAAGTACGCGTACATATCTCGACTTGGTGTAGATGCCGGCGGGTTGGGAAAGTTGTCAACCGTTCCCGGTCCGATTCGCGGAGATCTCACCAAGCACCGAGCCCGATTCGCGGCACCGCGGTGGCCGCCGTAGAGTCGGCAGTCGAGCGTTGTCTGCATGTTTCTCGGTGATCGCCCGCAGGACGATGATGTCCTCGGCGAACGGTTTGAACAGGCGTTTCCCGGCATCCCGGGGATCGGCCTCGTTGTCGGCGCGACCCTACAGGGGGTCGCCGCGTCCGAATATCTCTGTCGCAGCGCCGCGCCAGTCCGCGGTATTTACCTTTGCGCAACACACTGCTACCCATTGGTCGGTTAGGGTCACGGAATCTGTTGGGGCACTGCGAGTTCGACATCATCCGGTACGGCCCCGGGCGTTGATCCCCGTCCCAGTAGCGCGAACGACGCGCGAGTTATTTTGTGGCACTGTCCAATACCGCGTTCGTATATTGAAACATGTTGTAGTGCTTGACAAGTGGGCCAGCGGTCCACAAAACTACCCGTCGGTAGCCGGCGATCGGGAAGCTCAGGCCCGGTAGTTGTGACAAGTCACACCCAGTGACTGCCCCGCCTGAACCCCCGTGAACCCCTGTGCACCAGTCGGGGTGAACCTCACTGCCACCGTGACCACACCAAAGGAGTTCAGCGCTATGGACAATCACGCGCTACCCTCAGCGCACCGTCAGGATGCTCGTCCGACAGTGCACCCGGGCGATCAGGTGGCGGTGCTGCCCAGACCGTCGGTCACCACGCAGTCGGTTGTCGACGACAAGCCCGTCGGGCCGGTCGAACTGCTTCCGCTGGTCACCGAGCGGCTTAACGAAATCCTGATCACCGGTGGCGATTTCGACGCCATCTACCGGCATGTTCTCGCCGCGCCCGGCAAGCGGGTGCGGGCTCGGCTCGTGCTCGCGTGTGCCGGCCTGCTACCCGATGTCGCGGCGGCGCCACAGCATGCCGCCATCGACCTGGCCTGCGCGATGGAGATGCTGCACGAGTCCTCGCTGCTGCACGACGACATCTGTGACGGTTCCCTGCTGCGCCGCGGCGCGCCCTCGGTGCCGGCCGCGTTCGGCGTACGCATCGCCGCCAGGGCGGGATTCCACATGGCGGGCGCCGCGATGCAGGTGGTCGCCCAGGTGCTGGCCGGCAACCAGGCGGTGTTCGCCGGGATCGGTGACGCCCCCGGCGTGACCTATGCCGACCGGCTGTCGGATCTGTCGTACGGCCAGCTCATCGAGACCTTGCCGCCCGCGGTCGACGCGACCGCGCTGCGCCGCCACTACGAACTCGTGGCGGGCGCCAAGACCGGCACGCTGTTCCGGCTGTCGTGCTCCTACGGCGGCACGGCGGGCGGCGCCGACCACGACCAGCTGCAAGCCCTGATGCAGTACGCCGACCAGCTCGCGCTCGCCTTCCAGATCATGGACGACGTCCGCGACATCGAGGGCGGCCCCGAACTGGGCAAGGACGCCTGCGGCGATCTGGACCGGCGGGTGCCGACCTGGCCGGTCATCGAATGGCTGGCGATGCGCCCCGGCGCGCGCGAGCTGTGGCTCTCGGCGGAAACGTCCAGCGCCACGCTGCAGACCGACCTGGTCGAGAGCGGCGCCACCCAGGCCGCGCGCGTCGTCGCGGTGCAGGCCACCGAGACCGCGAGCGCGGCCCTGGACATCTTCCCGTCCACGCCCGCGCGCGCGGACCTCCGCGAACTCTTGCAGCAGGTGATCAACCGATGAGACAGACCAGAATCGGCTCCCTGGCCTACGGCCTGCGGCACCTGCGGCGCGCACCGGACATGGCCGCGCTGCGCGCCGCGTCCTCGCCAGGGGAACTGGCCCGGCTGGCGCTGATCCCCGCGGGCCGCAACCTCGGCATCTCGGTGAGTTTCCTGCCCGCGCACCTGCGGGCCGAGGCCACGGCCGCCCTGCTTGCCTGCCGGGTGCTCGACGCCTTCGAGGACCTCAGCGATCGTTCGGTCGCGAGCAGTGCCGTGCTGGCGGCCGCCGACTACCTCACCGGCGCCACCGACACGCCGCCGCCCGCTGTGCCCGCCGTCGCCACGGAGGCTCGCGACAGCGAGGCCGTCGACCGGCTGCTGGCCGAGCGCATCGGCGACATCAGGGCGCTGCTGTCGGCGCTGTCGTCGGAGGGCCGCCTGCGGGTCTCTGCGGTGATCGTCGACGTGGCCGATGTCATGGCCCGCAATCTCGACGCGCCCCTGTCCCGGGTCGTCTACAGCGAGGGCGTGCTCGGGCGGGTCACCCACTACGCGTGCGCCCTGGTCGCCGAAGACGTGCTGTCGGAAGCGGATCTGCGCGAACTGACCGGCTGTGTCGCGGTGATCGCCCAGTCCGCGAACGACTTGCGCGACAACGAGTTCGAGATCTACGGCGTCGCCGACCGCGAGGAACTGAAGCGGATGGTGATGCTGCAGCTGCTGGCGCCCGCGCTGGGCGGCTTCGCCCTGCTCGCCCGCCTCGGCCCCGGCACGCCGAGTCGCGGTGCGCGCGCGGCGATGGCGTACATGACCATCACCACGACCGCGTTCCTGTGCTCGGTCGTCGACGCGCCGTCGCCGTACCGGCGCAAGGTCGGTGCGGCGCTGCTGGCCGCGTCGTCGGTGACCTACTGGGACAGGATGCTGGACCGGCTGCGCCGCACCGCCGACCTGGCCATCCACCGGATGCTCGACGCCTCACCGGAGTTCGCCGACGGCGCGAACCAGACGACCCAGGTGCTCGGCGCGGGCGACCCGCGCTCGATGCCGACCTCGCTGGTCCCGCTGATCGTCGACACCACCTTCGCGCTCGTGCAGACCCTGCCGGAGGCCCCGCTGACCGGCGAACTCCCCGACGCCGAGGTGCGCACCATGATGATCGCCGATCACCTGGCCTTCGGTGCCATGGAACGGGTGCCTCCGCACGAACCCGAAGCGCTGCAGGCGCTCGCCACGAGACTCCAACTCGCTGCCCTCGACATCAGCACCCAAGGGAGCCGCCCATGAGCATCGTCACCAGACCCGCGCTCACCGTCCTGGACACCACTAGCGAAGGAGCTCTCCTATGAGCACCGGAACGCCCGTCGCGCCGGAGTACACCCCGTTCAGCAAGCGCGTGCTCAAGCTCGAGCACGCCTCGAATGTCGGCCCGCTGATGCACATCGCGCTGTGGATCGGCATGCTTGCCCTCGGCCTGTTCGTGCCGTTCGCCACGAACTGGTACATCGCGGTGCCGCTGATCATCGTGCTGTCGCTGCTGAACCTCTCGCTGACCATCGGTGTGATGCACATGCACACCCACCGGCCGCTGTTCGTGTCGAAGTTCCCGAACCGTGTCGTCGACTTCCTGTGCTGCCTGCCCGGCAACCTGACCGCGGCCGAGATGCGCGAGGTCCACGTCCTCAACCATCACCGGTTCAACGACGGTCCCGGTGACGTCACCTCCACCGCCGGCATGGAGAAGGGCCTCGGCGCCATCTGGTACTGGGTCCGCTACGGCGTCATCGTCAAGATCCACACGATGCGCACCATCTTCGCGGCCGACCCTGCCCCGCGCCGCCGCAAGACCCGCCACCAGTTCCTGCTGGACATGGCCCTGTACGCGGTGGTCATCGGAACCGTCTGGTACCTGGTCGATTTCGATCGCTTCGTGCTGTTCTACTGGGTGCCGTTCCTGATCACCCAGGTCAACGCCGGCTACTTCGCCTGGCTGAGCCACGCGCCTGCCAAGGGCTTCGAGGACGACCCGAGCACCTCGCTCAACAACGCGGGCAACATCCTGAACTTCCTGATCTTCAACCAGGGCTACCACAGCGTGCACCACCGCTACCCCGGTATCCACTGGAGCCAGATCCCGGACAAGCTCGACTACATGCGTGATGTCAACCCCGGCGTCATCGTTCCCTACTGGATGGTCGCCCAGTCGGGCTGGCGCCTGTTCTGGCCCGGCGGCTTCCTCAACGAGGGTTACGGCACCAAGTGGAAGGCCCGGCTGGAGAAGCGCATCGACGAGGGGACCGTGCGTTCGCGGTACCTGCCGTGGTTCGCATGGATCTGATCACGCCGACTCCCACCCAGGCGCGGGACGTGCTGACGAGCCGTTCGCGGCTCGTCCCGTTCCTGTTCGCCTTCGCCGTCTACGGCGTCGCGGGCATCACCGTGCCGCTGATGCTGCTGTTCGCGGGCGGCTGGTTCCTGCCGAAGACGATCGACAAGGGCCCGCACCTGTCGACCGTCCCGGCGATCGTCATCGACGTGGTGCTGCTGGCGCTGTTCGGCCTGCAGCACTCGGGCATGGCCAGGCCCTCGTTCAAGGCGTTCATTACCCGCTGGGTGCCCGAAGCGCTGGAGCGGACCGTCTACATCGTGATGGTGTGCCTGGTCATGTGGGTGATCATGCTGGCGTGGCAGCCGATTCCGGCGGTGATCTGGTCGGCCGATGGCACCGCGGGGCTGGTGCTCGATGCCGGATTCTGGCTCGGGTTCGTGCTCGTCTACGCGGCGACGCTGCTGCTGAACCACTTCCACCTGCTCGGCATCAGCCAGGCCTACCGCGAGTACGTCATCCAGGTTCCCGACGCGACCGTCGATCGGCTGCAGGTGAACGGGGTCTACCGCCTCGTACGCCATCCGCTGATGACCGGCCTGCTGGTCTCGTTCTGGTTCGCCAGCACGTTCACCGTCGGGCACCTGGTGTGGGCACTCGGGTTGACCGGTTACATCCTGCTGGGCACCTACCTGGAGGAACGCGACCTGATCGCGCGCTTCGGCGCGTCCTACCGCGCCTATGCCGCGCAGGTTCCCGCCTTCTTCCCGTCCGTGCTCCGCATCTTCGGCCGATCGACTCGGCAGCCGTGAAGGCGTGCCGCCCGGCGTGTTTCCCGTTCGGGGACGCGCCGGGCGGACCCCGCCCGAGTTCGGGAGAGGAATCGACGTGAACGGTCATCCTGTTCGAGAGCGCATCAGACACAACTCCACCGGCGCGGGCCCCGTTCCCGGCGTCGGCCGTTCCCATGCCAAGGCGATCCTGCTCGGCGAGCACACCGTCGTCCACGGCACGCCCGCGATCGCGTTCCCGCTGCCCGCGCTGCCGGTGCGCGCCCTCGCCCGTCGCGGTGCCGACGGTGCGCCGTCGGATGTGCCCGCCGAGGGCGGTTTCCGGTTCCTCGCGGGTGATCCGCACACGGTGTCCACCGCGTCCGGGCCGCGGGTCGCGGTCGAGGAGGCATTGCGGCGGTGGGGATTCGACGGCGACGTCGTCGATGTCGTTGTCGAGTGCGATATTCCGCTGGCTCGTGGCCTCGGTTCCAGTGCCGCCTGCGCGGGCGCGGCGGTGCGCGCGGTCGCCGATCTGTACGGCCGCGCGGTCGATCCCGGCACGCTCTACGAGCTCGTGCAGTGCGGCGAGCAGGTCGCGCACGGCCGGGCCAGCGGCATCGACGCCAGTGCCGTCCTGGCGAGCGGCCCGATCCTGTTCCATCAGGGCACGGCTCGTCCGATGGACATCGGCCTGGACGCGGTCCTGGTGATCGCCGACACCGGCGTGCCCGGCTCCACCCAGCACGCGGTGGCCGGGGTGCGGCGCACCCTGGAGCGCGATCCGCGCGCCGCGGAGCATCTGCTGGCCAGGGCCGCCGACCTGATCGGTTCCGCCGCGGCCGACCTGTCGGCCGGGCGCGCCGAGTCGCTCGGCACGACGATGCTCGAATTCCAGGGTCTGCTGGCCGAACTCGGTGTCAGCACACCGCATATCGACGCCCTCGTCACCGCGGCGCTCGACGCGGGCGCATTCGGCGCGAAGCTGACCGGCGCCGGCCTCGGCGGCTGCGTCCTCGCGCTCACCGAGACCGGCGGCGCACCCGCGGTGAGTGCCGCGCTGCGCCGGGCCGGTGCCGTGCAGACCTGGACGGTTGGCACCGCGAGCCTGCGTACGGCCTCCCTGTCCCTATCCTCCTCGAGACCGGAACTCGATACACACCGATGACTTTTTCCTCCGCAGTACCCGTAGTACCTGCAGTACCCCTAGCGTCCGAGCGGCCCGAGGATCGTGTCCGCGACGGCGAGGCCGTCGCCCTCGCCTACCCGAACATCGCCCTGGTGAAGTACTGGGGCAAGCGCGACGAAACCCTGTTCCTCCCCGTCACGGGGAGCCTGTCGATGACGCTGGACATCTTCCCGACCACGACGTCGGTCCGGCTGATCGACGGACCGGCCGACACCGTCGAGCTCAACGACACCGCCGCCACCGGCACCGCGCTCGCCCGCGTCGAGAAGTTCCTCGACCTGGTCCGCGCCAAGGCGGGCCGCACCGAACGCGCCGCGGTGGTGACCGCCAACGCGGGCCCGACCGGGGCAGGCCTGGCCTCCTCGGCGAGCGGATTCGCCGCACTGGCCACCGCCGCGGCCGCGGCCTACGGACTCGACCTGGACGGCCGCGCCCTCTCCCGCCTGGCCCGCCGCGGCTCCGGGTCGGCCTCCCGCTCCATCTTCGGCGGCTTCGTCGTCTGGCACGCGGGCGAGGGGGACGGCGACGCGGGCGATCTGAGCTCCTACGCCGAGCCGATCGGCGGCGACGAACTCGACCCGGCGCTCGTTGTAGCCGTCGTCGAAGCGGGTGCGAAGGCGGTGTCGAGCCGCGTCGCCATGCGCCAGACCACCGAGACCTCGCCGTTCTACCGGCCGTGGGCCGAATCCTCGGTGCTCGATCTCGCCGAGATGCGCACAGCCGTTGCCCGCCAGGATCTTCCCGCGATCGGTGAGATCGCCGAGCGCAATGCCCTCGGGATGCACGCCACCATGCTGACGGCGCGACCGGGCATTCGCTACCTGTCCCCGCACTCGCTCGCGATCCTGGACGCCGTGCTCGCCCTGCGCGCCGACGGCATCGTCGCCTACGCGACCATCGACGCGGGGCCCAACGTGAAGGTGCTGTGCACCCGCGCCGAGGCGCCCCTGGTGGCCGCCACGATCGAAGGTCTGGGGGAGTTCGTGACCACCCGGACCGCTCATATCGGTCCGGGCGCACGCCTGACGACGGGCGGCGACGGTGAGTAGTAGCGGAGATCTATCCGGGACCCTGACTGCGGACAGTCGGCGATCCCCGACCGGCCGCACAGGTCATCCCGGGAGCACCGGTGGCGACGGGCCTGTGATCAGTTGTCGCGCACCAGGGAAACTGTTCATCGCAGGTGAGTACGCCGTCGTCGAGCCCGGGCATCTGGCCGTACTCACCGCCGTCGACCGCTACGCCACCGCCACGGTCACCGACGCGTCTGCCGCGGTGACCGGCGCGGTCTCCGGGGTGGTTGTGACGCTGCGGTCGGATCTTGACGGTGGCGTGGCGCTGGCCTGTGGCCGCGGCGGTGACCGGTTGGTCCCGCTGACGCCCGATGCCGGTGTGCCCGCGGCATTCGCCTACGTCTTCGCCGCCGCGTCGGTCATCGATCGGTTGCTCACCGAGCGCGGAATCGCTTCCCGCCCTTGCGAAGTGGACGTCGTAGCCGATCTGGGCGATGCCGACGGGCGCAAGTACGGTCTCGGCTCCAGCGCGGCCGTGACGGTAGCCACCATCGCCGCCCTCGGGCAGTTCCACGGGCTCGAGCTCACGACGATGCAGCGGTACCGGCTGGCCATGCTGGCCACGATCGCGGTCAACCCGCGGGCCTCCGGCGGCGACGTGGCGGTGAGCACCTGGGGTGGCTGGCTCGCCTACGGTTCCCCTGATCGGGCGGTCGTCGCCGAGCTCGCCGCCGATGGCATCGACGCCGCGTTGCGTGCACCGTGGCCCGGGTTGTCCGTGCGCCCGCTGCCCACACCGACCGGACTCGCTATGCAGGTCGGCTGGACCGGCGACCCGGCCTCCACACCGGCATTGGTCGCTGGGCTCGGCGCGGCCACGCGCACGCCGGATGATCGCGCGACGTTCAACGCGCGCAGCAACGACTGCGTGCAGCGCCTGCTTGCCGCGATCGAAGCCGACGACTCCGCCGCGATCGGCAGCGAGATCGACTGCGCGCGTGAGCTTCTGCTCGACCTCGACGAGACCTCCGGCCTCGGCATCATGACGCAACGCCTGCACGCGCTGTGCGCGGCGGCCGCCGCCGTCGGAGCCGCGGCCAAACCGTCCGGAGCCGGCGGCGGCGACTGCGGCATCGCGCTCGTCGACCACACCCGCACGGCCACGATGGCCGAACTCACCGGCCGGTGGCTCGCCGCCGGTATCCGCCCGCTGCCGTTGCGGACCCACCCGTTCGAAGGGGACACCGCATGATCGCCGATCGTAAAGACGACCACGTTCGCCACGCGGTGAACCAGCGCCGCGCCGACACCGGCGCCAACGACTTCGACTGCGTCACTTTCGTCCACCACGCGCTGGCCGGCATCGACAGCGACGAGGTGTCGCTGGCCGTCGATGTCGCCGGAAAGCGGTGGGACACACCGCTCTACGTCAACGCGATGACCGGCGGCAGCGCCAACACCGGCGAGATCAACCGCAAATTGGCCATCGCCGCCCGCGAAACCGGCATCCCCATCGCGACCGGCTCGATGAGCGCCTACTTCCGCGATCCCGCGGTCGCCGGCACCTATCGCGTGCTGCGCCAGGAGAACCCGCACGGGTTCGTCATGGCGAACGTCAACGCGACGGCCTCGCTGGACCAGGTGCGGCGAGCGATCGACCTGCTCGAGGCCGATGCCCTGCAGATCCATCTCAACGCCGTGCAGGAAGTCGTCATGCCCGAGGGCGACAGGTCCTTCGGATCGTGGCCCCGCCAGATCGAGCACATCACCGCCAACGTCGGAGTGCCGGTGATCGTCAAGGAAGTCGGGTTCGGCCTGAGCAGGCAGACCGTCACGTGGCTGCGCGACGCCGGTGTGTCGGTGGCCGATGTCGGTGGCCGCGGCGGCACCAACTTCGCGCGGATCGAGAACGAGCGGCGCCCGGCCGCCGACTTCGCCTTCATCGAGAGCTGGGGCCAGTCGACCCCCACCTGCCTGCTGGACTGCGCCGGGATCGCCGGGATCGATATCGCCGCGTCCGGCGGCATCCGCTCACCACTCGACATCGCCCGCGCGCTGGCGCTCGGCGCCGACGCGACCGGCGTGGCCGGCGCGTTCCTGGACACGATCGTGCGCCAGGACACCGACGCGCTCGTCACGCAGATCCGCACCTGGCTCGATCAGCTGCGCCAGATCCTGACCGTGCTCGGCGCCCGCACCCCGGCCGAGCTGGCCGGCTGCGACCTGCTGATCACCGGGGACGTGGCGACCTTCTGCGCACTGCGCGGCATCGACGTGGCAGCACTTGCCCACCGGAGTCCCCGGTGGCGCGAATCGAACGACCGAGGAGGAGTCATCCATGAATGACATGTCGTACGCTGCGGTCCCGCTGCAGTGGGTGGGGCCCTTGCGCATCACGGGCAATGTCGTCGACGATGCCGTCGACGTTCCCCTTGCCACCTACGAAACGCCCCTGTGGCCCTCGGTCGGTCGCGGCGCGCGGATCTCCACCCTCACCGAGCGCGGCATCGTCTCGACGCTCATCGACGAGCGGATGACCCGCTCGATCCTGCTCGAAGCCGACGACGCCTATACCGCGCTCACCGCCGTGCGGCAGCTGAAGGATCGCTTCGCCGAGTTGCAGGAGGTCGTCACCGGCAGCAGCCGCTTCGCCCGCCTGATCGACCTGCACCACCAGATCAACGGCAACCTGCTGTTCCTGCGGTTCGAGTTCAGCACCGGGGACGCCTCGGGTCACAACATGGCCACCCTGGCCAGCGATCACCTGATGGACCACATCCTGACCACGGTCGCCGGCGTGCGCTACGGCTCGATCTCGGGCAACTACTGCACCGACAAGAAGGCCACCGCGGTCAACGGGATCCTCGGCCGCGGCAAGAACGTCGTCACCGAACTGCTGATCCCCCGCGAGGTGGTGGCCCAGCGCCTGCACACGACCGCCCGCCAGGTGGTCGAACTCAATATCCGCAAGAATCTGATCGGCACGCTGCTGGCGGGCGGAATCCGTTCCGCCAACGCGCATTACGCCAACATGCTGCTGGCGTTCTACCTGGCCACCGGGCAGGACGCGGCCAATATCGTCGAGGGTTCCCAGGGCGTCACGCACGCCGAGGACCGCGACGGTGACCTGTACTTCTCGTGCACGCTGCCCAACCTCATCGTCGGCACCGTCGGCAACGGTAAACACGCGAGTTTCGTGGACGAGAACCTCGAGCGCCTCGGCTGCCGCGAGGACCGCGAGCCCGGCGAGAACGCCCGCCGCCTCGCCGTCATCGCCGCGGCGACCGTGCTGTGCGGCGAGCTGTCGCTGATGGCCGCACAGACCAATCGCGGTGAATTGATGCGCGCCCATACCCAATTCGAGCGGTCAACCACGAGCAACGGAACACAGCTATGACTACAACTCCGGTCGGTATCCACGACCTGTCCTTCGCCACCACCCACTACGCCCTCGATCACGCCGTCCTCGCCGAAAGGCTCGGGGTGGATCGCGACAAGTTCTACCTCGGCATCGGCCAGGAGAAGATGAGCGTCGCCGCGGCCGACGAGGACATCGTCACCATCGCCGCGGCCGCCGCGCAGCCGATCATCGAGCGGCACGGCACCGACAACATCCGCACCGTGCTGCTGGCCACCGAGACCGGTGTCGACCAGTCCAAAGCCGCCGCACTGTACCTGCATTCGCTGATCGGGCTGCCCAACGCCGCGCGCGTGGTCGAGCTCAAGCAGGCGTGCTACGGCGGCACGGCGGGCCTGCAGTTCGCCGCCGGGCTGATCGCGCGCGACCCCTCTCAGCGGGTACTGGTCATCGCGGCCGACATCGCCAAGTACGAGCTCGACACCCCGGGCGAACCGACCCAGGGCGCGGCCGCCGTCGCGATGCTCGTCAGCGCGAATCCGGCCATCCTGCGACTGGATCCGCAGTCCGGGCTCTACAGCGCCGACATCATGGACTTCTGGCGCCCCAACTACCGGACCGCCGCCATCGTCGACGGCAAGACCTCGGTCAACGCCTACCAGAAGGCGGCCCAGGAGGCGTGGACCGACTACCGCCGCCAGGGCGGGCGCGACCTGTCGGAGTTCGCCGCGTTCTGCTACCACCAGCCCTTCACCAAGATGGCCTACAAGGCGCACCGCCACCTGCTGGAGAGCCAGGGCCACACCGCCGACGCCGCCGAGATCGAAGCCGCGATCGGCGACACCACCCACTACAACCGCACGGTCGGCAACAGCTACACCGCCTCGCTCTACCTCGGCCTGGCATCGCTGCTCGACCACGCGGACGAGCTGACCGACCGCGCATTGGCCATGATCAGCTACGGATCGGGCAGCGTCGCCGAATTCTTCAGCGGCACCGTGCAGCCCGGCTACCGCGAGCATCTGCGGACCGAGGCGAACCGGGCGGCGATCAGCTCGCGTGAGCTGCTGGACTACGACCACTACCTGCGGCTGCACGAGGCCACCTCACCGAGCGACGGCGCGTACCACGCCATGCCGGAGGAAACCCGCCGCCCCTACCGGCTGGCCGCCGTCTCCGGCCACAAACGTATCTACGAATCTCGCTGAGGTCTCCACATGAGCAGTAACGGCACGTCGACGTCCCGGCGGCACATCCAGGTCCTGATCATCGGTAGCGGACTGTCCGGCCTCGGCACGGCTATCCGGCTGAGCCAGCGGGGCCTGACCGACTATCTCGTCATCGAACGTGGCGCCGACGTGGGCGGTACCTGGCGTGACAACACCTATCCGGGGGCGGGCTGCGACGTGCCGTCCCACCTCTACTCGTATTCGTTCGCGCTCAACCCCCACTGGTCCCGCTCGTTCTCGCCGCAAGCCGAGATCGAGCAGTACCTGCGGCAGGTGGCCGACCGCTACGGCGTGCGCGACAAGCACCTGTTCGACACCACGATGACCGCCGCGCGCTGGATCGACGCCGACGGCCGGTGGGAGGTCGACACCAGCAACGGTGCCTTCACCGCCGACTTCGTGGTGTCGGCGGCGGGCGTGCTCGCCGAGCCGAATCTGCCCGATATCAAGGGGATCTCGAGCTTCGAGGGTGAGATCTTCCATTCGGCGCGCTGGAACCACGACGCGAGCCTGGCAGGCAAGAAGGTCGCCGTCATCGGCACCGGCTCCTCCGCGGTGCAGATCGTCCCGTCGATCGCGCCGCAGGTCGAGCGACTCGATGTGTACCAGCGCACCGCGACATGGGTGATGCCGCAGCTGAACCGGCCCTACCTGGCGCCGGAGCGCCTCGCCTTCAAGCATGTTCCGGGCCTGCAACGGATGATCAGGGCGATGATCTACATCGCCCGCGAAGCATTCGTCGTGACCCAGGTGAAGTTCCCGTGGACCGGCCTGCTGCTGGAAGCGGTCGGGCGGGTGAAGATGTGGCTCGAGATCCGGGACCCGGAGAAGCGGCGCAAGGTGCTGCCCGAACACCGCATCGGCTGCAAGCGCATGCTGGTGTCGAACAAATTCTACGGCGCGCTCGACCGCGACAACGTCGATCTCGTCACCGACGGCATCGCCGAGGTGCGCGAGCGCTCGATCGTGTCCGAGGACGGCACCGAGCGTGCAGTCGACGCCATCGTGCTGGCCACCGGGTTCCACGTCGCCGATTCGCCGACGTTCAACCTCTATACCGGTCGGGACGGCCGGACGGTGTCGGAGGCGGCCGACGCCGAGGGTTACCAGATGTACAAGGGCACCACGGTCGCCAACTTCCCCAACATGTTCTTCATGCTGGGCGCCAACTCCGGGCTGAACTACACCTCGCTGATCTACATCATCGAGTCGCAGATCAATTACATCGTCGACGCGGTGACCACGATGCAGCAGCGCAACCTGCAGTCGTTCGAGGTGAAGCTGGACACGCAGCACGAATACAACCGGGGCCTCGCGCCCAAGATGGCCCGCACCGTGTGGGTCACCGGCGGCTGCACCAGCTGGTTCCTGGACAAGCACGGCAACAACTCCGCGCTGTGGCCGGACTTCAGCTTCCGGTACCGGAAGCTGGTGCGCGCGTTCGACATCGAGGCCTACGAAACCACGGCGAAGACGCCGTGACCGAGATTCCCCGCCGCCACGTGCGGGTGGCGATCATCGGGGCCGGGTTCGCCGGGCTCGGCGTGGCCATACGGCTGCGCCGGCTCGGAATCACCGACTTCGTCGTCTTCGAGCGCGCGAGTGACATCGGTGGCACCTGGCGTGACAACACCTATCCCGGTGCGGGCTGCGACGTTCCGTCCCAGCTCTATTCGTATTCGTTCGCGCCGAATCCGAACTGGACGCACTCCTTCTCGACACAGCCGCAGATCCAGCAGTATGTGCAGGATGTCGTCGACCGCGAAGGGGTGCGCGAAGCGATCCTGCTCGACTGCGAGGTGACCGGCGCGTGCTGGAACAGCGCGACGGCACGCTGGGACATCCAGACCGGTAAAGGCGCGTTCACCGCCGACATCACCGTGTCGGCAGCGGGTCCGCTGAGCGCGCCGAAGGTACCGGAGATCAAGGGCATCACCACGTTTCGCGGTGCGCTGTTCCACTCCGCGCGGTGGGATCACGATGTCGATCTGGCCGGTCGGCGGGTCGCGGTCGTCGGCACCGGCGCCTCGGCCATCCAGATCGTGCCGTCGATCGCGGGCGAGGTCGGCAGGCTCGACCTGTACCAGCGCAGTGCGCCCTGGGTGCTGCCCCGCCTCGGCCACCGGTACACCCGGCTGGAACGCCTCGCCTACCGGCATATCCCGGGGGCGCAACGGGTGGCCCGCACCGGGGTCTACTGGCTGCGTGAGTCCTTTGTGCTCTGGCAGTCGAAATACCCGCCGCTGGCCGACTTCTTCGCCTTCGGCGCGCGCCTGAAGCTGTGGTGGGTGATCCGGGACGCGGCGCTGCGGCGCAAGCTCACCCCCGGCTACCGGCTGGGCTGCAAGCGGATGCTGATCTCGAACGAGTACTACCCGGCGCTGGCGCGCGACAATGTCGAGGTCGTGACCGAGGGCATCGAGGAGATCAGGGAGCGATCGATCGTCGCGAACGACGGCACCGAACGCGAGGTCGACGCGATCGTGCTGGCGACGGGGTTCCGGATCACCGACTCGCCGACCTACGACCTGATCAGCGGCAGGGACGGGCGCACTCTGTCGGAAGTGTTCGGTGCCGACGGTCTCAGCGTGTACAAGGGCACCACGATCGCGAACTTCCCGAATCTGTTCCTGATGATCGGCCCGAACGCCGCGTTGAGCTACACCTCGGCGGTGTTCACCATCGAATCGCAGATCAACTACATCGTCGATGCGATCGCGACGATGGACGCGCGGGGCCTGCGCACCGTGGAAGTCCGGGAACAGGCACAGGCCGGCTACAACCGGGACCTGCAGACCAAGTTCGCGGGCACCGTCTGGAACGGCGACTGCACCAGCTGGTTCGTCGACGAACGAGGCGAGCATTCCCGCCTGTGGCCGGACTTCAGCTTCCGATTCCATCGGATGCTGCGTTCCTTCGATGTCGAGGCCTACGAGACGACCACGCGCAGCGAGCAGGCCGCGACGAACTCCTGACCGAGCTGACCCCGGGACGGCGCTGGGCCGTCCCGGGGTCAGAGCTGGGTTACTCGGTGATGGCGGACAGCGTTTCGATCAACGTCACGACTACATCGAGGAGGTCACCGAGAAAAGCAGAAAACATGAAACTCTCCTTTCAATCGGATGATCGACCCGCAGGCGTGCATGAAATCGACTTGTAATGTCGACTTCTTCGAAGCGGTAGAGACTGGCGAAACTCTGCAATTCAGATTGCGGGGAGATCGCTGGAATTTCTGGGGTCACACCGGGATGGTGTGGAATCGCGTTCACACCGTAGCAAACGTGGATTCACGCGTTCAAGGATAGTGAGATTTGCTAACGGAATTTTGACACTCTGGCGAATGGCCTGGTCAGGGCGGGTATTTGCGATGGGTGCCGATTCGGTCGCGGTCGTGGAATGCCGTCGTGACCGGCTTTCCTCTTCGGCGCGGTGCGTACAGCGGTGTTATCGGAACGTATTGTTGGGTGACTGTTCGGGTGCCCGCGTGGATCCACGCAGGGGATTTGCCGTCGGAAAAGTTATCGACGGCAGCGTCACCCACATGCGGACCCGGGTGCCGTTCTCGTCGTGACTGAATTCCAAATCCTCGGTCAGCACCCGCATCATCTCCACGCCGCGGCCGCGATAACCGGGATCGGTCGGGGTGGGAATCCAGCGGCCGAAGTCGGTGACCTCGATGACCACGCGGTCACCTTCGCAGGTGGCGGTGAGGGTGACGCGGCCGGGCTCGGTGTCGCGGTAGGCGTGTTCGACACTGTTGCTGCACGCCTCGTTGGCGGCGGCGACCAGGTCGGCGGCCAGGTCGTGCGGGACGGCGGCCGTCGCGAACCAGCGGTAGAGGTTGCGCCGCAGGCCGGTCAATTCCGATGCGGCAGCGGGAATGTCGAGGTGCAGCGGCTCGGGCGGCTGCCGGTAGACGACCATCGCGACGTCGTCGTCGTAGCCGGCGGGCGGACACAGCCGGGACAGCACGGCGTCGGCGACGTCGCGGGGGAGTGCGCCGCCGGTCTCGCTGAGTACGCCGGCGATCTTGACGAAGCCCTCTTCGATGTCGTACCCGCGTTGCTCGACGAGCCCGTCGGTGAACAGCACCAGCGTCGCGCCCGGCGGCAGCGCCGTGGTGGCCTCCGGCCTGCGCGGGGTGTCGAACGTGGCCAGCGGCACGGCCCGTCCGCCTTCCAGGACCCGGCCCGGTCCGCCGGGCGGCGCGAGGACCGGGGGCATATGGCCGGCATTGGAGTAGCGGACCATGCCGCGCTCGGGATCGAGCACGGCCGCGCACACCGTGGTGCACATGGCGCCGGGGATCCGGGCGGCCACGGCGTCGAGCTCGGCCAGCAGCTGCGCGGGCCCGGCGCCACGCAGCAGCAGAGCCCGTGCCGCCGTACGCAATTGGCCCATCACCACCGCGGCCGACAGGCCACGGCCGACGCAGTCGCCGACCACGACACCGATGGTGCCGTCCCGCAACGGCACCACGTCGTACCAGTCGCCGCCGATCTCGAGCGGCGGCAGCGCGGGCTCGTAGTGCACCGAGAAGCGCGGCGGCAGCTCGATCGGGCCGAGCATCGCGCGCTGCAGGGTGAGCGAGGTCGCGCGGGCCTGATCGAAGTTGCGGGCACGCTGCAGCGCGACGCTCAGATGTCCGACCAGCAGCGAATACAGCGCCCAGTCGGCCGCGCTGATCGCGCGCGGGGCGCCGAAGCGCACCCACAGCGCGGCATCGCCGGTCTCGCCGAGCGGCGCGATCACGGCGTCGACGCCGCCCTCCTCGCCGGTGATGGCCGAGAGGCCGCGCGCCGGCTGCCTGCGCGAGCGATCGAGCAGCGTGCGCACCTCCTCGTCGAGGGTGATCCGTCGCGTGGGGTCCGAGACCGGAGCGGCGACGAATCGCGGTGCGCCCTCGGCACTGTCGGTGGCAGTGGGCTCGGGGAACGGTGGCTCGCCGCAGGAATACACGTCCGGCTGCCCGGTCCGGCTCGGCCACACCGCGACGAGCGCGGTCTGCGCGCCCATCGTCCGGCGCAACTCGTCGAGTCCGACCGCGAGTACCTCCACCATACTGGTCGCCGCGCCCACCGCGGTCGCCAGCCGCGAGGCCGCCTGATCGCGGGCCTGGGCATCGTGCTCGGCGGTGACATCGCGGACGGTGCCGACGAAGATCTGCTCGTTGTTCTCCTGCTTCACCAGCGAGCTGGCGCTCACCGCCAGCCAGCGCTCCCGGCCGTCACGGTGACGCACCGGCATCACGAAACGCGATGCCTCCGTACCGATCTGGGGGTAGCCCGGCTGGTCCGACAGCGCCCACGGATGGGGCAGCCGGTACGGCACATCGTCGGCGCCGTACCCGGTGAGCACCCCGAACGCGGAGTTCACCTCGACGATGGTGCCCTGCGAATCGGCGACGAAGAACCCGTCCTGCAGCGACTCGACCAGCGCCGTGCGGAACGCGTCGCGGCCTGCCAGATCCTCGGCGCGCGAGCGCTGCTGCTCGTAGCGGCGGGTGCCGTCGAGATAACCGCGGGTGGCGATGTCGAGCGCGGCCATCGTCTGCAGCAGGAATTCCAGCGCCACCTCGGCACTGCGTTGATCACCCTCGGCGGCGGTGTACTTCGCGACCGCCCGGAAGTGGTTCTCGGTGAGGTCGAGCAAACTGATGCCCTCGACGAGGGCACGTCTGCCGAGGTCGTACCCCTCGGTCAGGCCCGCCTGGCCGGGCGCGGCGACGTGGCGGCGCAAGGCAGCCGAGTAGTCGTCCAGAAATGCGGCCAGGCCAGCGGTCATCGGCAACCTTTCACGGGCAGGCTCCGCGGAAGCGGGCCGCGAGCACGAGTGCGTCGTCGGTGTCCTTGGCGTCGCGGGCGAGCAGATCGCCCGCGATCGCGGTGGCGGGGCGGGCCAGGTCGATCGACTCGGGGCCGACCGAGACGATCCCGTCGGTCGCCATCAGCAGCAGGTCACCGGGGCGGATCGGTAACGTCTGCGGTTGCAGATGCGAGGGTAACCGGTAGCCGACGATGCCGCCGGTCAGCAGCATGGTCGCCCGTAACTCCGGACCGGCCGGGCCCAGCGTGAGCAGCCGCGACTCGACATTGCCGACACCGAGCCACTGCAATGTCTCGCCGGGACCCATCAGCGCCAGCGAGACCGCGGCGCCGCGGGTTTCGACCATCGCGCGATGACACAGCACCATCAGCACATCCAGCGGTTCGCCGCGGTTGTCGGACAGGATGACCATCGCGCGGTCGGCCGCGTCGGCCGCCGCGGCGCCGTGCCCGAGACCGTCGAGCACGCCGAAGAGCGCGCCACCGTCGCCGGTGTCGAGGACGACGGCACGATCACCGGAGACTTCCTGGCCGGGCAGTGCCCGACCGGCCGTCGACCATTCCGTGCGGCCGATAATCCCGTCTTCATGCACCGTCGGGTACCCACTTCCACATCTCGATCAACGTCCCGCGACCCGGGGCGGAATCGATGGTGAGCCGGTCCATCAGCCTGCGTGCGCCGGGCAGGCCGAGACCGAGGCCACGGCCGGTGGAGTAACCGTCCTCCAGTGCACGAGGGATGTCTCTGATGCCGGGACCCTGGTCCTCGGCCTGGACGACGAGCGCGCGTCTGCCCTCGCGCAGGTCGACGAGCAATCGAATCTCCCCGCTGCCCGCGTAACTGGTGATGTTGCGGGCGATTTCGGAGATGGCGGTGGAGATCATGGTGCGGTCGGTGAGGGTGAAGCCGAGTGTTGCTGCCAGTTCGTGTCCGGCCTGCCGGGCGATGACGATGTCACCGGACACCTTGACCGCGATCGCCACCTGCTCAGCGGCCACTGTCACGGCCTTCTCGTCGGCGCGGGTGCCGGTTCAGCCAGGCGAGGCCCTCTTCCAGATCCAGCGCGGTGTGCATGTCCTCGAAGGTCAGACCGAGTTGCACCATCGCGAAGGCGACCTCGGGCTGTAGACCGACGATGACGGTCTCCGCGCCGCGCAGCTGGGTCATGTGCGCGATGGTGCGCAGCGAGCGCGCGGCGAAGGAGTCCATGACGTCGATCGCGGTGACGTCGACGACGATGCCGGTCGCCCGGTAGTAGCTGACCTGCTTCATCAGGTCGTCCTGGAGTCGCTCGGTATCGGCGTCGGTCAGGGCCGACTGCACGGAAGCGATCAGGAACGTGCCCTGTTTGAGAATGGGTACCGGCATGGTGGCCTGTTCAGCGCCCGTCTCGCTCGCTCAGGCGCTCGGTGCCACGGGAGACCTCGTAGCCGAGCAGCCGCTCGGCCTCTTCGATACCGCCCTGCAGGTCGCCGACCGCGTTCATCTTGGACAGATCGAGGCCGATGGTGACCAGCGTGAGCGCGATCTCCGAGGACAGGCCGGTGATGATGACGTTGGCGCCCATCAGGCCCGACGCGTCGACGGTCTGCACGAGGTGGTTGGCCACCACCGAGTCGATCGCGGGCACACCGGTGATGTCGATGACGACGACCTTGGCGCGATTGGCGCGGATGGCGCGCAGCAGCTGCTCGGTGAGCTGGCGGGCGCGCTGCGAGTCGAGCACACCGATGATCGGCAGGATGAGCAGCTGCTCGCGCACCTGCAGCACCGGCGTCGACAGCTCGCGAATGGCTTCCTGCTGCTGGCGGATGACGCGCTCGCGCTCCTGCACGAACGAGATGGCCACGGTGCTCGCGATGCGGTTGGCCGCGGGTTCGTAGGCGTCGAGGACCTGGTTGAGCAGGTCGAAGTCGGCCTGGTACTTCTCGAACAGCGAGCGGGCGAGGACATCGCGCAGGAGCAGGACGATACCGAGGACCTCGTCGGTCTCGACGCCTCGCGGAATGATGCGCTCGGACAGGTCGCGCGCATAGGCCTGCAGCGCCTCGACGCTACCGGTGACCAGCACCTCGACGTAGTTGTCGTACATCGAGGTCGCCTCGGAGAAGATCTCCTCCGGGGTCATGGCGGTCAGGAGCTCCGCCTCGGTGATCCGCCGTGCCCACTCTTCACGCAGCCCGGTGCGGTTCTGCCGGAGGTGCTCGACCAGTTGCGGCAGCAAGTTGTCTACCGGGCGTGCCGGCAGCGAATCCGCCGAAAGACTCATGGACACCTCGGACATGGAAACTCCTGCCCCTTTCGACGGACATTGTCGGTGCGCACGGCGCGCGTTGACCCGAGCCTACTCATACCCCATCCCTGATGCCGCCCAAACCTGTGGGTTTTCGCCGCGCGCGGGCTACTCCGGGGCGAACCCCCGTTCCAGGGCGCGCAGCGCGCGGTCGAGATAGGCCGTCAGATCGGCGTCGCCGCGCTCGAGCCAGGCGTCGAAAGCGGCCCGCGCGGCGGCCAGCGTGGTGCGCCCGACGGCAAGGGGGACCAGGTCGCCCTCGGTGGTGCCGAGCCGGCGCGCGGCGAACTCGCCGACCGCGCGTTCCCAGGCGTCGTAGTGCGCGCCCGCGCCCGCCGAGAGCGCGGGTACGCCGGAGACCAGGCGCATCCTGGTACGCAGCTCGGGGATGTCTTCGGCGCGGTATCTGTTGGCCGCCACCACGATTCGGCGTACGGCCGCCATCATCGGCTCGTCGTCGGGGACCGCGGCGAAGGCGGCGCGCAGGTCGGCGACCTCGTTGTCGAACTGGTGCCAGAGCACCTCGGCCTTGCTGGGGAAGTACCGGAAGAAGGTGCGTTCGCTGACACCGGCCTCGGCCGCGATGCGTTCGACGGTGATGTCGTCGAATCCGTGCTCGGCGAACAACTTCATCGCGATGACTTCGAGTTCACGGCGCGTGGTGCGCGGTGGGCGACCGCGATGCGCGCGCGGTGTCGGGGCTGACATGGATACAGACTAGGGACTCGGCGCGCCCTTGATTATGTCAGTGACTGTCGTTAATGTCGGAGTCATGTTCGTGGCCCACCTCACATGGCCCGAGGCGGGCACATGTGCCGCCACGGGAGTGATCCTGGTCATCCCGCTCGGCGCCACCGAGCAGCACGGCCCCCACCTGCCCCTGTCCACCGACACCGATATCGCCGCCGCCGTGTGCGCCCTGGCCGCCGCCGAGCGGGCCGATGTCGTGGTCGCGCCCGCTGTTCCCTACGGCGCCAGCGGTGAGCACGCCGGGTTCGCCGGCACCCTGTCGATCGGGCAGGCCGCGCTGGAACTGCTTGTCGTCGAGCTGTGCCGGTCGGCCACCGACACCTTCTCGCGGATCGTGCTGGTCAACGGGCACGGCGGCAATCTCGAGGCGCTGCGCCGCGCCGTGGCGCTGCTGCGGTCGGAGTCGCGCGATGTGCGGCTGTTCTCACCCGGCTACGGCGGCGACCCGCACGCGGGCCGCACCGAGACCTCGATCCAGCTCGCGTTGTCGCCGGAGTACGTGCGCGCCGAGCTGGCCGAACCGGGGAACCGGCGCCCGCTGACCGAACTGCTGCCGCTGCTGCGCACGGGCGGCGTCCGGGCCGTGAGCCCCAACGGAATTCTCGGCGACCCCACCGGGTCGAGCGCCGACGAAGGCGCCGCGCTGCTGCGCGCGGCCACCACCGCACTACTGGAAGACCTGGGCCGATGGTGGCCACAGGATCGTGAGGAAGGACCACTTCGATGAATCCCTGGTTCGAGACCGTCGCCGAGGCGCAGCGCCGCGCCCGCAAGCGCCTGCCGAAATCGGTGTACGGGGCGCTGATCGCGGGCTCCGAACGCGGCCAGACCATCGAGGACAACCAGACCGCCTTCACCGAACTCGGCTTCGCCCCGCACTGCGCGGGCCCGATCGGCGAGCGCGACCAGTCGACCACCGTGCTCGGCCAGCAGGTCTCGATGCCGGTGCTCATCTCGCCGACGGGCGTGCAGGCCGTGCACCCCGACGGTGAGGTCGCCGTCGCCAGGGCCGCCGCCGCGCGCGGTATCGCCATGGGCCTGAGCTCGTTCGCGAGCAAGCCGATCGAAGAGGTCATCGCGGCCAACCCGTCCACGCTGTTCCAGCTGTACTGGTGCGGCAACAAGGATCAGATCCTCGAGCGGATGGCCAGGGCGAAGGCGGCGGGCGCGGTCGGGCTCATCCTGACGCTGGACTGGTCGTTCTCGCACGGCCGGGACTGGGGCAGCCCGGTCATCCCGGAATCGCTGAACCTGCGCACCATGATGAAGTTCGCGCCGCAGACCCTGGCCCGCCCGCGCTGGCTGGCCACCTACCTGCGCTCGGGCTCCATCCCCGATCTGACCGCGCCCAACATGGCGGTCGGCGGCGGCGCGGCGCCGGGCTTCTTCGGCGCCTACGGCGAATGGATGCAGACCCCGGCGCCGGATTGGGACGACGTCGCCTGGATCTGCGCGCAGTGGGACGGTCCGGTGCTGCTCAAGGGCGTGATGCGGGTCGACGACGCGCTGCGCGCGGTCGACGCGGGCGTGGCGGGCATCTCGGTGTCCAACCACGGCGGCAACAACCTCGACGGCACCCCCGCCGCCATCCGGGCGCTGCCGGTACTCGCCGACGCGGTCGGCGACCAGATCGAGGTCGTGCTCGACGGCGGTATCCGCCGCGGCAGCGACGTCGTCAAGGCCGTGGCACTGGGTGCCCGCGCGGTGCTGATCGGCCGCGCCTACCTGTGGGGCCTGGCCGCCAACGGGCAGGCGGGCGTGGAGAACGTGCTCGACATCCTGCGCGGCGGTATCGATTCGGCGCTGCTCGGCCTGCGCAAGACCTCGATCGCCGACCTCGACCGCGGCGACATCATCGTGCCCGCCGGTTTCGAGCGAGCCCTCGGCGTGCCCGCCGACCTCGAACGACCGCTCACCACAGCGGATCTCGTCCAGCAGTAGCACCTGCCCACCGGCGACGGGCCTCGTCCACGACGAGGTCCGTCGCCGGTGTCGTTCGAGGTACGCGAGTCACGGTGCGCCGCTAGGATCGTCGGCGTTCGGTAGCGAATCGAGGGGGACATCGTGAGTGGGGGATCCAGGGGCGAGCGGCGGCGTGCCCGAGTCATGAAGTCGCGCAGCGTGTCCTGCACGCTTCCCGCGGTCGTGGCGATGGCACTCGTCTCGGCGGGATGTGGCACCGGCGCACCGTCACCTCGCGCGGCGGCCACCACGAAACCCCCGGTGACGAGTACGGTGCGGCCGACGACGACCACACCGTCGACCACCACATCGGCCCGCCCTACCACCAGTGCCGCCGCGCAACCGACCGCCGTCGGGATCTGCGTGGAAACGACATCCTCGACTCGCGTGGCCGACAGCCTGTGTGACACCTCCGACAGCCGCTACGCCCGCTTCTGGTATCAGCACACCGACACACTGGTGTACCCGGCGATCGGTGCCGCTGTCGCCCTGGCCGCGGGCAGTTTCCTCCGCCCGTCCGGAACTGGCGTCTACGACCGTGGCGTGCCGGACAGCGGCGGGAAAGTCCAGCGCGGCGGCCTCGGGAACAGCAGGCCCGATTCCGGTGGCGGTAGCAGCGGGTCGTAGCTGGTGGTGCTACCGCCGTGGATGTCTGATTACGCCAGATCCGCGGCGGGCTCGTCGTCAGGCTGTGCCGCACTGCCGCGCCCGGTCGGCCCGAATCCGTTTGCCGCACTGCGGTGATGGTCGATCAGCACGTCGTAGATCTCGGCGAGCGCGGCGAGCTGGCCGCGGTCGAGCACGTCGATCATGTGCCGCCGCACGCTGCGCACGTGGGCGGGCGCCGCGGTCGTGAGGAGCTGTCCGCCCGCGGCGGTGAGCCGGGCGACGGTGCGGCGTTGATCGTGCGGCATCGTCTCCCTGGCCACCAACCCGCGCTTCTGCATGCGGGTGATCTGATGTGAGAGCCTGCTCTGCGACCACTCGAGCGCGCAGGCCAGATCGGCGAAGGTCAGCCGCTGGCCCGGTGCGTCGGCCAGATAGACCAGCACGGAGTACTCCACCCAGCTGAGGTTCGCTGCCCGGCCCGCGTCACGCCCGATCGCCGCGGCGATCAGGTCGCGGGTCCGGACATAGCCCAGCCAGGCACGCATTTCGACATCATCGAGCCACTGTGGATCGGTCACGATCGAGCTCCAGATTCTCCGGTGCAGGCTTCGGATTGGAACGGTGCACGCCCCGCCACCGTCCGGAGAATGGGTAGCACCGTTTGGGTTGAACGTGCAACCTCGATCTTGGTTCAGGCAATTGTCGTGCGTCACATAGGGTTGCCTAACCCGCAGGTGGGTGCGGGTGGTCGATAGGCTTCCGAGTGCTTTGTGACCAGCCACCCGAGGAGTGCGATTCGTGACCGCGCCGGAGTTCCGCTATTCCGATCTGCTGCCGATCGGCGCCGACGACACGCCGTACCGCTTGCTCACCACCGAGGGGGTCAGCACCTTCGAGCACAACGGCCGCACCTTCCTGCAGGTCGAGCCCGAAGCGCTGCGGCTGCTCACCGAGACGGCGATCCACGACATCAGCCACTACCTGCGCCCCGCGCACCTGCGCCAGCTGCGCAAGATCATCGACGATCCGGAGTCCTCGGGTAACGACCGCTTCGTCGCGCTGGACCTGCTCAAGAACCTCAACATCTCCGCGGGCGGCGTGCTGCCGATGTGCCAGGACACCGGCACCGCGATCGTGATGGGCAAGAAGAGCGAGGGCGTGCTCACCGGGGTCGACGACGCCGAGTGGATCAGCCGCGGCGTGTTCGACGCCTACTCCACGCTGAACCTGCGCTACTCCCAGCTCGCCCCGATCACCATGTGGGACGAGAAGAACACCGGCTCCAACCTGCCCGCGCAGATCGAGCTGTACTCGACCGAGGGCACCCCCGACAACCCGGTCTACAAGTTCCTGTTCATGGCCAAGGGTGGTGGTTCGGCCAACAAGTCGTTCCTGTACCAGGAGACCAAGGCCGTCCTGAACCCCGAGCGCATGCTCCAGTTCCTCGACGAGAAGATCCGCTCGCTCGGCACCGCGGCCTGCCCGCCGTACCACCTCGCGGTGGTCATCGGTGGCACCAGCGCCGAATTCGCCTTGAAGACAGCGAAATACGCCTCCGCGCACTACCTGGACAACCTGCCCACCGAGGGCTCGATCACCGGACACGCGTTCCGCGATCTCGAGCTCGAGGAAGAGGTCTTCCAGCTCACCCGTGAGTTCGGCATCGGCGCGCAGTTCGGCGGCAAGTACTTCTGCCACGACGTGCGCGTGGTCCGCCTGCCCCGCCACGGCGCCTCCTGCCCGGTCGCCATCGCGGTGTCCTGCTCGGCCGACCGCCAGGCGCTGGCCAAGATCACCAAGGACGGCATCTTCCTGGAGCAGCTGGAAACCGAACCGGCCCAGTACCTTCCGGAACAGACCGAGGACATCCTCGGCGGCGACGTGGTGAAGATCGACCTCAACCGCCCGATGGACGAGATCCGCGCCGAACTGTCGAAATACCCGGTGAAGACCCGGCTTTCGCTCACCGGCCCGCTGGTCGTCGCCCGCGACATCGCGCACGCCAAGATCAAGGAGCGCCTCGACGCGGGCGAGCCGATGCCGCAGTACCTGCGCGACATGGCCGTCTACTACGCGGGCCCGGCCAAGACCCCCGAGGGCTACGCGTCGGGTTCCTTCGGCCCAACCACCGCGGGCCGCATGGACTCCTACGTCGACCAGTTCCAGGCCGCGGGTGGCTCCATGGTCATGCTCGCCAAGGGCAACCGCTCCGCCCAGGTCACCAAGGCCTGCGACGAACACGGCGGCTTCTACCTCGGCTCCATCGGCGGCCCCGCCGCCCGGCTGGCCCTGGACTGCATCAAGAACGTCGAGGTCTTGGAGTACCCCGAACTCGGCATGGAAGCCGTCTGGAAGATCGACGTCGAGGACTTCCCCGCCTTCATCGTCGTCGACGACAAGGGCAACGACTTCTTCGCCGAAACCTCCAAGCCCATCGCCCTGCGCGTGCGCACCCGTTCCAAAGAACGCGTGTAGTCCGCGAGACCCCGGTGCCCGCTTCTGTGGTGCCGGGGTCTCCGGGTGAGAACCTCGCCGACAGTCGGTCGCTGCGGGTAGTGTGACCCGCGACATATGGTGTGTGAGGCCCGACGGGGGTGTCTATGGCTGCCGGTGGTGTTCCTGAGGGACGGGTCGCGCGCAGCGCGAAACTGGGGCAGCTCGCGGCGGGGCAGGCCGTGCGGGGGGTGGGCAGACGGCTGTCCATGATCGGTCGCACCGAGGAAGCCAGGCAGGTGCTGGCCGAGCGGTCGGCGATGACGACCGCGCAGCAGATCGTCGCGGTGCTGGGGAGCATGAAGGGCTCGGCGATGAAGCTGGGACAGATGGCCTCGGTGCTGGATCTGGACTTCGTGCCCGAAACCCATCGCGAACACTTCCGCCGCCAGCTCGCCGCCCTGCGGGATCAGGCGCCCGCGGTGGCGTTCCCGACGATGCGCCGGGTGATCGAGGACGACCTCGGGCCGCTGGCGCGCACCTTCCGGGATTTCGACGAGACGGCGATCGCGGCCGCCTCGATCGGCCAGGTGCACCGCGCGATCCTGCACGACGGGCGCGAGGTGGCGGTCAAGGTCAAGTATCCGGGGGTGGAGCGCGCCGTCCACGCCGACATCGGCAATCTGGAATTCCTCGGCAGGATGGGCAGGTCCGTGCTGCCCAGCGTGGCCGACAGCGGCGTGCTCGAGGAGATCGCGGACAACCTCCGCAGCGAACTCGACTACCTGCGCGAGGCGCGGACACAGCACCAGGTGGCGCAGCGCTACCGCGGCCACCCCCTGGTGACGATCCCCGACGCCATCGGCGAACACTGCTCCCACAACGTGCTGGTGACCGAGTTCGTCGACGCGAAACCCTTCTCGCACATGCAAACCCTGCCCGACGCCGACCGCGACCGCCTCGGTGAGCTGATCTACCGCTTCTACATCGGCACGCTGTTCGCCGAGTACGAATTCTGCGGCGACCCGCATCCGGGCAATGTGCTGCTCGCCGCCGACGGCAGGCTCGCCTTCGTCGATTTCGGGCTCTACAACCAGATGGACCCCGTGCATGTCGATTTCGAGCGGTCGTGTCTGCGCGCCGCGGCCGAGGATCGACCGGAGGACCTGTACGCGGCCTGGGTCGAGCGCGGCATCATCGACCCGGACGCCGGCGTCACGGTCGAGGAATGCCAGGCCTACGTCTGGGCGGTGACGGGCTGGCATCTGCTGGACGAGGAGGTCACGATCACCCCCGAATTGGCCACCGGCGCAGTGCTGCTCGCCGTCGACCCGCGCTCGTCGGAATTCCAGGGCATGCACCGCCAGTTCCTGCCGCCCGAGCACATCTTCTCCCGGCGCGCCGACCTGTTCACCTTCGCCACCCTCGGCCAATTGCGGGTGACAGCGAACTGGCACCTGCTGGCCAGGGAGTGGCTCTACGGTGAGCCCGCCCACACCGAGATCGGCCGTGAGTTCGAGCGGTGGCGGCGCCGATAGACTCCGCGTATGACGACTGTGCTCGGCCGCGTGGCCGACCGGATACTGGTGACGATGACGGCCGCCGCGGCCGTGACCGCCGTCGGCATCGGCCTCGCCGCCGCCCAGCCGGGCGCCATCGACCAGCGTGAACAGTTCCAGTCCGCCGCGGGCACCGAGGGGCTCGACCCGTCGCTGGCCCTGGCCTACACCCTCGCCGAACAGCAGGCGCACGCCGAGGGCGTTCCCCTGTCGATCACCTCGGGCTACCGCACCCACGAGCAGCAGGAAATGCTGTGGCAGGACGGCCTCGCCACCTACGGCAGCCCCGACGAGGCCCGCCGCTGGGTCTTGCCCCCGGACGAGTCCACCCACGTCTCCGGCCACGCCGTCGACGTCGGCCCCCAGGTCGGCGCCCACTGGCTGGAGACCAACGGCAACCGCTGGGGCCTGTGCCGCACCTTCGACAACGAGTGGTGGCATTTCGAACTGGTCACCGCACCGGGCGCAGCGTGCCCACCCCGCGTACCCGACGCCTCTCAGCGCTGACCGGGCCGGTGTAGGGCGCAGGTCAGAGTGGTCCCGGCTTGTTCGGGCACAGTTCCGTGGTACCACCGTGTTCCTGAGAGACCCACTCCTGCCACATCTTCCGTGTCGGATTTGTCGTCAGCTTCTCGCAGAGTTCGTCCACCCACGCGGCGGGGCCGGGCAGCTCCCAGATCCCGCCGCCGACCTGTGAGGACCAGCCGGTGGGACCGGACCCGGTCTCTGTCGAGACGAAGATGCGCCGCTCGTCGCGGCTCACTTGGATCTCGGTGCCCTCTCCCGTAGCAGTAGCGTCGACCGCATCGCCGATCTGGGTCCCCGAGGCAACGTCCCAGAACCGCACTGTTCGATCCGTCCCGACAGAGACGAGGTATCGCCCGTCGCTTCCGTAGGTCAGATCGGCGGCGGCATGGCCTCGGCCTCGAATCTGCGGCCCGACGGGTTCAGTGCTGTCAGCGTCGAATTCTTGGATGTAGTTGTAGTCGGCTACGGCGAATCGCCTGCCATCGGATCTGATCGCCATGGCGGTGGGGCTCGCGCCCGTCGGCAGATCGTCGATCGACTGCTGGGTCTCGGCATTCCAGACCCGGACCGAACGAAAGTCCCGGGTATAGATTCGGTCGCCGTCAGGACTGAATTCGACCTGCTGGACGCCGTATTTGTGGCCGCCCATCGGTTCGCCGGTCGACGTCCCCTGCCGCCAATCCCATAGGCGCACTGCCTTGTCCTCACCGGCGGTCGCCAGGAACTTCCCGTCGGGGCTGAACGTCATGTCGTTGACTTGCCCACCAGGGATTTCGAGTGAGCTCCCGACGGTTTGCCCGTTCGACGGGTCGAGGACGCGGACGGCGTCGCGCGACGCCACCGCGAGCCAGCGGCGATCCGGGCTGAACGATATCTTCGCCACCGACCGGAAGACATCGGATACCACGGGCGCCCCGATCTGTTCACCGGTATCGACGTTCAACCACCGCATCGTGCCATCGTTGAACTGGATGATGCGTGGACCGTCTCCGGTGTTCACGAGCCCGTAGAGCCCGTGTCCCGATGCGGCCCTGCTACCCGTCACTTCGGTGCTGAGGCCGGAGCCAGGGCCTGCGGAGACAATCTGGACATCATCAGGAGAAATGGCGACTATCCGGTCGTCGCGTGGGGTGAAGGCAAGTCCGAAGATCGATGATTGCAGGGTGATCGGCTCACCGACGGGGTCACCGGTGCGCGCGTCCCACTGGTGGACGGCGTGGTCCATGCCGCCGGTGGCGATCGTGGTTCCCTGTGTGCTGAAAGCTATCGACCAGATGGCTTCGAACGTTCCTGGAGCAGGCTTTCCGACGGGGGCGCCGTTCTCGGCGTTCCATATCCACAGTGGCGCATTGTTGTTCGCCATCGCACGTATTCCTCCAGCGGCGACTGTCCGGCCGTCCGGGCTCAACGCCACGCTGAACAAGGCAGCGTCGTCTTCAGTGTGTAGTGGTGTGCCCACCGGCTCTGCGTTGTCGGTGTCCCACAGCCGGACGGTATTGTCCGTTCCGGCCGATGCCAGACGCTGCCCGTCCCGGCTGAAGGTCAGCGCTTTGACCTCCCCACTGTGGCCCTCGATCGGGATCTGCTGTCCAGTCGATACATCCCAGAGCAGCAGCTTGCCATTGTCGTCGATCGCGGCGATCCGTCTCCCCTCGGCATCGACGGCCACCTTGCCGACATATTCGTCCCCTCCTTTCATCGGCTGGCCGATGTACTCGGTGGTCTTCGTGTCCCACACGCGGATCTGCGTGCCATCGCTCACCATCGCGAAGAACCGTCCGTCCGGGCTCAACGCGTGGACTTTCCTGTCCCGGTCGGTGAGAGGCGCCCCGATCCGTGTGCCGCTTTCGGTGTCCCACAGTTGGTATCCCTGCTCAGTGAAACTGACCATCCGCTGACCGTTGTCGCTGACCAGTCCCCCCAACGAATCGAAGACCTGCGCGACCCGTGGTTTTTCGGTCAGTACGCTCAACAACGCGCCTGCGCCCTCGTGTGCCGAAAGCTGCCGCGCTGCCAGCGCTTTGACAACGACTTCGAGATCACTGCCAGGGCGCCCACCAGCCAGCATCGCCTGCACCTGCGAGGTCAGCCGTCCGGCCAAGGCGTCGCGAGTGCGGACCTCGGCTTCGAGGCGTTTCGCGTCGGCCTGATTTCGGGCAACGAGAGCGACGACAGAGGCGACGATTGCGACCAGGGCCACGACCAGCGTCACCGCGAGCACGACGCGGAGAACCTTCGCCCGTGACCGCAAAGCCACTGTGTACGCTTCCGCTTCGTCCCGGCGCTCCTGGGCGATGCGCAGCTCGGTCTCGGTTCGCCGGCGCTCGGCATCGGCCTGGGCTTGCTCTTGTGCCCGCGACGCCTCGAGGAATTCCGCGGCGTGCCGTACCCGGTCACGGAACAGGGAATGGCCTGCGAGTTGTCGTGCGGTGGCAAGGCGCGCGCCTTCGAACAGCCATTCGGGGCTTCGCTCGTTGAGCTCCCACTCGGCGGCAGCTCGGTCCAGGTTGTCGACCGCCTTGAGATCCTCGGCGTACTCGGACAGCCACTGTGCGAGCGAGTCCCATTGCCTCAGTAGGCTTTCCAAGGCGACCTCGACCACCAGCGCACCCCCGCGCTCGTCCTTGACGAGCAGTCGGCGGGCGACCATCGCGTCGATCAACGCGTGACTGTCCGAGGGGAGCTCGTCCCAGCGTGCGACACGGCGAGAGGGTGCGTCGGTGTCCTGGTCGATCGTGGCCAGCCAGGGAATGAACGCGCTGCGTAGTGTGTCCAGCTGTCGGGCACGCACGCGGGGATCCACGGCCAGCAGCGTGTCGACCTCGGCTTGGACGATGCGTTCCATCCCGCCCATGGACTCGTAGTCGGCGAGGGCGAGCCTACCGGTGCTGCCGTAGTCGAGATACAGCCGCGACAACGTCAACGCCAGTAGCGGCAGGCTGTCCGCACCGCCGGTGGCATCGTCGAGAAGGCGCGCCACCAGCGCGGGATCGAGGCTCAGCCGCAGCCCCGCGGCGGTGGCCCGGTCGGCCGGGCCGGTGATCACGCCCTTGTACTCGGTGACCGGCGGCGGCTTGAGGTCGCCGAACTCCCGTGCGCGGACCGCGAGCAATTCGGGTGCCTGCTGCAGGGCCTCGTAGCGGTCCGCCCGGATTGTCATCGCCACGATCAGCTGCAGTTCATCGGTCTCGCCGGTGCGCAGCAGCGCACCAAGCAGGGCCAGAAATGCACCGGCCTCCGCACCGGCCTCCGCGGAGAACAGCTCCTCGCCCTGGTCGATCGGCACCACCACTGTCGGTAGGCCGTCATCGTCGGCGGCCTCGAGCTGGGACTCGCGCAGCCACCGGGAGAGCCGGTCGGCGGCGGCGTCACGACAAGCGGCTTTGACTTCGCCGAGTGTCGGTCCCGCAGGGTCGGACTGTGAACGCAGGTGCCAGATGGCGTGGGCCAGACCCTGATCGCCGGTCAGCGGTTCCCGTTCCGGACGCACGATCTCGGACACCAGGAAGTTCGCCGGGTCTCGGCGCAGCCGTGGCAGCAGGCCGGCACGCAGGAACGACGACTTGCCGACGCCGGACGGGCCCAGGATCACGAACAGCCCCTCGACCGCCGTGGCGCGCATCCCGCGCAGTGTGTCCATCCCGCGCAGGATCTGTGGATCGCGGCCGAAGAACACCGCAGCGTCGACGTTCTCCATCGACTGCCACCCGCGGTACGGCGCTCGCGCCGGGTCGTTCTCCGGCGGCCACGGGAAGTGTTCGGCCCCGATCCCTGCTCGGCGCAGCCCACGCAGGAGCTGCGCCAAGCCATCGGTGCAGAAATCCACCGATTCGCCGTTGCCGGCGGCGACGGTGGTGACGCGGTCACCGTTCGGGAACAGGTCGCAGATCTGCCACTCGCGCACGCCCGTGCCCTGGGCGGCCGGGTCGATGCGGGCGCAGAACACGCGCTTGTTCAGAGATTCCGCGAGCCTGGCCTCGGCGAGGCATTCCGGCGAGTTCTCCCACTGCGGGGAGATCAGGCAGATGACGGCCTCGCAGCGGTCCATCGCGCGAGTCAGCTCGGCCTTCCATCGCACTCCCGGCGCGATTTTGGCTTCGGGATCGATGTCGAGAAAGATCTGTCCCCGCAGGCTCGGCTCGCTGTCGGTCAGCCACCTGAACAGCGCCTGTGCGGCCGTACTGTTCCAGCGGGAGTGGCTGAGGAACACGCGATCCATGGTTCAACGGTGCTGCGGGCTCGCGGCGGCGTCGCGAGTACGGGACTACTCGATCTTCGCGGCGCCGAGATCCCCTGACGCCCGCGAGCCGGGCAGCGTGACGCGTGCCCGGCTCGATGTGCCTCAGCGGAGGGTGGCGAAGAAGGTGCGGATGTCGGTGACGTGGGCTGTGGGTTCCTCCATGGCGACGAAGTGGTTGCCGGGGTTGCCCGACGGCCAGTGGGTGATCTTGTTGTCGCGGTCGGCGAGTTTGCGCATCAGGGGTGAGCCGCCGCCGTAGACGCCGGTCGGGACCAGGTTCTGGCCGGTGGGCCAGGCGAAGCCGCCGTCGCGCAGGCCGTTGTACATCGGCCAGGACGAGGTGCCCGTGGTCTGGGTGAACCAGTAGATCGCGATGTTGGTGAGCAGGTGGTCGCGGTCGATCACGTCCTCGGCCAGATCGGCCATCGGGGTGAACTCCTGGTACTTCTGCATCAGCCAGGCCAGCAGTGCCACCGGGGAATCGTTCCAGCCGAGGGCGAAGGTTTGCGGGGCGGCGCGGAGCAGGGTGTGGTGGTCGATGCCGCCGGTCATCCACTGCTGCATCGCCTCCCATTGCCCGAGGTCCTCGTCCGACATCGTCGGGACGTCGGCGTCTGTCGGCATACCGATCCCGCCGTCGACATGCACGCCGATGACATGCTCGGGTGCGGCGAGCGCCATCTCGGGGGCGATGTAGGCGCCGAGGTCACCGCCCTGGGTGCCGTAGCGCTCGTAGCCGAGGCGTTCCATCAGGGTCGTCCACATGCGGGCCACCCGGGCCGTGCTCATCCCGGTGTCGCGCGGCGCTGCCGAGAAGGCGAAGCCGGGGACCGACGGCACCACGACGTGGAAGGCGAGGGCCGGATCGAGGCCGTGGGCCCGCGGATCGGTCAGCGGGCCGATGGTGCGGGTGAATTCGACGAACGACAGCGGCCAGCCGTGGGTGAGCAGCAGCGGCACCGCATCGGGCTCGGGGGAGCGGACGTGCAGGAAGTGCACGTCGAGGCCGTCGATCTCGGTGACGAACTGCGGAAACTCGTTGAGCGCGGATTCCTGTGCGCGCCAATCGAAGTCCTCGGCCCAGTACCGCGCCAGTTCGCGCAGGTAGTCGGTCGGCACGCCGCGATCCCAGCCCGCACCCGGCAGTGGCGCAGCCCAGCGGGTCCGGCGCAGGCGATCGCGCAGGTCGTCGAGGTCGGACTGCGGGATGTCGATACGGAAGGGGCGAATGGTCGTCATGCGAACTCCTCGGTCGGTGTGTTCACCACGGTAGAAGTCATCTAGGACAGAATCGGTCCTAGATGGAGAGGAGAATTTCCGACATGACCGATACCGCTGCCCGCCTGCTCCGTTTGCTCTCGTTGCTGCAGATGCCCCGCGAATGGCCGGGCAGCGAGCTCGCCGGGCGGCTCGGCGTCACCGACCGCACGGTCCGCCGCGATGTCGACCGGCTCCGCGAGCTGGGCTATCCCGTGGTGGCGGCCATGGGCGCGACCGGTGGATACCGGCTCACCGCCGGATCGGCCCTGCCGCCGCTGGTGCTCGACGAGGACGAAGCGGTCGCCGTCGCGGTCGGCCTGCGGGTCGCGGCCGGGCAAGCTGTCGCCGGCATCGAGGACGCCTCCGTACGCGCGCTGACCAAGCTCGAGCAGGTGCTGCCCCCGAAGCTGCGCAGGCGGGTACGGGTGGTCGGCGCTGCCGTCGCGGTGCGCGCGGGCACCGGTCCCGCGGTCGACCCGGAGGTGCTGACCGCCCTCGCCGCCGCGGTGAGCAATCGGGAACGGCTGCGGCTGCGCTACCGGGACGCGGCCGGTACGGAGTCGCGCCGTCACGTCGAACCGGTGGGTGTCGCGGCGGCGGGCAGGCGCTGGTATCTGGTCGCCTACGACCTCGATCGTGCGGCGTGGCGCAGCTTTCGCGCCGATCGCATCGAGAGTCCGCAGCCCACCGGCGCCCGCATCGTCGTGCGGCAGCTGCCCGCCGCGAATGCCACCGAATACGTGGGCGGGTTCCGGACCGATTGGGGCACACCGGAATACCGGGTCGACGTGACGATCGAGGCGCCGCTGCGGCGGGTCGCGGGCAGGCTCGGCGAGACCGTGGACGCGCTGGTCGCCGACGGCGACATCGTGTGCAGGCTCACCGAGATCCGCGACGACGACCCGGAATGGCTTGCGGTGCAATTGATGTCACTGGGCGTACCCTTCCGCGTGCACGATTCGCCCGAACTGAGCATCAGGTTGCGGCAGCTGGCGGAGCGCGTCGCGAACGCGCTGGAAGAATGAACCGTGCTACAGCCTGCCCGCGTCAACGAGCACCCGGCGCGACTGGGCGAAGAGCATGCCGACATTGACCGTCTTGCGACAGACCACCACGACCACGAGATCATCGCGGCTCTCGGCGCGCAGGAACAGGTGGGTGAGGTTGTCGTCGCTGCGGACGCCGCGCCGTTCCTTCCAGATGTCCTCGATCATCACCACATGCGGCCCTGGAACAGGTCGAGGGTGGCGGCCGCGAGCAGGTCGAGGACCTCGGGCGGGTGGTTGTCGACGGTCTCCACCGACAGCAGCATGCTGGTCGACAAGTCGATGACGCCCGCCGCGACGCAGTCGGGTACTTCGGTCCGCAGCGATTTCACCGTCGCGCCGAGCCGTTCGGCCAAGGTGGCGGGGGTGCCGTTGGGGTTCATGAGGTCCTTTCGGTTCTCCGCCGTCGCGAAGAGTCGGGCACGTCCACGGCGCTCGCGGACGGGGAAGCGGCCTGCGGTGGGCGCGGCCGCAGAGTGTCGTTGATTCCGCTGGCGCCACGGCGACGGCGGGGGAGTGCCGGGTCGACCATCCCTGTGTCCGCGGTGCCGGGGGGTGGGTCGGCGGCCCGCGGGGCGGGGATGGTCAGCTGGTCGCAGGCGAGGAGGCGAGCGACCTCGACGGTGACCGGGTAGAGCGGGCGGCCGAGCAGGAACGCCAGATCGCGGCAGCTGCGGGTGCCGTCGACCAGGCGCAGAACAGCGGCGCTGTCACTTTGGGCACGCCGCGAACGACCGAACTCGGTGAGTGCCAACAGGTTCCGGTGCGGCGAGAAGCCCGCGTGGGCGAGCGCGCCCAGTCGGCGTGCGGTCTCGCCGAGCAGCCACTCGGATTCGTAGCCGGGATCGTCACCCGCGAAGACCTCCGGGTCGGCGTCGATCCAGTGGCAGCGATCGATCCAGCCCGCCGCGATGGCGAACAGGCCGTCGACGGTCGCCGTCATCCGCAGCAGGCGGGCGTGGGCCGCGCCGAGCGGCTGCTCCTCGCAGTCGAGAACGTCGAAACCCGGTGCGCCGCTCGTGTTCACGGCGACGACCCGGCCGTCGGCGAACCGGATGTCACCGCCCGGTTCGCCGGTGACCCGCAGGACGCCGGAGCGTCGGCCCGTGCCGGCGTCGGTGAGTGCGGTGTCGAGCGGACGGGTGGTGTCCCGCAGGGGGACGGGTAGCTGCATGGTGGTCACATCCCGCGGTGGGCAGGGGAAGGTCGGCGCCGGATCGAGGGAATGGCGACCTCGGCGCAGGCGGGCCAGCAACGGCCACCGACCAATTCCGGCGAGTATTTCCGGCACCTTCATCGGGTTGGGTCGGCCGAGTTCCGGCGAACTCAGCGCATCGGTGAATGCGGCGACCACGACAGGCCGGAACGCACAAGTGCTCGGCTCCGCGCGGTAGCGGGAATCTGCCGGTCGAACCGGGGTGAAAGGTGTTGATTCTGTCGATACCGCACAACGATCCCCTGAAGACTTGCTGACGGCGTGCGGTGTCGACCGCACCGTGATCGTGCCGGCCCGACCGGGTCGCCGCCGTCACGTGAGCAAAATCCTGACAGCACAGAGGATTTCGAGCAACCGATTCCGAGAAATTCGATTCGACGATTCTCGATAGAGAAAACCGGTCGGTCTCGGGTGTCCGGCAATTCCCTGGCCACCATGCCCCCGCGGCCGCGTGGTGGCGTCAAGGGCGGTTGGCGAACCGGGGGTCGCTCAGCCCACCGGCGCCGGTTCGCCCGGCATGCCCTCCAGAGTGAGTCCGCCCTCGATGGTGTTGGGGACGCGGCGGCGGTTGGGGGAACCCAGCGCGGTGGTGAGGTCGCCGCCGTCGTGTTCGGCCAGCAGTTCGCCGCTGTCCCACACGAGCAGCGTCGCGCTGACGGTGTTCTCGGCGGTCGAATGCGCGAGGTCGTAGTGGGCGCAGCCGGGGACGTGCCCGTAGGTGATCCACAGGTCGTAGCCGGTCATGAACAGGTCCAGATCGAATTGCACACTCAAGCCGAGCAATTCGCTGCGGCCGTTGTCGTCGACACCGGCGAACGCCTCGTCCAGCGCGAGCAGGCGCGGAGCCTGCGGGTCGGCGGAATCGAGCATCACGTGCGCCGCCGCGAACAGCGGCAGGTGCAGCGAGACCGACTGTTCGCCACCGGAGAGCGCGCTGTGCCGGGCCACGGTCAGCTTGTCCTCGCTGCCGTCGCCGTTGATGAGGGTGAACGAGAACACCCGCCAGGTGCGGTAATCGAGGGTGGCGGCGAGGATCTCGGGATAGGACCGCTCCGGGTGGGCGGTGCGGGCCGCGCGGATCTCACTGGCGAAATGGGCACGGACGGAACCCAGATCCTCCGGGCTCAGCGCCGCGGTGTCGCGGTCGAGCAGCTTGCACATGGCGCGGGCGGCTTCCGACAGACCGTCGGCCAGCACCCAGTGCACCCCGATGGTGTTGCCCGAGGACATCCGGCGCTGCTTCATCTCCGCGCCCATGCGGGAGATGAGTTCGCGCGCGTCGCTGGTGCGTTCGTGGATCTGCTGGGCCAGGCCGGTCAGCAGCGCGTCCTCGAGGATGCGGCGTTCGGCGTCGGTGAGCAGCAGTTCCTGATCGCGGCGGGCGGCGTCGATGCGGGCGGCGAAATCGGCGAGCGCGGCCTGGCCGTTCTCGTCGTGCACGGCCACCACGGTGAGCCCGTCGGCGGCGTCCCAGTGCAGCCGGTAGTCGCGGCCCGAGGCGGTGAGCGCGGCGTCGAACTCCTGCAGCGCGCTGGTGACCGCCGAGCGGGTGGACTTGCGCCCGGCCTCGGTGGCGCGGACCTGGGCGGTGGCGGTGTCGAGATCGGTGAACAGGGCGCCTACCTCGTCGGGCAGTACCACCGGATCGGTCTCGGGGCCCGCGGCGACGATCCGGTACTGCACCTGTTCCGGGGTCGACCAGGCGGCGTCGGTGCTCGGCCAGCGGTGCTCGACGGAAGCGCCGAGCAGGCTGAGCAGGTCCGGCCGGGCATAGGGCGCCAGCGAGCGCACCTCGGCCAGCACCTCGGTGAGGGCGGTGGCGAGGGCTTCGTTGGCGGTGCGATAGGCGGCCTCGGCATCGCCGACGGCCTCGATCGCGGCATTGGCGGCCTTACGGGCGGCCCGCTGCTCGGCTTTGGCCGCCTCGATCGCGGCGCGCGCGGCCTCGAGTTCGCGATCGATGTCGGCGGCGCTGGCACCCAGTGCCTCGCGCAGCGTCTCGAGCTTGCGGTGCTGCTCCGTGTAACCGAGGCGGGCTGCCTCGGCCTCCTCGGCGAAGGCCTCGGCCAGTGCCCGCGCCTCGTCGTGGCGGTCGGCCCCCTCGCGTTCGCGTTCGCGTTCCCGCTCGTGCTCGGCACGCAGGCGCAGCAGCCCGGTGCCGGTGTTCTCGAAGTGCCGGATCGCGGCGGCCAGCGCGTCGAGTTCGCGCGCCTCGGCCGGGGTGCGGTGCGCCTGGGCGGTGGCGCGCAGCTTCTTGTCCATCGCGGTGGCCTCGCCGACCGCCTGATCGAGTTCGCGTTCGGTCTGGGTGACGGCCTCGGACCTCGACCGCATGAGACCGGCGGTCTCGGCGACCGTGCGGAGGGCCGAGGTGATCGCGGAGGGGCGGGGGAGCGCTTTGGCCGCCGCGCTGACAGCCACCAATTCGGCTGTCGCCGTGGCTTCCTCGGCCTTCGCCGCGTCGGCCTCGGCGGTGGCTGCGTCGATTGCCGCATCGAGCTCGGCCTGGCGCAGTTCACGTCGGCGGGCGCGCGCGGTCGCACCGAGGAATTCGGCCTCGGGCTTCGCGTGGCGGCCCACGTGCAGGCCGTGGCGGTAGGCGCCGGAGGTGCCGATGACGACGGGGGCCGCGTTGCCCGATGCCGATACGTCGTCGAGTGCGATCGAGGCGAGGACCTCGGCGACGGTCGCGGTCGGGATCGACAGGTCGTCGGAATTCTCCTCGACGACAAGGACTTCGGCGAGAGTACGGCCGGTGGGACGGTCCTCGGCGGGGAGTGGGAAGAGGTAGCGAACGCCGTCGACATCCGGTACGAGGTCGGGGCCGCAGATCCAGGCGTCGAGGAGGCCGGCGGCTTGCAAGGCGGCCTCGATGCCTGCGGCTTCGGCGGGAGTTACCGTGTCCGCGAAGCGAACCAGCCGCCACAGGGGCGCGCCGGGCAGACCGTCGTGTTCGCCGGAATCGGTGGGGTGCGGGGGCGGTGCGTCGTCGCGTTCGGCGGCCACGCGCTTGCGTTCGGCGCCAAGGCTATCCCGGCGCGCGATGGCAGCGGCTGCCCTGGACTTGGCGTCCTGACGGCGGGTGCGGATCTGTTCCTGCAAGGGCTCGCAATACTCGGCCAGCACCTCGTGCGCGGACGGCGCGTCCTCGGCGCCCGCCGCGGCGACGGCCGATTCCAAGGCGGCGAACAGCCCGGGGCGATTCGGATCGGCGACGAGCGATTCGTCACCTCCGGAGCCGGAGCCGGAGCCGGAGCCGGAGCCGGAGCCGGAGCCGGAGCCGGAGCCCGAGCCGGAGCCCGAGCCGGAGCGGAGGCTCGAGCTGGTGTCGGACCAGGACCCGAAGCCTGAGCCCGAGCGCGAACTGGTGTCGGAGCCCGAGTCGGTGTCGGAGCTGGTGCCGTCCGACCGCCCTGCCAGGTCCGTGCCGTGCCCATCGGGCAGCATCCCGGCGGTAATCGGTGCGAAGACCGCCGAGTTGGTCTGCCACCACGCGCGCAGGGCGGCAGCGGATTCGGTGCGGGCCAGGGCGACGGCGGCTTCGGCGTGGGCGACTTCGGCGGCCGCGGCGTCGCGCAGTTCCACCGCGCGTTCGGCGAGGCGCTGGGCGCGGGTGCGGTCGGCGGCCAGGGATTCCCAGCGGCTCAACGCTTTTCGTACCGCGCGGACGTCGGCATCGCGTTCCTCGGCGTGCCCGCGCACGGCGGCGGTGATCTGGTCGCCGCGGCCGTCGGCGCTCGGCGCCACCCACTCGATGCCGGCTTCCTCGGCGGCGGTGCGCAAGGCGTCCTCGCCCCGGACCAGTGCGGCGGCGGCGGTGCGCACGGCTTCGGCCGCGCGCTCGGCCTCTTCGGCGCGGCGCTGCAGGGTCTGGCCCGCTTCGGCGGCCTTGTCGCGGTGCACGGCCGCGGAGGTCTCGAGCCTGCGGACCGCGTCGGCGAGGTCGTCGAGTTGCTGTTTGCCCTCGTAGGCGCTGGAACGCTGCAGGTTCTCGCGGTCGGCGATGGCCTGCTCGTAGGCGCGGTCGGCTTCCTCGGCCCTGGTCTCGGCTTCGGTGCGGTCGGCCTCGCGGCGGGTGCGCAGGGCAGTGGCCGCGAAGAGGGCGGTCGAGGCGTTGGTCACCGCGTCGAGCCGGGTGCGGACCTGGTCGACATCGGTCTTCGCCTGCACCGCAAGGTATTTCCGGTACACGTCGACGAAACGGCGGGTCGCGGTGTCGGCCTGGACGAGCCCGTCGAGAGTGCGCCCGACCTCCTCCATATCGCTGAACGAGCGGGCCGCGTCCAGGATCAGCTGCTCGTCGAGCGGGCGCAGGCCGTCGGTCAGCGCCTGCGAGAGGCCTCGTGGGTCCAGGTTCTTGGCCAGCTGCGGCCTGCGCAAGGTGAGGATCAGGTTGATCAGCTGGTCGTAGCGCTGCACACCGAGCCCGAACATGCGCGCGTCGATGGCGGCGCGGTACTCCACCGGCCGGTCGACGATGGCGTCGCTGCCGATCTGCTCGGCGAGCTGCTTGCGGGTCAGCGGGCGGTCGTCGGGGCCGATGAGGGAGAAGTCGACGCCGGCGCGGCCGTCGGCGACGAAGTACCAGCGGGTCACCTTGTCCGAGGACCGGGTGGCGCGCATACCGATCCCGACGGTGACGACTTCCGGATCGTCCCAGCTACCGCGCGCGAACTCCATCCACACATACGAGTAGGCCGATTCCTGCTTGCGATACAGCAGGTTCGACTTCATGGTGCGTTCTTCACCGGCGAACGGATTGAGCCTGCGCGGCTCGATCCGCCCGTCGAGCACGAACGGGAACAGCACTTCCAGGGCTTTGGTCTTGCCCGACCCGTTGGGTCCGCGCAGCACCAGGCGGCCGTCGGCGAAACAGAACTCCTGGTCGCGGTAGTCCCACAGGTTGACGATGCCCGCGCGGGTCGGGACGAAACGCACTCCGCCGTGAATGAGCGACATCTGCTCAGTTCCCTCCCGTTCCGGTGCCGCCGCCGTCGGTGTCGGCGGCGGTGACGAACAATTCCTCGGCTTGCCGGACCCGCACGGTGACCACCGCGCCCCGGTATCTGGCCAGCGCGGGCAGCACGAGCAGCCCGCCCTCGACCGGCCGGATCAGCCGCAATTTGGTGAGCAGGGCGATCACCTCGGTGGTGAGCCCGCCGACGTCGGCCTGCCATTGCGCGGCGAAGGTCGCGCCGTAGCGGTCGGTCAGCGCGGTGACGGTGCCGCGCACCCACGTGTCCTCGAGGAACGGATAGGTGACCGGCCCGGCGTCCTCGAGGTCCGTGTCGAGGGAATCCGCTGTGGTGTCCAGGGTTTCGGCGTCCTCGGCCAGCGGGGCGAACACGCCCGCCTCGGGGATGGCCGCGTCGAGCAGGTCGAGCAGGGCGTCCTCGCCGGAAACGGCGGTGCGGTGCGGGACCGGGTTGTCGATGTCGATGACCACGTCGGCGATCTCGCCGATGAGCAGCAGCGCCACCTGCGCGAGGGTGCCGGTGCCGGGGAAGCGGGTGTCGGACAACCTGCCCGAGGTGTCGATGAGCGCGACCCCTTCGGCGCGGCGCTCGGCACGCAGACCGGTGCAGTACTCGACCTCACCCACCAGGCGGTCCTGGCCGAGCAGCGCACGTTCGGCGGGCGGGAGGTCTTCGAGGTACACGACGGGCCGCTCCACCAGGGCGCGGCGCACCCGGCGGGCCCGCTCGGCGGGCGCCTGCTCGGTGTCGTCGGCGAGCAGACCGCGCACGCTGTGCAGGTGCTGCAGCGCCCGCGGCGGCCGGAACAGCGCGAACACCACCGGCCGGTCGATGTCGTAGAGCGCCTCGCCCGCCTCGGGATCGCTGGCCCAGCCGCCCGCGTCCCCGTCGGCCAGCGTCAGCGCGCCCCGGGTGCCCAGCCACCCGACCGCGTCGACGAAGGCGTCCCGGTCGGCGGCGCGGTCGGTGGACAGCTCGAGGCCGTCGATCCGGCTCGCGTAATCGGCCACGTGCTCGGCCAATTCGGACAGGGTGATCTGGTCGCCCGCCCGGCCGAGCGCGGCCAGCGCCAGGGCGAGGTAGGCGTAGCGACGGCGATCGAAGACGCGATCGTTGACGCTGCGCGCGGGCCTGGTGTCGTCGAGCCGGTCGTGCACGGGGTAGAGCCGGGCCGTGGTCTCGGTGACTTCCAAGCGGTAGCCGAACAGTTCGGCGAGGTCCTCGCGCAGCTCGGTGGCCCAGCGCCGGATCAACGGCAGCGCGATCCGGTCGGGATAGACCCGGGTGACCAGGTGGTTGGCGAGCATCACCCGGGCGGCGCGCTGGTAGCTGTCCAGGGCGAGGGCGTCGATGCGGCGCTGCTGTCTCATCGTGGCGTCCCCCGTCGCGTCGTCGCGGTGACCTCGAGGCGGCGATTGTTCAGATGCAGCAGACCCGCCGCGGTGCGGATGATCGTCGACCCGTCACAGGGGCGCACCGTCAGCGTCACACCGTTGTCGGAACCCGTTGTGCCGTCGACCTTTCCGCTGACCGGTACCCACGCTGTCGATGCCGCGTCGAGCAGCCGCAGCAGGACCTCGGTCTCGCGCTGGTCGAGCACCCGTTCGTGCACGGCGCCGGTGGCCAGCGATGCCGCGGCCTGCGCGCGTTCGCGCTGGGCGGCCAGCTGTGCCTCGCGCAGCCTGCGGATGCCCGCGTCGTTGCGCGCGATCCGGGCGGGCGCGCCCACGGTCGGCGCGCGGCCCGTCTCGGCGAGAGTCCGCGAGATCTCCAACGGTGGTGCTTCCCACCAGGATCGGCCCGCGGGAATCACTTCCGCATCGGGATGCTCCAGCGCCAGATGCCGCGGTCTGCCCAGGCCGAACACCGCGTCGTAGAGCGCGTGCGCGCTCCCGGTGGTCGGGGTGTCGACGAACCAGGCGGCCAGATGCCGCAGCGCCGATTCCCGGCTGACCCCACCGCGCCGGGTCTCGGTGACCCGGCGCAACAGCGACAGCACCGCGGCGATCGCGCTCATCGTCGCCTCCCGCAGCCGATCGGCCTCGCACGACTCGTTCGCCTCGCCGCTGCCCGCGCTGACGAACCAGGTGCGCAGACCGTCCCAGCGCGACCGCCAGTCCGCTTCCCGCTCGGCCGGGCTCAGCATCACCCGCTCGTCGCAGCTCGCCGCGCGCGCGATCAGCTGCTCGACGCCGGTGTCCTCGACCTCACCGATCGCGGCCGCAAGCCGGGGCGCGAAACGGGCCAGGTCCATGCTGAACTCGCGCATGTGCGCGAGCAACGCATCCTTGTGCGCGAGAAAGGATTCCGGGGTGATCTCGGTGGTGCGCACCAGATCGCCCAGCGACAGGTAGAAGTGCGCCGCCCGCGCCGCCATGTCGGTGAGGGTCGCGTCGAGCCTGCGCAGCGTCGTGTAGACGCGCTCGGCGTCCCCGTCGCGATTGGCGGCGGCCAGGGTGCGCAGATCGGTGAGCAGTTCGGGCAGCACAAGACGCGACAGCGACGCGTCGTCCATCCTCGCCGTCAGCACCCCGGCCACCGCCCGGTACGCCTGGAAACCGGCCTGGGCGAACTGGTAGACGTAGTGCCGGTTGCGGTACTCGGCGAGGGTGGCCGCGCGGGTGCCGTCGTAGCTGCGCTCCAGCACGCCCCAGCGATGCAGCTGCTCGAGCAGCGGGCCGATCTCGACGGCGGCCAACGGCACACCCGCGGGCCCCGCGTGCGCGCCCGTCTCGGCCTTGGCGATCCACTCGGCGACGTCGTCGGCGTGCAACAGCACCACGTACGCGGCGCGGGCGCTGTCGAAAGCGCGCAGCACCCGCAGGTAGTCGGCGCGCTTCTCGGCGGTCGCGAACGAGAACAACCGCAGACGCTCGTCCCACAGGGCGGGTACGGCGCTGGGCAGGCCGTCGGCGAGGTCGGTCACCGTAGACAGGTTAGTGGTGGCCGCCGGGCGGCCATGGGGACCCGTCCCGGATCGGCGCGCCTCCCGCGTCTGGTATTCACGGCTCACCCGACGTTGAGCGAGCGCAGCTGCCCGAGGAACGACTGGGTGCGCGGGTCTCCTGGGAAGCGTTCGATGATCTCCCTGGCCGCCTCGCTGGCGATCCACGCCAGCGACGGCAACGAGCGCCGACCCGCGGTGAAGGCCGCGACGCCCTCCTCGACCGCGCGTTCGAGATCGCGGTCGCGCGCCGCGACAACGGCCAGCGTCAGCCGCGCCTCCGACACCCGCATCGGATTGCGGATCGACCCGTCGGGCCGGGTCGAATCGCTGATCACCTGCTGGGCGTAGCGTTCGGCCAGCCGGTCCTGACCCGCGACGCGGCAGCAGTCCATCGCGTAGAAGTCGAACTTCGTCGCGTCGATGACGAAGTGGTTGGCCAGATCGGCCGGATGACCCATCCGCGACAGGATGGCCCTGCCCTCGTCGAGCGCGGTCTGCACGGCACGGCGGTCGCCGAGCCGGGCCCAGCCCTTGGCGCGCTGGGCGGCCAGCTGCACCCCGACACTCATCGAGGTGGTGCCCGGCATCGCCTTCTCCGAGACCTCGATCGCGCCACGGAAGTTGCCCTGGGTCAGCGCGAACCAGGCCGACATCTCGGCCGCCCACGCGGAGATCTCGACATTGCCCGCCTCGCGCCCGAGCGAATCGGCGGCCCGGCGGGTCGCCTCGGCGCCCGCCCGCTGCCCGAGGTCGTAGTCGACGCAACCGACCAGCAACGCCACCCAGCCTGCCAGCACGAGGATTTCCCGATGCTGGCTCAGGGTGAGTCTGCCGTCGAGCAGCGAGGTGATCCGGCGCAGCCACGCGGTGCCCTCGGTGTGCAGTTCGTGCGGGTCGGCGTAGGCGTACTCGCAGCACAGCCGTTCGGCGGTGATCCGCACCGCGTCCAGGGTCGCGCTGTTGACGTCGGACATCCGGAGCCTGCCGATGAACTCCAGAGTGTCCATACCCGTTGCCGATAACAGCTCGTCATCGCGGTTGGGCCGGGACTTGGGGAAGAACGCGGCGGTGACGGTGTCGAACGCGGCCGCGATGATCGGCGCGTAGAACTCGTCGGGTCGCGATTCCCCGGATTCCCAGCGCCGCCAGTTGCGCAGCAGAGTACTGTCCGTCGGCAGGTTGTGGGAGGACTTGGCACGCATCGCGCGGACGGCATCGGCTTGCGACCACCCCCTCGCGTCACGTTCCGAGCGCATCCGGACAGCCCAGACGGGTCGATCATCAGTTGCGGTCACGGCGGTAGTATCCCACCAGTTAACGTTCGGCGTCCCGAATAGGGCATGTAGATGTCATCGGCTTGACATCTGCTGCGGCGGGCCGCGAATACGCATGCTGTAAGCAGGTGCTCGGCCCGCAGACCGGACACCCGCTTTGCAGGAGAGCTTGCAGGGCAACGCAGTACCCCCGCGCGGCGCACGGCGTGGCGCGGGGGGATCCGACAACAGAACAGCGATCCCTATCCAACGGAGGTTCGGGTGGAAGCGTTGATCTATGGATACTTGCGGGACGACCTGGCCGACGGCCAGAGCGACCAATTGGAGGACGCGCTACGCAGCCTGGCGCGCACCGCGGGGATGTGTTTCGCCGCGACGTTCCATGAATCGACCGCGGGTGACGGTGCGGCGTTCGCCGAGCTCACTCAGGAATTGAAGCGGGCCGACGCGCACCATGTGGTGGTGCCGTCACTCGATCACCTTGCCGGCCAGACGATCCCGCGTGACATGCTGATCGCGAAGCTGGCGCACGAAGCGGCCGCCCAGGTTCTGACCCTGGAGCGCTAGCCGTGGACACCTCCGCCGACACCGAACCACCATCCCGGTAGCGACGGCTCCGGCCGCGAGACAGGCGAACAGTGCGAGCGGGCGCTGGTCACCGAACACCGGGCACACGTGCCAGCAGCACGGCGCTGACGATCAGCCGCTGCCAGACTGCCGTCGCCTTCGCTCCGGCCGAGCCGAGAACGAAGTATCACCAGGCCAGCGGTGACAACTCTTGTTGAGCAGCAACACATTCTGCAACCAGCCGCCGCGCAGGGCCGAGCCGCGCCGCGAACGTCGCGACACGGCCGGCCGGCTGGGCACAGGTCAGAGGCCGAAGCTGCCAGGGCCGCGCCGGCGCAGGTACTTCTCGAACTCCGCCGCGATGGCGTCGCCATCGATCTTCGACATGGTCTCGTTGAGGTCGAGCGCCGCGTCGCCGCGCTCCTCGAGCGAGCGCACGTACTCGTTGATCTCCTCGTCGCCGACGGTCATCTCGTTGACCGCCGCCTCCCACTCCTCGGCCTGGGTCGGCAGCTCACCGAGCGGAACCTCGATGTCGAGGACGTCCTCGACCCGGTGCAGCAGCGCGATCGTGGCCTTCGGGTTCGGCGGCTGCGATACGTAATGCGGCACCGCCGCCCAGAACGACACCGCGGGCACCCCGGCCTTGACGCACTGGTCCTGCAGCACCCCGGTGATCCCGGTCGGGCCCTCGTACCGGGTCTGCTCCAGGCTGAACCGCTCGGCCGCCTCCGGGCTGTACGCCGAACCGGTCACCGGAACGGGCCGCGTGTGCGGCGTGTCGGCCAGCAACGCGCCGAGGATGACGACGGTCTCCACCCCCAGCTGCTCGATGAACTCGAGCAGGTCGTTGCAGAAGCTGCGCCACCGCATATTGGGTTCGATCCCGCGCAGCAGCACGACGTCGCGGTCGCTACCGGGGGGCGAGCACACCGACAACATGGTCGAGGGCCACTGGATCTCCCTGGTCACCCCGTCCACCTGACGCACCGTCGGGCGGTTCACCTGGTAGTCGTAGTAATCCTCGGAATCGAGTTCGGCGAGCGGCTCCGCGTCCCAGATCAACTCCAGATGTTCGACCGCGCCACTGGCGGCGTCACCGGCGTCGTTCCAGCCCTCGAAGGCCGCGACCAGCACGGGATTGCGCAACGTCGGCAGTTCCGTCTCGGGGGTTTCACTGGCATCCACCCGGTCAGCCTAGTGTCTTCGGCGAATTGTTTTGCGGTGACCGGCGCTGTTGCGTGTTTCCCGTTCGAGCTGTGGCCGGCGCCACTCGATTCACCCGCAGTGGTCTTGCGCGTCGGAGCCGCCCATTAGTCTTGACCCATGTCTGCGTCCTTGCCCACCGGGTTCGATACCACGCTCCTCGACACGCTGCGACGACGTGTCGTCATCGGCGACGGTGCGATGGGCACGATGTTGCAGGCCGCGGATCTGACGCTCGACGATTTCCGTGGCCTCGAAGGATGCAACGAGATCCTCAACGACACCCGCCCCGATGTCCTCGCCGATATCCACCGCGCCTACTTCGCGGCGGGCGCGGACGCGGTGGAGACCAATACCTTCGGCTGCAACCTACCCAACCTGGCCGACTACGACATCCAGGACCGGATCCGCGACCTGTCCGAGCGCGGCACCCGGATCGCGCGCGAGGTCGCCGACGAGATGGGGCCGTCCGCCGACGGCACCCCGCGCTACGTCCTCGGCTCGATGGGCCCCGGCACCAAGCTCCCGACGCTGGGGCACGCGCCGTACGTCTCGCTGCGCGACGCCTACACCGAGGCCGCCCTCGGCATGCTCGACGGTGGCGCCGACGCCATCCTGATCGAGACCTGCCAGGACCTGCTGCAGGTCAAGGCCGCCATCACCGGCAGCAGGCGGGCCATGATCGCCGCGGGCCGCCGGATCCCGATCATCACCCACGTCACCGTGGAGACCACCGGCACCATGCTGGTCGGCAGCGAGATCGGCGCGGCGCTGACCGCGCTGGAACCGCTCGGCATCGACATGATCGGCCTGAACTGCGCGACCGGTCCCGACGAGATGAGCGAGCACCTGCGGCACTTGTCGCGGCACGCGCAGATCCCGGTGTCGGTGATGCCGAACGCGGGCCTGCCGGTGCTCGGCGCGAACGGCGCGGAGTACCCGCTGACCCCGGAGGAGCTCGCGGTCGCGATGAGCGGCTTCGTCTCCGAGTTCGGCCTCGCGATGGTCGGTGGCTGCTGTGGCACCACCCCGGAGCACATCCGTCAGGTCGCCGAGGCGGTGCGCGTGGTCGAGACCACGCTGCCCCCGATCGAGGCGCGGCGCACGCCCGAGCACGAGCCGGCCGTGTCGAGCATGTACACCGCGGTCCCGTTCGAGCAGGACGCCTCGATCCTGATGATCGGCGAGCGCACGAACGCCAACGGCTCCAAGGCCTTCCGTGACGCCATGCTGGCCGAGGACTGGCAGCGCTGCCTCGAGATCGCCAAGGACCAGACCCGCGACGGCGCGCACATGCTCGACCTGTGCGTCGACTACGTCGGCCGCGACGGCACCGTGGACATGAACGAGCTGGCCTCGCGCCTGGCGACGTCCTCGACCCTGCCGATCATGCTCGACTCCACCGAACCGCCGGTGCTGCAGGCCGGTCTGCAGCATCTGGGTGGCCGCTGCGCGGTGAACTCGGTGAACTACGAGGACGGCGCCGGTCCGGATTCTCGGTTCCAGCAGATCATGCGGCTGGTGTCCGAGCACGGCGCCGCCGTGGTCGCGCTGACCATCGACGAGGAGGGCCAGGCGCGCACCGCCGACGCCAAGGTCGCGATCGCCGAGCGCCTGATCGAGGACATCACGACCAACTGGGGTCTGCTGGAGTCCGACATCATCGTCGACACGCTGACCTTCACCCTCGGCACCGGCCAGGAAGAGTCGCGCAAGGACGGCGAGGAGACCATCAAGGCGATCCGCGAGCTCAAGCGCAAGCATCCGGATGTGCAGACCACCCTCGGTCTGTCCAATATCTCCTTCGGCCTGAACCCCGCCGCCCGGCAGGTGCTGAACTCGGTGTTCATGCACGAATGTGTCGAGGCCGGACTGGATTCGGCGATCGTGCACGCGTCGAAGATCCTGCCGATGAGCCGGATTCCCGACGAGCACCGCCAGGTCGCGCTGGATCTGATCTACGACCGCCGCACCGAGGACTACGACCCGCTGCAGAAGCTGATGGCGCTGTTCGAGGGTGTCTCGACCGCGTCGTCGAAGGCCTCGCGGGCCGAGGAACTGGCCGCGCTGCCGCTGTTCGAGCGGCTGGAGCGGCGCATCGTCGACGGTGAGCGCAACGGCCTCGACGTCGATCTGGACGAGGCGATGCAGTCGGTGCCACCGCTGCGGATCATCAACGAGACGCTGCTGTCGGGCATGAAGACCGTCGGTGAGCTGTTCGGCTCGGGCCAGATGCAGCTGCCGTTCGTGCTGCAGTCGGCCGAGGTGATGAAGACCGCTGTCGCGCACCTGGAACCGCACATGGAGGCCACCGACGACTCCGGCAAGGGCCGGATCGTGCTCGCCACCGTGAAGGGCGACGTGCACGACATCGGCAAGAACCTGGTCGACATCATCCTGTCCAACAACGGCTACGAGGTGGTCAACCTCGGCATCAAGCAGCCGATCGCCACCATCCTCGACGCCGCCCAGGACAAGAAGGCCGACGTGATCGGCATGTCCGGGCTGCTGGTGAAGTCGACCGTGGTGATGAAGGAGAACCTCGAGGAACTCAACGCCAAGGGTGTCGCCGAACAGTTCCCGGTGCTGCTCGGTGGCGCCGCGCTGACCCGCGCCTACGTGGAGAACGACCTCACCGCCGTCTACGAGGGCGACGTGCACTACGCCCGCGACGCGTTCGAGGGCCTGCGGCTGATGGACGAGATCATGACCGTCAAGCGTGGCGGTGGTCTCGATCCCGACAGCCCGGAGGCGATCGCCGCCAAGGAGAAGGCCGCCGAGCGTAAGGCCCGCCACGAGCGCTCCAAGCGGATCGCGGCCGAGCGCAAGGCCGCCGAGGTGCCGATCGAGGTGCCCGAACGGTCCGACGTCGCCGCCGAGCTGCCGGTGCCCACCCCGCCGTTCTGGGGCACCCGTGTGGTGAAAGGCCTGCCGCTGCAGGAGTATTCGGGTCTGCTCGACGAGCGGGCGCTGTTCCTGGGGCAGTGGGGTCTGCGTGGTCAGCGCAGCGGCGACGGGCCCTCCTACGAGGAACTGGTGGAGACCGAGGGCCGTCCGCGGCTGCGGGCCTGGCTCGACCGGCTCGCCACCGAAGGCGTGCTGCAGCACGCCGCCGTGGTCTACGGGTACTTCCCGGCGGTGTCGGAGGGCGACGACGTCATCGTGCTCACCGAGCCCGACGCCGACGCACCGGAGCGGTACCGGTTCACCTTCCCGCGTCAGCAGCGCGACCGGTTCCTGTGCATCGCCGACTTCATCCGCTCGCGCGAGCGGGCCCGCGAGACCGGCCAGGTCGACGTGCTGCCGTTCCAGCTGGTGACGATGGGTCAGCCGATCGCCGACTTCGCCAACGCGCTGTTCGCGGCCGACAACTACCGCGACTACCTCGAGGTGCACGGCATCGGCGTGCAGCTGACCGAGGCGCTGGCCGAGTACTGGCACCGCCGGGTGCGCGAGGAACTGACCCTGGACGGCCAGTCGGTCGCCGACGACGACCCCGCCGACATCCAGGACTACTTCAAGCTCGGCTACCGCGGTGCGCGGTACTCCTTCGGCTACGGCGCCTGCCCGGAGCTCGAAGACCGGGCCAAGCTGGTCGACCTGCTCGAGGCGGGCCGGGTCGGAGTGACGCTGTCGGAGGAGTTGCAGTTGCACCCGGAACAGTCGACCGACGCGTTCGTGCTGCTGCATCCGGAGGCGAAATACTTCAACGCCTGAGACACTGACAGGCGACGGTTGATCGGACCGGTCCCCGCGGGGCCGGTCCGAAGTCGTTGTGCCGGTTGTGAGTCTGGTCACGAAGCGGCCGGGAGTCCTTGGACTCAGGCCGCCGGATACTAGGGCAAAGCAGCTCAGCACGTAGGATTTTCGAAAGTTTCATCCCGCTGTGGCGCGGAGGGCTGGACGACTCGGCGGTATTGCAGGAGGGGCACACGTTATGACATCGGATCGGTTGATCGCGGGACGCTATCGACTCACCGACCCGATCGGCACCGGCGCGATGGGAGTCGTGTGGCGCGCCACCGACGTCCGGCTGCGCCGCACCGTCGCGGTGAAGCAGTTGCTGCTCGCACCGGGGCTCACCGGATCGCAAGCGCTGGAAGCGAAGCTGCGCGCCATGCGCGAGGGCCGGATCGCCGCGCGGCTGCATCATCCCAACGCCATCACCGTCTTCGACGTCGCCGAGGAAGACGGCCAGCCGTGGCTGGTCATGGAATACATGAACGCGCCGAGCCTGGCCGTGAAGCTGGCGGGCGGCGCGACGCTGCCGCCGATCGAGGTGGCCGGGATCGGCGCCCAGGCCGCGGCGGCGCTGTCGGCGGCGCACGACGCCGGGATCATGCACCGGGATGTGAAGCCCGCCAACCTGCTCGTCGGTGACGACGGCACCGTGAAACTCACCGACTTCGGCATCTCGCACGCCACCGGCGATGTCACGGTGACCGCCACCGGGTTCCTGGCGGGCACACCCGCCTATCTGGCGCCCGAGATCGCCCGTGGTGATGATCCGAAGCCCGCCGCCGACATCTTCGCGCTCGGCTCGACGCTGTACGCCGCGGTCGAGGGGGCGCCGCCGTTCGGCGAGGGCGACAACCCTCTCGCGGTGCTGCACGCCGTCGCCAGGGGCGTGGTGCCGGAACCGAAGCACGCGGGTCCGCTCGGTCCGGTGCTGATGTGGCTGCTGACCGCGTCGGCCGAGGACCGCCCGACCATGGCGCAGGCCAGGAAGGCCCTGGAAGATGTTGCGGCGGGGCGGGTTCCGGCGCTGCCCGCTTCGGCGACGAAGGTGCTGCCGATGGGCGAGGCGGCCACGACGCTGCTGCCGCAGCCGACCGCGCCCGCGGGCGGGGCCGCGGCGAAGTCCGGTGCTGCCGCTCTGCTTGGCAGCGGGCTGGCGCTGGCCAAGGCGGCCAGGTCGGCGATCACGGGTGGGTCGTCTGCCACGGGATCCGGTGGGGTCCCCGGTGTTTCCGGTTCGGCGGGACAGCCCTCCGCGCCGGGCTCGGACAGCGCGCCGTCGGCGGCAGGCACGAACGCGGACCGGGCAGGTGCCGAACAGCGCCGGGTGCAGGACGACGTGCGGGGAACCGGCGCCCGCGACCACCAGCGCGCCGGGTCACCGTCCGGTCCACCACCGATCGGCCCGAATCCGCCCGCGCGCACCGATTCCCCGAACAACAGCAGGGCCATCCTGCTGCTCGCCGCCGCCGTCGCCGCGTTCACGGTGATGCTCGTCGTCCTGGTCGTCACCCGCGATCGGGGCGCCGATCCCGGTCAGCAGGCGCAGAACCCGGTCACCGTGACCACGGTGGTCGACGGCAAGGTGAGCACGGTCGTGATCGTGCCCGAGCAGGAGACGGTCACCGTGTCCGCGCCGGCGACCGCGTCGCCGAACGGAGCGACGAGCACCGGCCCCACCTCGGGCGCCCCGGCGACGAGCACCTCCGGCAAGCCCACCGCCACGCCGTCGCCGACCAGCACGACGATCACCACCACGCCGTTCGGCCCGCCGACACCGGACCGGGTGGCCCAGTTCATCGCCGGGTACTACGGCATGCTGCCCGGCAATATCGGTGGGGCCTGGGCCCAGCTCGCCCCCGGCTATCAGGCGCAGACCGGTGGCTTCGGGCAGTACTCCTCGTTCTGGTCGACGGTGCGGTCGGTGACTGTCGGCTCGATCACGCCCAACGGGGAGAACCGGGCGGTCGTCTCGCTCACCTACCACCTCACCAACGGCACCGTGAGCTCGGAGAATCGCTGGATTCAGGTCAGCGGCACCGGCAACGCGCTGCAGATCGCCGGCTCGGGAGTCTGAGGGGCACCCGCTACCCTGAACGCGGCCCGGTGACCGCCGGTCCGACCCCCGACGAGAACGAGGCGAGAAACAGGTGAGCGCGCGACCGGCCGCGGTGCTGTGGGACATGGACGGCACGCTGCTCGATTCGGAGAAGCTGTGGGACATAGCGGTCCGCGAACTGGCCCGTGCGCACGGCAGCGAGCTGACCGACGAGATCCGCCACGCGCTGATCGGCGCCTCCGGCCCGAACGCGCTGCGCATGCTCTTCGCCGGGATCGGCGTCGAAGCGACGCCGCGGGTGATCGCCGAGGCGGGCGAGTTCCTCGAGCGCCGCGTCACCGAGCTGATGCTCGGCCCGATCCCGTGGCGCCCCGGCGCCAAGGACGCGCTCGCCATGGTGCGCGCCGAGGGCCTGCGCTGCGCGCTGGTCACCAACACCAAACGCTCGCTCACCGAATACGGGCTCGACACCCTCGGCCGCGACTTCTTCGACACCTCGGTCTGCGGTGACGAAGTGCCGCACGGCAAACCGGATCCCGCCATCTACCGCAAGGCCGCCGACCTGCTCGGACTCGACCCGACCGACTGCGTGGCCATCGAGGATTCGCCCACCGGCGCACTCGCGGCACAGGGCGCGGGTTGCGGCCTGATCGTGATTCCCTGCGAAATCGCGGTTCCCGAGGCGCCGGGGCGGGTATTCCGGGAGTCGCTGGTTGGATTGTCGGTGGCCGACCTGTGCGCCGCGCTGGATGTGCGCGATGAACATTTCGGCAGCGCAGCGAGATAGGGCGAAATAGCCTACCGTGATAATTCCGCTATCGACAGCGAATGCGCGAAAACTGTTGCCGCACAGTTGATTTCATGACGCTGTGATCTGCCCGGGATAGTCCGGATTTGCCGAAACCCTGGGCGTGTCGGCGAAAGTTCCCGCAAACTGAATGCATGACAGGGACGCGGGGGCTTGACGAAATCGTCGACATCGCACGGTATCCGCTCACCGATCTCGGTGGCCCGGGCCGGCGCGCCGCGGTGGCGGCCGCGCGCGCGGAACTGGCCGAGGACGGCTGCACGGTCCTGCGGGAATTCATCCGCCCTGAGCTGTGGGACACACTGCGGGTCGAGGGGGAGCGGATCGCCCCGCACGCCCACTACAAGGTGGAGCGGGTCAACGCCTACAACATCCCGCTCGACGCCGACCTGCCCGCCGATCATCCGGCCCGGATCGTGCTCGATCGCGGCAACGCCTTCGTCGCCCGCGACCGTATCCCCGCCGACGCGCTGATCCAGCGGCTCTACACCGATCCGGTCTTCCAGCGGTTCGTCGCCGATTGTTTCGAACTCGACGAACTGCACGAATTCGCCGATCCGCTGGCCGGTCTGTGCCTGAACGTGGTCGAGCCGGGCATGTCGCACCCGTGGCATTTCGACACCAACGAGTTCACCGTGAGCATGCTGACCCGCCGTCCCGAATCGGGCGGTGTCTTCGAATACTGCCCCAATATCCGCGACCCGCACGCCGAGCATCTCGACGACGTGCGCGCCGTGCTCACCGGTGACGGCGAGCGGTTCATCCGCGCGCTGGAACTGCGCCCCGGCGATCTGCAGCTGTTCAAGGGCCGCTTCTCGCTGCACCGGGTCACCGAGGTGGCCGGTGCGGGACAACGACATTCGGCGATCTTCGCCTACACGGACCGGCCAGGGGTGATCGGCACTGTCGAACGCACCAGGCAGCTGTTCGGCCGTGTCCTGCCCGACCATGTGGCCGCCGCGGCCGACGCCGTCCGAGGTGACCGACTGCTCGACTGAGAGGAACCGCCCATGTCCGTTCCGTTGCACACCACCGGCAAAGCATCCTTCGACGACATCTACGAAAGCCCTGACCCGCGTGCCTACTTCGCGCGGATGAACGAGCTGGACTACCGGATCCCGGAACTGGCCAAGCCGCACTTCCAGGACCAGTTGCGGCAGCTGCGGGCGGCGCGACCGGGCCGGATCCCGACGGTACTCGACCTCGGCTGCTCCTACGGGGTGAACGCGGCGCTGCTGCGGACCGACACGACGGTCGACGAGCTGGCCGGGCACTATCGCGACCACGCCGAGACCGACAAGGTCGGGCTGATCGCGGCGGACCGGGAGCGGTTACGCGCCGACCTGATGCCCGACGTACGCTTCGTCGGGATGGACGCCGCACGCCCGGCGCTGACCTACGCCCACGCCGCCGGATTCCTGCACGACTACGTGCACGCCGACCTCGAGGCCACCGAGCCGACCGAGGCGCAGCGCCGTGTGCTCGCCTCCGCCGATCTGGTGATCTCCACCGGATGTGTCGGCTACATCACCGAGAAAACCCTGTCCAGGGTCGCCCAGGCGGATCCGCACCGGCGACCGTGGATGGCGCATTTCGTGTTGCGGATGTTCGATTTCGGTCCCATCGCCGAGGAACTCGCCGCGCTCGGCTATCGCAGCGAGCAGCGGCCCGGTATGTTCCAGCAGCGTCGCTTCGCCTCGGCCCAGGAACGTGCACAGGTGCTGGAAGCGTTGGCGGCCAAGGGAATCGACACCACCGACCACGAAGCCGAAGGCTGGCTCTACGCCAACCTGTTCGTGTCACGCCCGCATCCCACCGAGACCTGAGGATCTGGATTGAACCAACCGACGTTCGCCGCCGAAGACAGCCTGCCCCGGGTACCGCTGCCGACACTGGACGACAGTTGCGCGCGGTTCCTGCAGTGGTGTCAGCCGCTGCTCGGCGCCGAAGAACTCGCCACCACCGAGGCCGCAGTCGCCGAACTGCTGCGGCCCGGTGGGGCGGGCCGGACCCTGCACGCCGCACTCGCCGAGTACGACGCAACACCGGGGGTCGGCAGCTGGCTCGACGAGTTCTGGCCATCGCGGTACCTGGGCCGCCGCGACCGGATCGCGTTGAACGCCAACTTCGTGTTCCTGTTCCGCGACGACACGCCGCTGGCCGCGTCGACCGTGGCGGGCCAGGCCGAGCGGGCCGCCGCGCTCATCGGCGCCGCCGTGGATTACAAACTGGCGCTGGATCAGGAGCAGATCCCGCCGGTCACCCAGCGCGGGCAGCAGCTGTCGATGTGGCAGAACGAGTACCTGTTCTCCGAGACCCGCATTCCGGGCGAGGTGCAGGACACCGTCCGCAAGCCCTACAGCCCGGAATGGCCGGGACCGTCGGACGCGCGCCATATCGCGGTCTTCTACCGCGGCAACATCTTCCGGATGGACGTGATCGGTCCCGACGGCGCGCCGTACGCGTTCGAGGACGTGGCCGACGGGCTGCGCGCGGTCATCAAGGGTGGTACCAAGCCGGCGTCGACGGACACCTCCGTCGGCCACCTGACCACCAAGGCCAGGGCGGAATGGGCGCGCACCCGGGTCGCGCTGCGCGCCGAGGCGGCCAATGTCGCGGCGTTCGACGCGATCGAGACCGCGCTGTTCGCGGTGTGCCTCGAGGACTTCGCGCCGCGCGACGAACTGCACGCCTGCGATCAGCTGCTGCACGGTGACAGCGCCAACCGGTACTTCGACAAGTCGGTGTCGTTCATCGTCTTCGCCGACGGCCAGGCGGGCATCAACATCGAGCACTGCGGTCTCGACGGCACCACCGTGCTGTCGTTCGTGGACGCGCTGCTCGAGCGGACCGCGCAGGATCACGCCGCCACCAGCGGCGCCCGCGCCCAGGGATTGCCGCCGGTGGAGCCGGTCGAGTTCGTCCTCGACTCGGCCGCGCGCGCCGACATCGCCGCGGCGGGCGCCGACTTCGCCCGCTTCGCCGCCGACACCGCGACCGCGCTGGTCTCGTTCGACGACTTCGGCACCGGCGACGCCAAGAAGCTCGGCATCTCGCCCGACGCCTTCGCCCAGCTGGCCTACCAGCTCGCCCACCGGCGCAGCAAGGGCCTGACCGGCGCCACCTACGAGTCCATCGCGACCCGGCAGTTCCGCAACGGCCGCACCGAGGCCATGCGCGTGGTGACCCCGGAGATGGTGGCCTTCGTCGACGCGATGGTCGACGACACCGCCGACCGCGAGGCCAAGCTGGCCGCGGCCCGCACCGCGGCGTCCGCGCACGTCGGCCGGGCCAAGGAATGCCAGGCGGGGCAGGCCCCCGAGCAGCACCTGTGGGAACTGCAGTGGATCCAGCGCCGTCGCGGTGCGGAACTGGGTGTCGCCGACGAGCAGATCGCGCTGTTCGACAGCCCCGGCTGGACGATCATGCGCGACGACTACCTGAGCACCAGCTCGGCGCCGTCGGTCCACATCCGCTACTTCGGTTTCGGCTCGACCAGCCCCACCTGCATCGGCATCGCCTACGTGCTGCTGCCGGACCGCTGGAACATCTACCTGGCCACCCCCAAGTCGGTGGCCGACCAGATGTACGCCTTCGCCGACCACCTGCGCACCGCGGTAGCCGACCTGCGCGACCTGCTGGGTTAATCGGCGGCGCGGGCGCCGCGTGTTCGCGGCCCCTTGTGTCCCGCCGGTCAGGCACCGTTGCTTGCTCCTTCGTCGCTTACGCAACGGCACCTGACCGGCGGGACGGCCGCGAACCGGCCACTGCGTGGCCGTCCCCTCCTCGAGGTCGGGGAGTGCGGGGCCGGGTTTGTTCGGCGGCTGTCCGGGGGCCCGGGTGCGGGGCTGGAAATCCGGTGGCGGGCGTGTGAAACAATCACTCATCGTGAAGAACTTCGAATCCCTGTTCGCCGAGCTGGCCGAGCGTGCCCAGACCCGTCCCGAGGGTTCCGGCACCGTGGCCGCGTTGGACGCCGGCGTCCATTTCCAGGGTAAGAAGGTGCTCGAGGAAGCCGGTGAGATCTGGCTGGCCGCCGAGCACGAGAGCGACGAAGCCCTCGCCGAGGAGATCTCCCAGCTGCTGTACTGGGTCCAGGTGATGATGGTGGGGCGCGGGCTGAAGCTCGAGGACGTGTACCGACATCTGTGACGGCTGATCCGTCCGGTCGACACCTCCTCCCGTCTTCTCCCCGAAAGGACCTCATTCCCCATGTTGCGCGTCGCAGTTCCCAACAAGGGTTCGCTGTCGGAATCCGCCGTCTCGATCCTGAGCGAGGCCGGTTACCGCAAACGCACCGACTCCCGTGAGCTGACCGTTCTCGACCCCGTCAACCAGGTCGAGTTCTTCTTCCTGCGGCCCAAGGACATCGCCATCTACGTCGGCTCCGGTGAGCTCGACCTCGGCATCACCGGCCGTGACCTGGCCCTGGATTCCGGTTCGCCGGTCAGCGAGCGCCTCTCGCTCGGCTTCGGCCGCTCCTCCTTCCGCTACGCCGCTCCGGCGGGTGCGGACTGGAAGGTCGAGGATCTGGCGGGCAAGCGCATCGCCACCTCCTACCCGAACCTGGTCCGCGCCGACCTCGCGCGCTTCGGCATCGAGGCCGAGGTGATCCGCCTCGACGGCGCCGTCGAGATCTCGATCCAGCTCGGCGTCGCCGACGCGATCGCCGATGTGGTCGGCTCCGGCCGCACCCTGCGCCAGCACAACCTGGTCGCCTTCGGTGACTCGCTGTGCGATTCCGAGGGTGTGCTGATCGAACGCACCGGTTCCGACCAGAACGACCGGGCGCGCAACCAGCTCATCGCCCGCATCCAGGGTGTCGTGTTCGCTCAGCAGTACCTGATGCTCGACTACGACTGCCCCAAGTCGCTGCTCGACGAGGCCGTCGCCATCACCCCCGGCCTGGAATCGCCGACGGTCTCCCCGCTCACCGACCCCGACTGGGTCGCGGTGCGCGCCTTGGTCCCGCGCAAGCAGGGCAACGACCTGATGGACCGCCTCGCCGATCTCGGCGCCAAGGCGATCCTGGCCACCGACATCCGCTCCTGCCGCGCGTTCTGACCCCCGTTTCGCCCCGATCCGCGAGGAACGGCCCGACGAGCTCGATTCGCTCGTCGGGCCGTTCGCGTAGCCGACCGGGTGGGGCCGTGCTGCGCGAGATCGGTTCAGGGTGAGCACAATCGGTGTGGGGTGGGGGAGTGCGTTGCTACCTTGCGGTTTCTCGATGAGGAACCCAAGGAGTCACCGTGTCGCAGACACCGCCCGAGCCGCGGCCGGGTAGCGCATTCACCTGGAACGAGGACTGGCTGGCCACGGTCGTCGGTCTCGCGCTGATCGGCCTCGTGCTGGTCGGGGCGATTCCGGATTGGCTGGTGCCGTGATGAGCGAGCCGAAGACGACGACGGAAACCGCGGCGCTGCAAGCCAATCCGCGGCCGACGGTGACCGATATCGTGGCCGGGATCCTGCTCGTGCTCGCGCTCGGGGCACTGACGCGGTTCTTCGATACGCAGGTGCCGCAGTGGGCGGCGGACACGCCGTTCAAGCGAGTGGCCAAGACGGTGGAATATCCGGTGTACGCGATCGCGATCGGGCTCGCCGGCAATGTGGTGCTGAGCAAACTGGGTCTGCGGGAACGGCTTTCGGCCGGGTTCCGGACCGAGTTCTTCATCAAGACCGGGGTGGTGCTGCTCGGTGCCTCGATCAATCTGAAGATCCTGGTGACAGCGGCGGGACCGTCGATCGTGCAGGCGCTGGCGCTGATCACCATCGTCTTCGGGTTCACCTGGTGGTTCGGTGGCAAGCTCGGGCTCGACGACAAGCTGCGGGCACTGCTGTCCTCGGCGGTGTCGATCTGCGGGGTGAGCGCGGCGATCGCGGCGGCGGGAGCGGTGCAGGCGCGGCGCGAACAGATCGCCTATGCGGCGTCGCTGGTGATCATCTTCGCGCTGCCGTCGATCTTCCTGCTGCCCTGGCTCGCCGAGGCATTCGGCCTGTCGGACGCGGTGGCGGGCGCCTGGATCGGCGGCAATATCGACACCACGGCGGCGGTGGCCGCGGCGGGCGCGCTCGCCGGTGAGGACGCGCTGAAGATCGCCACGATCGTCAAGACCACCCAGAACGCGCTGATCGGGCTGGTCGCGATCGCGCTGACCGCCTGGTTCGCCTTCCGGGTCGACCGCACCCCGGGCGCGGCCAGGCCGAGCCTTGGCGAATTCTGGTCCAGGTTCCCGAAGTTCGTGCTCGGCTTCATCACCGCCTCGATCATCGGCACCCTGTACCTGCAGTCGGTCGACAAGAAGACCGGCGCCGCGCACATCGCCGTCGTCAACGATCTGCGCACCTGGTTCCTGATCCTGGCCTTCGTCTCCATCGGCCTGGAGTTCTCGCTGCGCGGTCTGCGCGAGGCGGGCTGGCGCCCGATCGCCGTCTTCGGATCCGCCGCCGTGGTGAATCTGGCTGTCGGCCTTGGCCTTTCGGTGCTGTTGTTCCGCGACTTCACCGTGTGAGCCCGGCGCTCAGACGTCCTCGGGCGGCCGCACGTCCGGCAGACCCAGCTCGACCTGCGCCGAATCCTGTTGCGGCCACCCCGGATACGGCGGCGGGGTGCCGCCGAACTCCGGGCACAGACTCTGGAAATCGCAGAAGCGGCACATGGTGTTGCGATTCGGCGGGAAGTCGCCGGTGCGGCCCGCCTCGAGGATCGCCTGCCACAGCGCGATCAGGATGCGTTCGAAGCGCTCCAGCTCCTCGCGGTCGGGGGCATAGGTGAGCAGCACCTTGTCGGCCAGATAGATCAGGCGCAGCTGGGCGGGCACGATGTCGCGGGTGCGCAGGATCATCAGCGCGTAGAACTTGAGCTGGAACAGCGCGCGCGCCTCGTGCAGCGGGCCGGGGGCGCGGCCGGTCTTGTAGTCGACGACCCGCAGCAGACCGTTCGGAGCGACATCGATGCGGTCGACGAACCCGCGCAGCGGGATCTCACCGGCCAGATCGACCTCGACCCGTTCCTCGAGCGCGTGCGGTTCGAACCTGGTCGGGTCCTCCAGCTCGTAGTAACTCTCGACCAGCCGCCGCACCTCCGCGAACAGCGCCTCCGGGCCCCCGGCGGCGACCAGCTCGTCGACACCGTCGCGATCGGCGCGCACCCGCTCCCACGCACCGGGCACCAGCTCGGCGGCCCGCCGCGGATGACGATCGGCCGCGGGCAGCCCGAACAGGTCCTCGAGCACCGCGTGCACGACGGTGCCGCGCACGGCGGCCCGCGACGGCGGTTCCGGAATCCGGTCGACCGCCCGCAACCGGTACTTCAACGGACACTGCTTGAAATCGGCTGCCCGCGAAGGCGACAGCGCCGGACGCGACCGGCGGACCGGTGCGCCTGCGGTGTCGTCGGCGAGGGATACGGACACGGGCACTGACATACTGCGCAGGGTAGCGGCAGCCACCGACACCGATCGCCGCGATTCGGTCTTCGCCGGCCGGCTCTGCCAGGATCGGCGCATGCATCGAATGATTCGGGTGGGGGCGGCCGTAGCCGCGATGATCATGCTGAGCGCGTGCGAGGAACCGGGAAAGACGGTGCGGGTGCCCGTCACCGCCACGGCGGCGGCGACCACGACGACGAGCCCCGAGCAGGCGCTGCGGACGGGCAAGCTGGCGGAGGGCATGCGGATCGCGGAGATCCTGGCGCTGCCGACCGATATCGATCCCCGTTTCGTCCGGCACGGCAGTTCCGATGTCCTCACCTCGGCGCGGTTGAAGATCTCCGCCGGGCATCACAACGCGATCGCCGAGGCCGCCGACGACAACGGATTGCTGGCCGGCTTCGTCAGCCAGCGCTCCAACGGCGGCAAGGAGCTCGCCGACTCCGAGTGGCTCACCCACGGCGTCCTGCGCTTCCCCGACGCCGCCGCCGCGACCACCGCCGCCGCCGACTTCGCGACGGCCGCGACCGGCCAGCGCGGCATGCTGCAGACCGTCGACTGGACCGCCGCGACCCTGGCGGCAGCGCCGGACACCCGGTTCGTCCAGTTGACCGAGCGGGGCCGGGTCGAGGGCATGGCCTTCACGCCCTACCGCGACTACGTGGTGTTCACCAGGGTGCGCGCCGGTGCGCTCGCCGACATCGAGGCGATCACCGTGCGCGCACTGGAACGGCAACGGCCGCTGCTGGACTCGTTCACCGCGACCCCCGCGGCCGACCTCGCCCGGTTGCCCTACGACCCCGACGGGATCTACGCACTGTCGATCGGTGACAACGGCAGCGGCCGCGGCGCCTACCGGCAGCACGCCGCCCTGCTCTTCGCCGAGGACCAGCAGGCGGCGGTGGCGCTGTACCCCAGGCTGGGCGTGAGCGCGCTGGCCACCAAGGGCAGCACCGTCTACCGCGCGGCCGACGCGGCGGCCGCGACCGAGCTCGCCGCGGCCACCTCGGCCGCGATCGCCTCCGCACAGGGCAAGACCACCGCACCCGCGCCGGCGGATGTCCCCGGCGCGTCCTGCCTGACCGACGGCAAGGACCACGCCAACGCCTGGGTCTGCCTGGTGACCGGCGGACGGCACGTCGCCGAGGTCTGGGCGAAGACCCAGGACGCGGCGCACAGCGAGGCGCGCGAGCAGCATCGGGTGCTCGCCGCGGCGAAGTAGCCGCCACGGGTCACCCCGTGCGGGGCGTGGGCGGGCCGACCTGGCAGGCTGTGATGTCCATTCGAAGAACGGAGATCCATGACGGCCAGACGGACCGGTCCATTCGCCATCGGGGACCGGGTGCAGCTGACCGATGCCAAGGGGCGCCTCTACACGGTGGTGCTGGAGGAAGGGAAGGAATTCCACACCCACCGCGGCGGCATCAAGCACGACGAGCTCATCGGTACCGACGAGGGCACCGTCGTGAAGTCCACCAACGGCACCCCCTACCTGGCGTTGCGCCCCCTGCTCGTCGACTATGTGCTGTCGATGCCGCGCGGCGCGGCCGTCATCTACCCCAAGGACGCCGCGCAGATCGTCCACGAGGGCGATGTGTTCCCCGGCGCCCGGGTGCTCGAGGCCGGCGCGGGCTCCGGCGCGCTGACCTGCTCGCTGCTGCGCGCGGTCGGCCCCGAGGGCGAAGTTATCTCCTACGAGATCCGCGACGATCACGCCGAGCACGCGATTCGCAATGTCGAGACGTTCTTCGGCGAACGCCCGGCAAACTGGTCGCTGACCGTCGCCGACGTGGCCCAGTACGAGGGTGAGCAGGTCGACCGCGTCGTCCTGGACATGCTCGCCCCGTGGGACGCGCTGCCCGCCGTGTCCAAGGCGCTGGTGCCCGGTGGTGTGCTGATCGTCTACGTCGCGACCGTCACCCAGCTGTCGAAGGTCGTCGAGGCGCTGCGCGAGCAGGAGTGCTGGACCGAACCGCGCTCCTGGGAGTCGATGGTCCGCGGCTGGCACGTCGTCGGCCTTGCCGTTCGCCCCGAACACCGGATGCAGGGCCACACCGCGTTCCTGGTGAGCGCGCGCAGGCTCGCCGAAGGTACGGTCACTCCCAAGCCGCAGCGGCGTCCGTCGAAGGGCTGACGAGGTTTCGGCTCCCCGGATCCGGGGCAGCTTTCGATGTGGGCGCCAGAGTGCCCACATCGAAAGCCGCCCCCCGGGGAGCGGCGTGATCCCGGCCCATCGGCCGGGGCAGGGAGGGGACCCATGTCGAGAATCGAACCGACCGCAGCGAAGGACCCGTCCGCCGGGACGCTGTATCCCGGTGAATCGCCGCGCGTCTACCGCGCGCTGTTCAACGTCTTCCCGCCGTATCTGTTCGGCGGGGTACGGGTGAAACACATTGCCGCCGATTGGACTTCGGTCCGCGTCGCCTACACGGTGCGCCCGTGGAACCGCAACAGTCCCAACCGGGCCGCGTTCGGCGGCACCCTGTACTCGATGACCGACCCGTTCTTCGCGATCATGGCCTACGGTCAGCTCGGCCGCGGCTACCGGATCTGGAACATCACCGGGTCCATCGAGTTCCTCACCCCGGGCCGTGGCACCGTCACCGCCACCATGGGCCTGTCGCGCGAGCAGGTCGCCGAGATCCGGCAGGCCACCGAGTCGGGGGCGAAGTCGATCACCGAGCACAGCGCCGAGATCGTCGACGGGAACGGCACACTCGTGGCCCGCGCCGCGCAGCAGCTCTATGTCCGGCGGCTGCGGGACTGAGCGTCTACACCGGAAACAGGCTGTGCTTGCGGGGATTCGGTTCCGCGGACTGCTCCTTCTCCCGCAGCAGGCGCAGGGCGTGCCGGATCTCCAGGCGGGTCTGGGACGGCTCGATGACGGCGTCGATGTAGCCGCGTTCGGCGGCCACCCATGGCGTGGCGACGGTCGCGTTGTAATGGTCGATCATCGCGTCACGGACGGCCGGGCGCTGCTCTTCGGGCACCTGCTGGAGTTGTCTGCGCCCGATCAGGTCGACCGCGCTCTCGGCGCCGATCACGGCGATCCGCGCCGTCGGCCACGCGAAGCTGACATCGGCGCCGATCTGCTTGCACGCCATGAATCCGTAGGCGCCGCCGTAGGATTTGCGGACGACGAGATTGATGATCGGGACCGTCGCCTCGATGATGGCGCGAAACACCCGGCCGCCGCGCACGATCACCCCGTTGCGTTCCTCCTCGATGCCGGGGAGGACGCCGGGGGTGTCGGCGACGAAGACCAGCGGCAGCCCGAACGCGTTGCACAGGCGGATGAAATGGGTCGCCTTGTCCGAGCACCTGGCGTCGATCGCGCCGCCGAGCACCAGCGGCTGATTGGCGACGACACCGACCGGCCTGCCGTCGACCCTGCTGAAGCCGGTGATCAGGTTCTTGGCTGTGCCGGAACGGATCTCGTGGAAATCACCGTCGTCGAAGATCCGCAGCAGGATCTCGTGCATGTCGTAGCCCTCCCGATCCGAGTCGGGGATGATCGAGTCGAGTTCCCGGTCGGTGACGGTGGTCTCGGGTTCCAGACCGGGATTGACGATCGGCGGCTGCTCCAGGCAGCTCGACGGCAGGAAGCTCAAATACGCTCTGGCCCAGGCGAAGGCCTCCTGCTCGGTGGCGCTCACGTGATGGATGGTGCCGTTGCGCACCTGGTTGTGCGCACCGCCGAGCTCCTCCATGCTCACGTCCTCGCCGGTGACGGCCTTGATCACCTCGGGCCCGGTGACGAACATGTACGAGTTCTCCGTGGCGACGAGCACATCGGTGTTGACCGGCCCGTAGACCGCGCCCGCCGCGCACTTGCCGAGCATGATCGACACCTGCGGCACGAACCCCGACAGCCGCTCCTGGCGGCGGCTCATCTTGGCGAACCAGGCCAGCGAGGCGACGGCGTCCTGGATCCGGGCGCCACCGGAATCGTTGATCGCGACCACCGGACACGCCTTGTCGAAGGCGAACCGCAGCGCGTTCTCGACCTTGCGGCCGAACATCTCGCCCGCGGTGCCGCCGTAGACGGTCTGATCGTGCGCGATCACCACGACCGGCCTGCCGTCGATCAGGCCGCGACCGGTGACCACCCCGTCGCCGTACATGGCGTTCGGATTGCCCGGCTGGCGGGCCATCGCCCCGATCTCGAGGAAGCTGCCGGGGTCGAGCAGCGCCCGCACCCGTTCGCGGACGCTCGGGATGCCCTTGGCCGCGCGCTTGGCGACCCCGCTCGCCCCCGCGGGTTCGGCGGCCTGCGCCAGAGCCTCCCGCAGCCGCTCCAGCTTCTCTCGCGTACCCGGCATCGCATCCAGCCCTTCGCCCACACGGTCATGTCTCGCGACACGCTAGGGACGGCCGTCGCCGGGAAACGGCTACCGCGGGTTCTCTGTGCAGTTCACAGCGAGCGAAAGGCCCCGGCTGTACTCGTGGACTACCCGGGGCGCGCGCGGGCCTCAGGCGGGCGTGCAGGGGGCCTGGGCGAAGCCGAGCAGCAGGCAGCCACTGGCGTCGGAGAGCTTCCAGGTGCCGTCGACCTGCTCCCAGGTGACCGGGAAGGCGGGCGCCGTGCCGTGCGGCGAGGTGATGGTGACATCGGCGGTCGCGGTGTTTCCGCTGGTCACGACGTTGTCGACGGCGAAGGTGAGGGTGTAGCCGGCCAGCATGCCGTTCATCTGGTCGATGTTGGACTTGCGTGCGTCACCGTTGACGATCAGCTTCGCCTTCTCGTCGGTCGACAGCGCCGGGTCGGCGAACTTGACCAGTGTCGCCTTCAGGGAATCGGCACTGGGGGCGGCGGCATTGTCACCGGTCGGAGCCGGGGTTGCCGAAATGCTGGACGGAGCGGCCGCGATACTGGTACTGCTGCTGGTGGCGTTCGTCGAGGAATCGTCGGAGCCGCCGCAACCGGTCAGTCCGACGGTGACGGCGAGTGCCGCAGCAGCGGTAGCGACGGTGACACGGATCGTGCGGGTAGGAAGGAGCATGCTCAGCAACCTTTCGGCTCGATGGGCGAGTGCACTCGCCGAGTGCCCCAGGGCGGGGTGTTAGGGGAGCCTAACACGGCCCGGGACCGGCCCATCGTCGTACAAGATGTGATCACGACGAAACCATGTCGGAAAGCGAGAACGGACCGCGCCCGGTAGCGTTGAAAGACCGGGACTGGGAGGAGCAGCATCATGAGCCCCAACGAGAATTCGGATTCGGCGGCCTGGCGAGAGCTCGAGGCGGTACGCGCCGAGGCGGCTGCTCTCCGCAGGCAACTCGCCGACTCGCCGGATCGCGCACGCGAATTGGAAGCACGGATCGATTCGTTGACCATCCGCAACGGCAAGTTGATGGACACGCTCAAGGAAGCGCGCCAGCAACTGATCGCCCTGCGGGAGGAAGTCGATCGCCTCGGCCAGCCGCCCAGCGGCTACGGCATCGTCATCCACAGCTATGACGATCAGACGGTCGACGTCTTCACCTCCGGTCGCAAGATGCGCCTCACCTGCTCGCCCAACATCGACGTCGCGACGCTCGAGTACGGCCAGACCGTCCGGCTCAACGAAGCGCTCACCGTCGTCGAAGCCGGAAAGTTCGACGCCATCGGTGAAATCGGCACGCTGCGCGAGATTCTCGACGACGGCAGGCGCGCCCTGGTGGTCGGTCATGCCGACGAGGAGCGCGTCGTCTGGCTGTCCGGGCCGCTGTCCAAGATCGCCGAGTACGACGACGTCGACGACCCCGATTCCCCGATTCGCAAACTGCGCCCCGGTGATTCGCTGCTGGTCGACACCAAGGCGGGCTTCGCCTTCGAGCGGGTGCCCAAGGCTGAGGTCGAAGACCTTGTGCTGGAAGAGGTTCCCGATGTCGACTACACCGACATCGGAGGCCTTGGCCGGCAGATCGAGCAGATCCGCGACGCCGTGGAACTGCCGTTCCTGCACAAGGATCTGTTCCGCGAGTACGCGCTGCGCCCGCCCAAGGGTGTGCTGCTCTACGGTCCGCCCGGTTGCGGTAAGACGTTGATCGCCAAGGCCGTCGCCAACTCGCTGGCCAAGAAGATCGCCGAAGCCCGCGGTGAGGACGCCAAGGAGGCCAAGTCCTTCTTCCTCAACATCAAGGGCCCCGAACTGCTCAACAAGTTCGTCGGTGAGACCGAGCGCCACATCCGGATCATCTTCCAGCGGGCGCGCGAGAAGGCCTCCGAGGGCACCCCGGTGATCGTGTTCTTCGACGAGATGGACTCGATCTTCCGCACCCGCGGTTCGGGTGTCTCCTCCGATGTGGAGACCACCGTTGTGCCGCAGCTGCTTTCGGAGATCGACGGCGTGGAGGGGCTCGAGAACGTCATCGTGATCGGCGCGTCCAACCGTGAGGACATGATCGATCCCGCGATCCTGCGGCCGGGCCGCCTTGACGTGAAGATCAAGATCGAGCGGCCGGACGCGGAATCGGCGCAGGACATCTTCTCCAAGTACCTCACCGAGACGCTGCCGCTGCACGAGAGCGATCTGCACGAGTTCGACGGCGACAAGGCCGCGTGCGTGGAGGCGATGATCGAGAAGGTCGTCGAGCGGATGTACGCCGAGAGCGACGACAACCGGTTCCTGGAGGTCACCTACGCCAACGGTGACAAGGAAGTCCTGTACTTCAAGGACTTCAACTCCGGCGCGATGATCCAGAACATCGTCGACCGGGCGAAGAAGTACGCGATCAAGTCCGTGCTCGACACCGGCAACCCGGGTCTGCGGATACAGCACCTCTTCGACTCCATCGTCGACGAGTTCGCTGAGAACGAGGACCTGCCCAACACGACCAACCCGGACGACTGGGCCCGGATCTCGGGTAAGAAGGGTGAGCGGATCGTCTACATCCGCACGCTGGTCACCGGCAAGAACGCCTCGGCGAGCCGCGCGATCGACACCGAGTCGAACACCGGTCAGTACCTGTAAGCATCGACCAGGAAGGCCGCGTTCCGCAGGGACGCGGCCTTCCGTGCGTCCGGGGTTCTGTGACTTTTTTTCACGAAAACGCCACGCGGCACAGTGTGGATAGGGCACGCTTCACATGTTCGTTACACCTGATGAGGACTCGTAAACGAGGAGTGTTGTCATGGCCGGTTCCGCCGCTGAATTGCTGACCGAGATCATCCTGCAGACCATCCAGAATCTGTTCAGTTCGATCAGCGCCGGCTGATCCACCACCAGCCGTACGACGAGGGCCGCGTCTCCCAGCCGGGAGACGCGGCCCTCGGCCGTTGCTCAGCCCTGTGCGGTGGTCACCGCGTTGAACACCACGTCGGCCACCGGGGTGCCGTCGGCGCCGCCACCGGCGACGCCGGCGTTCGCGATGGTGGTCAGCGCGTCCATGCCCTCGGTGATCCGGCCGAACGGGGTGTAGTTCGGGGGCAGCTGGGTGTCGCGGTAGACCAGGAAGAACTGGCTGCCGTTGGTGCCGGGGCCCGCGTTGGCCATGGCCACCGTGCCCGCGGGGTAGACCGCGCCGGCGAGGTTCTCGTCGCCGAACTTGTAGCCGGGGCCGCCCATGCCGGTCGCGGTGGGATCGCCGCACTGCAGCACGTAGATGCCCTGGGTGGTGAGCCGGTGACAGCGGGTGTGATCGAAGTAGCCCTCGCCTGCCAGGAAGGCGAACGAGTTCACCGTGCGCGGCGCCGCGGCGGCGTCGAGCTCGATCGAGAGAGTGCCGCAGGTGGTGTCGAGCGTCGCGGTGTAGGCCGCGGCGGGGTCGATGGTGAGGGCGGGCTCGGTGCGCCACTGCTTGCCGTTGGGCGCGCCCGCGGCGGCGGGGACGCAGCCGGGGACGACCGCCTGGTGGGCGGGCACGGCCTGCGCGGCGGGGGCGATCGCCACCAGCGCGGCCACGACGGCGCCGAGGCCGAGTGCGGCGCGCCGGGCGGCGCCGGCGATGGAACGGTCCTGCGAATGACTGCTCACCTGGACGGTGTCTCCTCGAACTGGGGTGCTGCCGGACGATGTACCGCGCATCCTGCCAGTCGCGGCCGCCGCGCGGGGAGTGACCGCGGGAACTCGGCGCGCCCGATCAGCGGGCCCGCAGCCGCCACAGTGACGTGGTTTCCGCGGTGCGGGCGGCGGCCAGTGGATCATCGCGATCGGCGGCGCGCGGATGACGCGGGCGCGTGGTGCTGCGGGCGAGCACGTGCAGCCCGGCCGCGTCGAGCAGGCTCGGGATGTGATCGGCGGGTCGCAGGCCGAGCAGTTCGGCCAGATCGGAGAGCACCAGCCAGCCTTCGCCGCGGGGCGTCAGGTGGGCGCGCAGGCCGTGCGCGAATTCGGTGAGCATCGACTGATCCTGGTCGTAGACACCACGTTCCAGATCCGACGTCGGCGTGCCGGGGAGCCACGGTGGATTGCAGACGACAAGGTCGGCGCGCTCGTCCGGATACAGCGACGGGCCGGTCACGGTGACCTGACCGGCATACCCGAGGCGCGTGAGATTGTCGGTAGCGCAGCGCACCGCGCGCGGATTGATGTCGGTGGCGGTGATCCGGGAGACGCCGCGCTGGGCGAGCAGCGCGGCGAGCACGCCGGTGCCGGTGCCGAGATCGAACGCGGTGCGCACCTCCGGGTCCAACGGCGCGTCCGCGACGAGATCCACGTATTCGCTCCGGGTGGGGGAGAAGACGCCGTAGCAGGGGTGGATCCGCGCGCCGAGTGCGGGTACTTCGACGCCCTGCTGCTGCCAGCGATACGCGCTCAGGACGCCGAGCAGTTCCGGGAAGGTGATGACCCGGCCGGTGCCGGCCGGGCCGTAGGCGGCGGTGCAGGCCGCACGGACGTCGGGGGCGCGGCGTAGGCCGAGGTCGTTGGCGTCGTCGAGCTGGACCAGCAGCCCGCCGAGAATGCCTGCGCGACTGCGTCTTCTGGCCCGCTCGTGGTCGTAGCGCGCACTGAGGTCGCCGCTGGGGGGTCTGGTGGCCGCGCGATCGGCACGCCGGCCCAATGCTTGCAAGAGCTGGCGGCCGTTGTGATAGTCGCCCTGCCAGAGCAGCGATTCGCCGGCGCGGATCCGACGGTAGGCCTGATCGGCCGAGAGGCGATCATCGGCGATCGAGACGGTGGTCGGTGCGGGCGCGCCGTTTTCCGAATGCCAGAGCGCGGTGTGATGGATGTGGTCTTCGGTCCAGTCGATGGTGGACACGGGTATCTCCCGGTGGTCGGCGGTGTTGGTGACACGACGAGCACTTCGACGCCGGGGTGCGCGAGGGAAGCCTCGGTCGCTACCGCGCCGAAATGCGCGAGCCTGCGTCGCCGAGGACCATGCCGAGCGTCACCACTGCTGCCTTTCGAGGGGGAGGAAGGTCCAGTCTGCCGCATCGGTGACCAGCGCCGGCGGGCGGGGCGACGTCCTCGGCCGCGGCAGGTAGCCCAGCGCACGACAGCCCATCGGAACTGTCCGATGGGCTGTCGTCCTGAGCGGGTCAGCGTGGGGTCAGCTGTACGACGACACCGCCCTGCTGCCAGGTCTGGTAGATGTCGGCCTTGGAGGGCTCGCCGTCGGAGGTGTAGCCGATGCCGTTGGACTTGGCGTTCTGCTTGTTGTCGCGGGCGATGACCGCGTACAGGTCGAGCACGCTGTGCTCATCGGAATGCACCGTGGCCGTGCAGGTTTCGGGTGCGCTGCCGCGGGAGAGGAGGACCTCCGCGCCGCCCCGCAGGTTCTTCACCCACGGGCGCAGGGATGTGCCGATCAGCAGCGTGCCGTCGTGGACGGTGTAGGCCACCGGGACCTCGTAGACCTTGCCGGATTTGCGGCCGGTGACGTGCAGGGTGGCCAGGCGCTTGCCGACGATGCCCGACAGCACCGGGACCTTCAGCAGGCCGCGGACGACGGTGTTGACCTTGGCCTGGTAGGGCCGGATCGGTTCGGGTCCGGTGGTTGTCGGTGTGCCGTACGGGTTTTCCGAGGGCGCGGTGTCGGTCATGGTCCCAGTATCGTCCGGTGCGCCCGCACCCGCATTCGGTGTTCTCGCGCGCCTATTACGCTGCGAGTATGACCGAGATCTGGCACAACCCCCGCTGTACGAAGAGTCGCAACGCCACCGCGCACCTGGATGCGGCCGGGGTCGAGTACACGGTGCGGCGCTACCTCGACGACCCGCCGACGGTCGACGAACTGCGCGCGGTGCTGGCCCGGCTGGGCGCGCGACCGTGGGATATCACCCGGACCGGCGAGCAGCTCGCCAAGGACCTGGACATGGCGAGCTGGGGTCGTACCGACGCCGATGTCGACCGGTGGCTGGCCGCGCTGGCCGAGCATCCGAAGCTCATCCAGCGACCCATCGTGCTCACCGCCGACGGCGGCGCGGTCGTCGCCCGCGACGAGGAATCCCTGCGGGCGCTCGACTGAGCCCGCGAAATCAGTCGGTGAGCAGGTCGTCCAGGATGACGCGGGTGTCGGGGACGAAGGGCCATGCCGGATCTCGCAGGTGCGCACGCAGTTCGGCATCGCGCCACCACCAGCCGTCCGCGATCTCGGACGGCTGGTGGCGAATCGGGCCGTCGTAGCGGACCTCGTAGCCGAACAGGTGGCAGCGCAGCGGTTTTCCCGCCCAGACGCCGTCCCACGACGCGGTGGCGCGCAAGGCCGGTGCGCTGCCCGAGGGCAGTGTGATGCCGAGTTCCTCGCGCAGTTCGCGGGCCGCGGTGTCGGCGGGGTCCTCACCCGCGTCGACGACCCCGCCTGCCAGGCAGTCGTGCAGGCCGGCGAAGACGAGTTTGCTGTCGGTGCGCCGATGTACGTAGATCCGGCTGCCGTCGCCGGACCGCACCAGCACCCCGGCGCTGCCGTGCCAGAGACTCTCGCGATAGACGGTGCCCCGATCCGCTTTGCCGATCACCTGGCCCGCGGCGTCGTAGACGGCGAGCAGTTCCGACTCCGGGTTCACAGGCACCGCCCGAGGGTAACTCCGGCTCACCGGGGCTGTCGCTGCGGCTTCACCCCCGGACGCGGTGCGGCGGCACGGGCTCGCGCCGCGGACTTCGCCGCCACGGTTGCCGCCTCGGCATCGAGCTTGCGCCGGATCAGATACTGCTGACCGCACGTCCACGCCGCGTTGGTGGCGAAGTAGACGAGCACCGCGACCGGCAGGATCGCGCCGCTGACCAGCGCGCCCGCCGGAAACACCCACAGTGACAACCGGCGCAGCAACGCCGCCGTTCCGTCCTGCGCGGGTGGGGTGAGCCGGGCGGTGAGATGGGTGGCGAGCGCGGTGATCAGCACCAGCGGGACGGCCAGCGCGGCCACGGAGACGAACAGATCACCGGCGCCGGTCATGGTCGCCGACAGCGGTGCGCCGAACACCCGGGCGTCGAGGAAAGCCCGGACCTCGGAGACGCCGAGCAGGTAGTTCGGTGTCGCGCTGTTGGCCTCGGCCGACATTGGCGTCCCGGTCGAGGCGAACGGGCCGACCGCGAAGGCGCCGGTCCGGTCGAACGACCGCAGCACGTGGAACAGGCCGAGGAACACCAGGCCCTGCACGATCATCGGGACCAGTCCGCCGAAGAGCCGGACCCCGTGTTCGCGGTGCAGCGCCCGGATCTCCTCGGCTTGCTTGCGCTGATCGTCGGAACGTTTCTTGCGGATCTTGTCCATCCGGGGTTGCAGGGAACGCAGGACAGCCTGGGAACGGGCTTGGCGCAGTGCGGGCACGATCAGCAGGGCGCGGACCGTGATCACGAGCGCGGCGACGGCGAGGAGCCAGGCGAGTCCGTCGGCGGGTCCGAAGGGGAGGGCGAAGAGCTGGTGCCAGCACCACAGGGCGGCGGACACCGGAAAGTAGACGACATCGAGCATGAGGGGACGACCTGTCCGGAGGGCGTGCGTGAACGCACGAGAAGGGGAGTGGGATCACGGAATCCGACGGGCGGCGCGGAGGGCGCTGCGCCCGTCAGCGGTGATCGATTCCCGGCGCTCGTGGCCGCGGACGGCCCGCGGAATCCGGATTGCTCTGTGGCAGAAAGGCACCGCGCAACCGGCGCTGCGCCGATCCCGGTGGACCGGCGACGGCGACCCGTACCGGAATCTGCCGGTGGCCGGTGATCGCGACCAGCGCGCACACCATGGCCGCGGCGACCGCGCCGAACGCGAGCATGCGCGCGGTGTCGGTACCCGGAGTGGACAGGAGCACGAAGGCAGGCAGCACGCACGCGAGAACCGCGTACGCCAAGATCACTGCCCGTGCGTGCATGCCGTCGAGCATACCGGTCGGCGGCGAGTGCCTCGGCGCTGTTCGAGCGGCTCGGCCCGGTCGATGTCGACCACCGGATCGCGGGATTTTCGCACCGAGCCGATCAGCAGGCGCTGGGCGAAGGAATCGCGCGGGGAGGTAGCGTGGCGCATCGCGGGCTCACTCGCGGCAGCGGTGCCGGTTAGTGGAACGCCATGTCACGGTCAATATCGACACGCGTATCGTTGGCACTGTGACTGCACCATCCGCCCAGGCCGAGCAGCCCATCGGTGACGGCCGCGCCACCCGCTGGCACGGTCACAAGGCGCGCCGCCGCGCGGAGATGATCGATGCCGCGATCGAGGTGATCGAGGAGCACGGGCTCGAGATCTCGGTGCAGCTGATCGCCGAGCATCTCTCGTTGCCGCGGCCCGTGGTGTACCGGCACGTCGGTGGCCGTGCCGAACTCGACGCGCTGGCCCGCAAGCGCATCCTGGAGTTGCTGCTCGCGGAGTTGCTGCCCGCGTTGGAGTCCGACGGGACGCTCAAGGACGCGGTCCGCGGCGCCATCGGCACCTATCTCGGCTGGATCGAATGCCACCCCAATCTGCACCGTTTTCTCGGTGACGCGGCGCCCGAGGGGACCGGCACCCTGGCCGGTGCCGGGCGCGAGGTGGGCGGGCAGCTGGCCGACATGTTCGCCGCGAGCCTGGCTCGCTTCGGTATCGACCCCGCGCGGGCCAGGCCGATGGCCTTCGGGACGGTCGGGCTCGTCGACGGCGTGGTCGCCAGCTGGCGGGCCGATCCGGAACCGGTGCTCACCACCGAACAGGTGCAGGGCATTCTGACCGAGTCGGTGCTCTCGATGTTCGAGGGCAACGCGCGCAGTCTCGGTGTTCCGCTGGAACGGGATTCGCTCGTCGCCGACCTGCTCGTCGCGCCCGACGCCGCCCCGCCGCCCGCGGAGCGGCTGCGCTGACTCAGCCGGCCAGCAGCTGATAGCTGCGGTGCCACAGCCACTCCACCGGGCCGCGCTCGAACCGGCGCAGCCACAGGTGGGCGAAGGCCGTGATGAGCACGACGACGAGGACATAGATCCCGATCGTGAACGGAACCCGCGCGGTGTCCGGTACCCGCGCCGCCAGCCCGAAACCCCAGCCGTAGCAAAGGATTCCGGCGAGCAGGTTCTGCAGGATGTAGCAGCTGAGCGCGGTCTTGCCGACCTCGCTCAGACGTGTCCCCGCGAAGCCGGTCCGCGGCCTGCGCAGGTAGAACTCCGCGACCGCGGCCAGGATGCCGAGCGCGACGAACGGCGCGATGCCGTAGCGGGTGAACAGCACCAGATCGCCGCCGCCGAAGACACCGATCGTGAAATCCAGCGGTGCCGCGACCGCGAAGCCGATCACCATGAGCCACCGGCGGATTCGTGTGCCTTCCGGCCGGAACACGCCCGCCCGGTACAGCCGGGCGCCGAGCAGGAACAGCGCCACCGACATCGGGAACACGAAGATCGCTTCCAGCCGGAACTCGAGCGCGTGGTCGAGCCGGAACAGCACCAGATCCCAGAAGGAGCCGTCCGCATAGGGATTCGGGTCGAGTGGTTCCGAGGTGGCGGGCTCCTGGGCGGGTGCGAAGGCGAGGGCGGCGGCGAGCAGCGTCAGCATCGTCACGTGGATCGAGGCCGCTGTGATCAGCCAGCGGCGCTGTGCCCGTTCGCTGGTAGCGAGGAGATAGGCGACGACGAGCCCGGTCGCGGCGTACCCCATCAGCACGTCGAACTCGGCAACGAGCAGGAAATTCAGCAAGCCGTCGAGGAACAGCAGTGCCGCACGCAGCGGGTATTTGCCCGGCCAGCGGCGGCCAGCGCGCTGCGCCGAGGACTGCTGGATGGCCAGCCCGATGCCGAACATCACCGTCAGCAGGCCGAGGAACTTGCCCTGGGCCAGCTGCTGCAACACCCGCTCCGACCACATCCAGCCGGACTCCGCCGCCGACCCGAGCCCGTCGATGTACCCGAGGAGCCCTTCCGGGTCGGTGAAGATCCAGATATTGGTGCCGAGGGTGCCCAGGATCGCGATGCCACGCAGGACATCGAGCGCGATCAGCCGGCCGGGCCGGTTCGGGACGTCGGTGGCGAGCTGCTGGACGGATTCGCTCATGGTCCGAGTATCGCGACCGCGCCTGCCGATCGGATCGCCCGCGAGGACCACCCTGAGGTCCTCCTGGAGGGGGACCTCGGGGCGCGGACGGCACTCAGCCGCGGTGTGCCAGAACCTCTTCCACCAGCGTGACCGCCTCCGGCAGGTCGATGTGGTCGTCGGCGTACGCGCCGAGGTGGCCGCCGCTCGGCAGCACGACGGCGCGGGCGCCGAGACCGCGGACCAGGAGCTCGACATGCTCCATCGGGTCGTACCGGTCGCTGGTGGAACACACTGCGGTGCGTCCTGATCAGGCCGCGGACGATATAGCGCGGCTGCTGACCGGTCTGCGCCCGCCGGCCTGAGTCGGGGGCCACAGAGCCCGCTGGGCCGAGATGCCGGTGTGTGTCCGGCGCGTCGCCTAGGCTCGACAGCATGCAGCGCATCATCGGAATCGAGGTCGAGTACGGCATCTCGACCCCCACGGAGCCGACGGCCAACCCGATCCTCACCTCCACCCAGGCCGTGCTCGCCTACGCGGCCGCCGAAGGGGTGCCGCGGGCCAAGCGGACCCGGTGGGACTACGAGGTGGAATCCCCGCTGCGTGACGCGCGTGGTTTCGATCTGAGCCGGATGAGCGGGCCCGCGCCCGTGATCGACGCCGACGAGGTCGGCGCGGCGAACATGATCCTCACCAACGGCGCCCGGCTCTACGTCGACCACGCCCACCCGGAGTACTCCGCGCCCGAGGTCGTCGACCCGCTCGACGCGGTCATCTGGGACAAGGCGGGCGAGCGGGTGATGGAGGCCGCCGCCCGGCACGCCTCCAGTGTCCCCGGCGCGCCGCGCCTGCAGCTCTACAAGAACAACGTCGACGGCAAGGGCGCCTCCTACGGCACCCACGAGAACTACCTGATGAACCGCGACACCCCGTTCAGCCACATCATCGCGGGCCTGACGCCGTTCTTCGTCTCCCGTCAGGTGATCTGCGGGTCCGGCCGGGTCGGCATCGGCCAGTCCGGTGACCACGCCGGCTTCCAGCTGTCCCAGCGCGCGGACTACATCGAGGTCGAGGTCGGCCTCGAGACCACGCTCAAGCGCGGCATCATCAACACCCGCGACGAGCCGCACGCCGACGCCGACAAGTACCGGCGCCTGCACGTGATCATCGGCGACGCCAACCTCGCCGAGATGTCGACCTACCTCAAGGTCGGCACCACCGCGCTGGTGCTCGACCTGATCGAGGCGGGCGAGGACCTCTCGGAGTTCCAGCTGGCCCGTCCGGTCACCGCCGTGCACCAGATCAGCCACGACCCGTCGCTGCGCGCCACCGTGGCGCTGGCCGACGGCCGCGAGCTGACCGGCCTTGCGCTGCAACGGCTCTACCACGAGCGCGTCGCCAAGTTCATCGACCGCGAAGGCAACGACGACCCGCGCGTGCGCGACATCGTCGACAACTGGGCCATGGTGCTCGACCTGCTCGAGCGCGACCCGATGGAATGCGCGAACCTGCTCGACTGGCCGGCCAAGCTGCGCCTGCTCGAGGGTATGCGCAGCCGTGAGGGCCTCGGCTGGGCCGCGCCGAAGCTACACCTGATGGACCTGCAGTATTCCGATGTGCGCCTGGACAAGGGCCTCTACAACCGCCTGGTGGCGCGCGGCTCGATGAAGCGGCTCGTCAGCGAACAGGATGTGCTCGACGCGATGACCAAGCCGCCGACCGACACCCGCGCGTACTTCCGTGGCGAGTGCCTGCGCCGGTTCGGCGCCGATATCGCCGCCGCCAGTTGGGATTCGGTGATCTTCGATCTGGGTGGTGATTCGCTGGTGCGGATCCCGACGCTGGAGCCGCGGCGCGGGACGAAGGCGCACGTCGGCAAGCTGCTCGACGCCGCGCAGTCGGCGGCCGAACTCGTCGACCAGCTCACCCACTGAGGCCTTTTCCGGCACGACAGGGCGACAATCCGATCGCTAATAGACCACCTTGTCGGATCCGCTCGGTAGGGTTGTAGGACGAGCACGAACATTGCTCATGACCGTCGACCGTGCTCATCCGAAAGGTCGCGGTCATGATGAGGAAAGAGGAGGTCGGCTGCCATGGCACAAGAGCAGACCAAGCGCGCCGGGGGTGGCGACGAGGACGAGGGTCCCGAGGGTGTCGACGCGGCGGGTCAGGAACGCCGCGAGAAGCTCGCGGAGGAGACCGACGACCTGCTCGACGAGATCGATGACGTGCTCGAGGAGAACGCCGAGGACTTCGTGCGGGCGTATGTGCAGAAGGGCGGCCAGTGACCTCAGGTGATCCGTTGCGCCTCCATGCGGGGCAGGCTCTCTCCTCGTTCACCGAACACCTGCGAATGCACGCTCCCGACCTGTTGCCCGGCAACAGGTTCGCGGCCTCGGACCTGACCGCGGCGAAGGATCTGGCGCCTCACGGCACCACCATCGTCGCGGTCACCTACCGCGGTGGCGTGCTGATCGCGGGCGACCGCAGGGCCACCATGGGCAACCTGCTCGCCAGCCGCGACACCGAGAAGGTCTACATCACCGACACCTTCTCGGCGGCAGGCATCGCGGGCACCGCCGGCATCGCGATCGAGATGATCCGGCTGTTCGCGGTGGAGCTCGAGTACTACGAGAAGATCGAAGGCGTGCCGCTGACCTTCGACGGTAAGGCCAACAAGCTGTCGAAGATGGTCCGTGACAACCTGCCTGCCGCCATGCAGGGCCTTGCGGTCGTGCCGATCCTGGTCGGCTACGACGACCAGGCCACCGACGAGGACCGCTCCGGCCGGATCGTGTCCTACGACGTGGTCGGCGGGCGCAGCGAGGAGCGGTTCGGCTACACCGCGGTCGGTTCGGGTTCCGGGTTCGCGAAGTCCTCGCTGAAGAAGCTCTACCAGCGCGGCATCGCTCAGGACCGGGCGCTGCGGATCGCGGTGGAATCGCTGTTCGACGCCGCCGACGACGACACCGCCACCGGTGGTCCCGACCTGTTGCGCGGGATCTATCCGACGGCGGTGGTGATCGACGCCGACGGTGCGGCCGAGATCGGCGAGGATCTGCTCGCCGAGGTGGCCAGGGCCGTGATCGCCGATCGGGAAGCCGCGGAAGAAGGGGGCGCCGTCGTATGACGCTGCCGTATTACGCCTCGGCCGAGCAGATCATGCGCGACAAGACCGAGCTCGCCCGCAAGGGCATCGGTCGCGGTCGCAGCGTGGTGGTGCTGGTCTACGACAAGGGCGTGCTGTTCGTCGCCGAGAACCCCTCGGCGACGCTGCACAAGGTCAGCGAACTCTACGACCGCATCGGTTTCGCCGCGGTCGGCAAGTACAACGAGTTCGAGGCCCTGCGTCGTGGTGGCATCCTGCAGGCCGACCTCAAGGGCTACCAGTACGACCGGCGCGATGTCACCGGTCGTGGGCTGGCCAACCTGTACGCCCAGAGCCTCGGCTCGATCTTCACCGATCAGCTCAAGCCCTACGAGGTGGAGCTGTGCGTCGCCGAGGTGGGCTATCCGGAGCAGTCGCCGACCTCGGTGCTGTACCGGATCACCTTCGACGGGTCCATCGTCGACGAACGCGAGTACGTCGTCATGGGCGGCACCACCGAGCCGATCGTGACCGCGCTCAAGGCCGCCTACAAGCCGGGTCTGTCCCTGGACGACGCGCTGAAGGTGGCGATCGGGGCGCTGCAGGCCGGTCAGCCCGAGGCCGACAAGGACAAGCGCTCGCTCGGTGAGGCCTCCCTCGAGGTGGCCACGCTCGAGCAGGCCCGGCCGCGGCGGGCGTTCCGCAGGTTGCAGGGTCCCGCGCTGGAGAAGGCGCTCGGGACGCCGAAGGCGAAAGCCGTGAAAGAGGCGAAGCTACCCGAGCCCGAGGACGGCGCGGGGGAGTAGATCCCGCCGTCACGATCATGAACGGGCCCGCGGACCGATCCGGTCCACGGGTCCGTTCTCGTCGTGCCCGCCCGGTCGTTCGCTGTCCGAATCGTTGTGAACACGTATGCAGATGGGTTGTCCGGAGCGCCGCGCGGGCACTGGTCATGGCTGTAGTGTCGATAATGTGCAGCGACGAATCATGGGGATCGAGACCGAGTTCGGTGTGACATGCACCTTCCACGGTCACCGTCGGCTGTCCCCCGACGAGGTAGCCCGGTACCTGTTCCGCCGGGTGGTGTCCTGGGGCCGTAGCTCTAATGTCTTCCTTCGCAACGGTGCCAGGTTGTACCTCGACGTCGGATCGCATCCCGAGTACGCCACCGCAGAATGCGACAGCCTGGTGCAGCTGGTCACCCACGACCGGGCCGGTGAGCGGGTCCTGGAAGACCTGCTCATAGACGCCGAACAGCGTCTCGCCGAGGAAGGCATCGGCGGTGACATCTACCTGTTCAAGAACAACACCGACTCCGCGGGCAACTCCTACGGCTGCCATGAGAACTTCCTCGTGGTCCGCGCGGGAGAGTTCTCCCGGATCTCCGATGTGTTGCTGCCGTTCCTGGTCACCCGCCAGCTCATCTGCGGTGCGGGCAAGGTCCTGCAGACGCCCAAGGCGGCCACGTTCTGCCTGTCGCAGCGCGCCGAGCACATCTGGGAGGGCGTCTCCTCGGCGACCACCCGCTCGCGCCCGATCATCAACACCCGCGACGAGCCGCACGCCGACGCCGAGAAGTACCGGCGCCTGCACGTGATCGTCGGTGACTCGAACATGGCCGAGCCGACCACCATGCTCAAGGTGGGCACGGCGTCGCTGGTGCTGGAGATGATCGAGGCGGGTGTGTCGTTCCGCGACTTCGCCCTCGACAACCCGATCCGGGCGATCCGCGAGGTCAGCCACGATCTGACCGGCCGCCGTCCGGTGCGGCTGGCCGGTGGACGTCAGGCCAGCGCACTCGAGATCCAGCGCGAGTACTACGCCCGCGCCGTCGAGCACCTGCGCAATCGCGACCGCGATCCGCAGGTCGACGCGGTGGTGGATCTGTGGGGCCGCACCCTCGACGCGGTCGAGGCGCAGGACTTCGCCAAGGTCGACACCGAGATCGACTGGGTGATCAAGCGCAAGCTGTTCCAGCGCTACCAGGACCGCTACAACATGGAGCTGTCCGACCCGAAGATCGCCCAGATCGACCTGGCCTACCACGACATCAAGCGCGGCCGCGGCGTCTTCGACCTGCTGCAGCGCAAGGGGCTGGCCAAGCGGATCACCGAGGACGAGGCCGTCGACGCCGCGGTGGAGACCCCGCCGCAGACCACGCGAGCCAAGCTGCGTGGTGACTTCATCACCGCTGCTCAGGAGGCCGGCCGCGATTTCACGGTCGACTGGGTGCATCTGAAGTTGAACGATCAAGCGCAGCGCACCGTGTTGTGCAAGGATCCGTTCCGGTCGGTCGACGAGCGTGTCGATCGGCTGATCGCCTCGATGTAGGCGTACCCCCTGAGCAGGGGGGATCTGCGACGGGACCGGTGGCGCATGGGAGCGATTGCGTAGGCGCCACCGGTCCCGTCGTCGCGTGCGGGCTCAGCCGGTGCTGACGACGTTCGCGTAGCTGGCGCTCAGTCCGGCGATGAACGAGGTCAGGGCCAGCTCGAAGCTGTCGTCGTCGATCTGCTCGGCCACCGCGCGCAGCAGGTGCGCCTGGTTCAGGTGCGGGTAGCGGTCTCGGTAGACCTGCACGTCGTCGGCGAACCCGCCCGCGAACGAACCGACCGTCGAGCCCATCACCAGGTAGCGGGTCGCCGCACCGATCATGGTCGCGTAGCGCGGCGGCCAGCCCGCGCCGACCAGGCCGCCGTGCACGGCGTCGGCCGCGCGCAGGTTCTCGGCGCGACGTCCCGGGCCCGCGGCGAGGTAGGGCACGAAATTCGGGTGCGCGACCAGTGCCGACCGATAGCTGCGCGCCCAGGCGGCCAGTGCCTCGTCCCAGCGCTCGGTGTCGAACGCCGAGGTGTCGACGTGGCTCATGATGCCGGTGGCGATGTCGTCGAACAGGTCGTCCTTGTTCGGGTAGTGGCCGTAGAGCGAGGCGGCCTGCACGCCGAGTTCGGCGGCCAGCTTGCGCATGGAGACCTCGGCCAGCCCGTCCCGGTCGATCAGGGTCAGCGCGGTGTCGCGGATGCGCTCGCGGCTCAACAGCGGTACGCGCGGCCGCGCCATGTGCCACTCCTGTCTGTTCGGGTCCGGTCGGGATTCGAACGCTATCACCGATGGGCATTTTGCCCCTTGATTAACCGAACGGCGTTAGGATACGGTGCCCGAGTAAACCTAACACCGTTTGGTTCAGGAGTGGTCCGATGGATCTCGCACTCACGCAAGCGCACAGTGATCTGCGCGAGCTCGCCCGTACGTGGGTGGACAAGGAAGTCGTGCCGCATGCCGCGCACTGGGACCGGGAGGAATCGGTCGACCCGGCGATCGTCGGCAAGCTCGGCGCGCTGGGGTTCCTCGGGATCGGGATCGACGAGGAATACGGCGGTTCCGGCGGTGACGCCCTGGCCTACTGCGTGCTGCTCGAAGAGCTCGGCCGGGGTGACAGCGCGGTGCGCGGCATCGTGTCGGTCTCGCTCGGGCTGGTCGGCAAGTCGATCGCCGGGTACGGCAGCGAGGAACAGAAGCGCCGCTTCCTGCCGCCGCTGTGCGCGGGCGAACAGCTCGGCTGCTTCGCGCTCACCGAGCCGGGCACCGGCTCCGACGCCGCCAACCTGATCACCCGCGCCACCCGCGACGGGTCGGACTGGATCATCGACGGCACCAAGATCTTCATCACCAACGGCACCTGGGCCGACGTCGCGCTCGTGTTCGCGCGCACCGGGGGACCGGGACCGAAGGGCGTGACCGCGTTCCTCGTGCCGACCGATGCGCCGGGCTTCGGCCGCACCGAGATCAAGGGCAAGCTCGGCCTGCGCGGCCAGGCCACCGCCGAACTGGTCCTCGACCGGGTGCGGGTGCCGGATGCGCTGCGCCTCGGTGAAGAGGGGCAGGGCTTCCGGATCGCCATGGCGGCGCTGGACAAGGGCCGCATGGGCGTCGCCGCGGGGTGTGTCGGTCTGGCGCGCGCGTGCCTCGAGGCGGCGGTGCGCTACGCGGGGGAGCGCGAACAGTTCGGCAAGCCGATCGCCGGCTATCAGCTGGTGCAGGAACTGCTCGCCGACATCGCCGTCGAGACCGAGGCGGCGCGCCTGCTGGCGTGGCGCGCAGCCGATCTCGTCGACCGGGGCGAACCGTTCGGCACCGCGGCATCGATGGCGAAACTGTTCGCCTCCGAGGCCGCGGTGAAGGCGGCCAACAACGCCATCCAGGTGTTCGGCGGGTACGGCTACATCGACGAGTACCCCATCGCGAAGTATCTGCGCGACGCGCGCGTGCTGACCCTCTACGAGGGCACCACCCAGATCCAGAAACTGCTCATCGGCCGCGCGCTGACCGGCGTGAACGCCATTGTCTGACACAGGAGTACGACCCATGACCCACAGAACTGCCTTCGTCACCGGGGCGGCCCGCGGCATCGGCGCGGCCACCGCCGCCCGGCTGGCCGCAGGCGGATTCGCCGTCGCCGTCGTCGATCTCGACGCCGACGCCGCCGTCCTGACCGCCGGGAAGATCAACGCGGCGGGCGGCACCGCGATCGGCCTCGGCTGCGATGTCGCCGACGAGGCCTCGGTCGCCGCCGCGGTGGCACGCACCGTCGCCGACCTCGGCTCGCTGGACGTGCTGGTGAACAACGCCGGGGTGCTGCGCGACAACCTGCTGTACAAGATGTCGGTGGACGACTGGGACACCGTCATGGCGGTGCACCTGCGCGGCGCCTTCCTGTGCAGCAAGGCCGCCCAGAAACACATGGTGGACCAGGGCGGTGGTGCGATCGTGAACACCTCGAGCGTGTCGGCGCTGGGCAATCGCGGGCAGGCCAACTACGCCGCGGCCAAGGCGGGTATCCAGGGCCTGACTCGCACATTGGCCATGGAACTCGGCCCGTTCGGCATCCGCGTCAACGCGGTCGCGCCCGGCTTCATCGCCACCGAGATGACCGCGGCCACCGCGGCGCGGATCGGGGTCAGCGCGGAGGAACTGCAGGCCAAGACGGCTGCGATCACACCGTTGCGGCGGGTCGGCACGCCGGACGACATCGCGAATGTGGTGGCCTTCCTCGCTTCCGACGATGCCGGGTTCGTCACCGGCCAGACCGTGTACGTCGACGGCGGACGCCGTCTCTAGAGACTTCCGGAGATCATCATCATGCAGCGCACAGTTTTCACCGATGAGCACGAGGCGTTCCGCAAGACGGCGCGCGCGTTCATCGAATCGCAGGTCGTTCCCGTGTACGAGCAGTGGTACGAGGCGGGCATCGTGCCGCGCGAGTTCTACCGCAGCCTGGCCGATCTTGGTGTCTTCGGCATCGAGGTGCCCGAGGAGTACGGCGGCGCCGGGATCGACTCGTTCAAGTTCCAGGCGATCCTCATGGAGGAGACCGCCCGTGCCGGTGTGTCTTTCGGTGGTTCGGGCGTGCACGTCGGGTTGTGCCTTCCCTATCTGAAGAACCTGGCGACCGAGGAGCAGAAGCAGCGGTGGCTGCCGGGCTTCGTGTCCGGGGAGCTCATGTTCGCCATCGCGATGACCGAGCCGGGCACCGGATCGGACCTGGCCGGCATGCGCACCACCGCGCAGCTGTCCGAGGACGGCACCCACTACGTGCTCAATGGTTCGAAGACATTCATCACCGGTGGTGTCCATGCCGATCGGGTGATCGTCTGCGCCCGGACGGCTCCGCCGTCGGATTCCGATCGCCGCCACGGTATTTCGCTGTTCGTTGTCGACACGAAGTCGCCGGGGTACACCGTCGGCCGCAAGCTCGACAAGCTCGGCTTGAAGGTGTCCGACACCGCCGAACTGTCGTTCACCGATGTGCGGGTGCCGGTCACCGATCTGCTCGGTGAACCGCACCGGGGTTTCAGCTACCTCGGGCAGAACCTGCCGCAGGAGCGGCTGTCCATCGCGGTGGGCGCCTACGCGCAGGCCAAGTCCGCGATCCGCTTCGCCCTCGAATACACCAGGGGCCGCACCGTTTTCGGTCAGCCGGTGTCGCACTTCCAGAACACCAAGTTCGAGCTGGCCGCCTGCCGGGCCGAGGTCGACGCCGCCGAAGCCGTGGTCGACCGCGCGCTGGACGCGCTCGACCGCGGGGAACTCACCCCGGCTGACGCCGCCTCGGCGAAGCTGTTCTGCACCGAGATGGCCTCGCGGGTGATCGACCGCTGCCTGCAGCTGCACGGCGGCTACGGCTACATCAACGAGTACCCGGTGGCCCGGTTGTACGCCGACAACCGGGTGAACCGCATCTACGGCGGCACCAGCGAGGTGATGAAGATGATCATCGCCAAGGATATGGGCTTGTGACGGGCCCCGCGTACCTGGTCGACGGCGTCCGCACGCCGTTCGGCCGCTACGGTGGCGCGCTGGCCGCCGTGCGCCCCGACGACCTGGCCGCCCACGTGATCACCGCACTGACACACCGGCTTCCGGCCGTCGACTGGGCCGCCGTCGACGACGTCGTGTTCGGCTGCGCGAACCAGGCGGGCGAGGACAACCGCAACGTCGCCCGGATGGCGGCGCTGCTGGCGGGGCTGCCGGTGGGTGTGCCCGGCGTGACGGTCAACCGGCTGTGCGCGTCGGGTCTGGACGCGGTCGCCTACGCGGCCAGGGCGATCAAGGCGGGCGATGCGGATCTGGTGATCGCGGGCGGCGTCGAATCCATGACCAGGGCGCCCTACGTCATGGCCAAAACCGGTGCACCGTGGGAACGTTCGGCCCAGCTCGCCGACACGACGCTGGGCTGGCGGCTGGTGAACCCGCGGATGCGGGAGCGATACGGCATCGACACGATGCCCGAGACCGCCCAGCACGTCGCCGACGACTACGGCATCGCCCGCGCCGACCAGGACGCGTTCGCGCTGCGCTCCCAGCAGCGGGCGGCCGCGGCGATCGCGCGGGGCAGGCTCGCCCGCGAGATCACCGCGGTACCGGTTGCGCAGCGGCGGGGCGAACCGATCGTCGTCGACCGCGATGAGCATCCGCGCGAGACCAGCACGGAGGCGCTCGCGGGCCTGCGAGCCGTGGTGCCCGGTGGGTCGATCACCGCGGGCAACTCCTCGGGGATCAACGACGGCGCCGCCGCGGTGCTGCTGGTCTCGGAAGCCGCGGTGCGGCGCTACGGCCTGACACCGCTGGCCGAGGTCGGGACGGTGACAGCGGCCGGTGTGCCGCCGCGCACCATGGGTATCGGACCGGTGCCCGCCGTCGAGAAGCTGCTCGCGCGAACAGGTCTGGGGATCGGCGACATCGACGTCGTCGAACTCAACGAGGCCTTCGCCGCGCAGGCGCTGGCCGTGCTGCGCGGACTCGGCCTGCCCGACGACGCCGAGCACGTGAACCCGAACGGCGGCGCCATCGCCCTGGGTCACCCGCTCGGAGCCAGCGGTGCGCGCCTGGCGCTCACCGCCGCGATCGAGCTCGCCGACCGCGATGCCCGGCACGCGGTGGCCACCCTGTGCGTCGGTGTCGGGCAGGGCCTCGCGGTCCATCTCCGCCGCTGAGCCCAGCCGGATTCGACGTCGACACTAGGAAACCTTGTGAATGCCACTCTCTCCCTGGCGAGCATCCTCGCCGAACCGGCCCGCCGCCGCCCGGACCACCTCGCGCTGATCGAGGGCGAGCACCGCATCACCTTCGCCGACCTGTGGCGGCAGGCGCGCGAACAGGCGGGCGCCCTGCTCGCGCGTGGGGTCCGTCCCGGTGATCGGGTGGCGCTTCTGTGCCCGAACACCGCCGACTTTCCACGGGCGTACTTCGCGATCCTCGCCGCGGGGGCGACGGTGGTGCCCGTGCACCTGCTGCTCACCGCGCCCGAGATGGAGTACGTGCTGCGCGACAGCGGGGCATCGCTGCTGATCTGTCATCCGATGGTGGCCGCCACCGGTGCGGCGGCGGCGAGTAGCGCGGGGATCGACATCGTGGCCCCCGAAGAGCTTGCCGGCGAGCCGATTCCGGCCTTCGTGGCGCGCGGGCCGCTCGACACCGCGGTGGTCTTCTACACGAGCGGGACCACCGGAACGCCCAAGGGCGCCGAGCTGAGTCACCTCAACATGGTGATGAGCGCGACGGTGAACACCTTCGACGCCAACGAGATCCACCGCGACGACATCGCCCTCGGCGCGCTGCCGCTGTTCCATGTATTCGGGCAGACGGTGTCGATGAACTCGCACTGGCGGGTCGGCGGCACGCTGGTGCTCATGCCGAGATTCGATGCGGCCGAAGCGGTCTCGTTGATGGCGGCGGAGAACGTCAACCTCTTCCACGGCGTGCCGACCATGTACATCGCCCTGCTCGAGGCCGCGGCGAGCGCGCCCGAACTGCCCGCGCTGAAGCTGTGCGTCAGCGGCGGCGCGGCGCTGCCGGTGGCCGTGCTCGAGGACTTCGAGCGGGTGTTCCGCGCGCCGGTGCTCGAGGGCTACGGACTGTCGGAAACCTCGCCGACCGCGGCGGTCAACCAGCCGATCTACGGCACCGAGGCAGGCACCGTCGGACATCCGGTGTGGGGCGTCGACGTGGAGATCGCCGACCCCGCGATCACCGACCGGATCGTGTTGCTGCCGGTGGGGGAGACCGGTGAGGTGGTGGTGCGCGGGCACAACGTGTTCACCGGGTATACCGGCAGACCGGAAGCCACCGCGGCGGCGGTGGTCGACGGGTGGTTCCGCACCGGTGATCTGGGCACCCGCGACGAGACCGGCCGGGTGCGGATCGTCGACCGGATCAAGGAGATGATCCTGCGCGGCGGATTCAACGTCTATCCGACCGAGGTCGAGGCGGCGCTGGTGCGGCATCCGCGGATCGCGCAGGTCGCCGTGATCGGGGTGCCCGACGAGCATTACGGTGAGGAGATCGTGGCCGTCGTCGTCCCCGACGGTGAGCTGACCGAGCAGGACGTGATCGCGTTCGGCAAGGAACAGGTCGCCAGGTACAAGTATCCGCGCCGCGTCGAGTTCGTCACCGAGCTCCCGCTGGGCCCTACCCACAAAGTGCTCAAGCGCGAACTGCGCCGTCGATTCGGAGGAGCGGCATGACAACGGATTTCGCCGATTTCGATGCCCTGCGCGCGGCCGCAGGGACCGAACTGGGCCCCAGCGACTGGATCACGATCGATCAGGACCGGATCGACCGGTTCGCCGAGGCCACCGGTGATCACCAGTGGATCCACGTCGACCCGGTGCGAGCCGCCGCGGGCCCGTACGGCGCGACCATCGCGCACGGCTTCCTCACGCTGTCGCTGATCGTGCCGATCACCCAGCAGGTGATGACCGTGAGCGCCGCGAGCGCCGCGATCAACTACGGCCTCGATCGGGTCCGCTTCCTGACGCCGGTTCCGGTCGGCAGCCGGATCCGCGGCCGGGTCGCGCTCACCGAGGTCACCGAGGTGCCCGGCGGCGTGCAGGCGCACCGGCGCGTCACGGTCGAACTCGAAGGCGCCGACCGGCCCGCCTGCGTGGCCGACGCCATCGCCCGTTACCTGAGCTGACCACGCCGACCGGCGGCACCTGATCGTGTCGCCGGTCGTCAGTGGTCGTCGGCCAGATAGCGCTCGACCGTCGCCACCTTCGCGGTGAGCATGTCGGTGACGCCCGGCCGCAGATCGGCTTTCAGAACCAGGCTGCACCGCGGCGCGACCGCGAGAATCGCGTCGCAGGCCGCCTTCACCACGGCCATCACCTCGTCCCAGTCACCCTCGATGGTGGTGAACATCGCATCGGTGCGGTTCGGCAGCCCCGAGGCCCGCACCACGCGCACCGCCGCCGCCACGGCTTCCCCGACCGACCCGTCGGCCGTGGCTGCGCCGCTGGGCGCCACAGAGAACGCGACAAGCATGGTGATCCTTTCGCTACGGGTACCCGCACCATCATGCCGCCCCGCCGGAGCCCGCAACCCTGCGCCGACGCGCCGTGACCACAGCGCGACCATTACCCTCTATCGCGTGGCGATATCCAAGGTCGAGCGGCTGATGAATCTGGTCATCGCGCTGCTGTCGACCCGGCAGTTCCTGAGCGCGGAGCGCATCCGCGCCAGCGTGGCCGGTTACGAGGACTCCGCGACCGACGAGGCGTTCAGCCGGATGTTCGAGCGCGACAAGAACGAACTGCGCGATCTGGGCATTCCGCTGGAAGTCGGTCCGGTCGGGCGGTTCTCGACACTCGAGGGATACCGGATCAACCGGGACGCCTACGAGCTGCCCGACATCGACCTGTCCAGCGAGGAAGCGGCCGCGGTCGCCGTCGCCGTGCAGATGTGGGCGTCGCCGGAACTCGCGAGCGCCGCCGAGGGCGCGCTGCTGAAGCTGCGCGCGGCGGGCGTCACCGTCGAAACCGAGAACGTCGGGGTGTCGGTGCCCGCGGTCCCCGCCCGCACCCGCGGATCCGAGCCCGTGCTGCGCGAGCTGCTCGCCGCGATCGACGCTGGGCAAGCCGTGCGCTTCGGGCACCACAGCGCCGTCACCGACCCGTTCGTCACCCGGGACGTCGAGCCGTGGGGTGTGGTCACCCGGCACGGTCGCTGGTATCTGGTCGGGCACGATCGGGAACGCGACGCCGTGCGGACCTTCCGGCTGTCCCGTATCGGCGGCGAGGTCATCCCGTACGGTCCGCACAACGCGGTCCGCAAACCCGAGGACGCCGACCTGCGCGCCATCGTCGACCGCGTCACCGGTGACGCGCCCGTCACCGGATCGGCCACGGTGTGGGTCGCCAAGGGCCGCGGCCGCGAGCTGCGCCGCATCGGCACCGAGGTCGGCACCAGGGAACTCGGCGGCCGCGACGGGTCGGTCGTGGAAGTCCCGGTCCGCTCGCGCGACTGGGTGGCCCGCCTGATCACCGGCCTCGGCCCCGACGTGCTCGTGCTGGATCCACCGGAACTGCGCGCCGACGTGATGAACCGGCTACGGTCGGTACTCGACCACACGGAGGTGGCGTCGTGAGTTCGCGCCTGTCCCTACGCCTTTCGCGCCTGTTGAACATGGTGCCGTACCTGCTCGCGCACCCGGGCATCAGCGCGGCCGAGGCCGCCGCCGAGCTCGGTGTGACCACCAAGCAGTTGATGAGCGATCTGAATCAGCTGTGGATGTGCGGGCTGCCCGGCTACGGGCCCGGCGACCTGATCGACCTGTCGTTCTCCGAGGAGAGCATCGATGTCACCTTCTCCGCGGGCATCGACCGGCCGCTGCGCCTGACCTCCACCGAGGCGACCGCGCTGCTGGTGGCGCTGCGCTCGATCGTGGAGATGCCGGGCATGGTCGACCCGACCGCCGCGCACGCCGCGATCGCCAAGATCGAATCGGCCATCGCCAGCAGCGACGCCGTCGTCGCAGGCAAGCCCGTCGACGTGCCCGTCGAGCAGCCGGTCGTCGCCACCGTGCGCGCCGCGCTCGCCGACACCCGCGCCGTGCGCCTGGTGTACTACTCGGCCAGCCGCGACGAGGTCTCGGAGCGGATCGTCGACCCCATCCGGGTGGTGCTGGTCGACAACAACAGCTACCTGCAGGGGTGGTGCAGGCAGGCCGAGGGTGTCCGGCTGTTCCGGTTCGACCGGATCGAGGACGCCACCGAACTCGACGAACCCGCCCGCCCGCCCAGCCATGCCGCCACCGACGCGGCCGCCCTCGACCTGTTCCAGGACGATCCCGACGTGCCGCTGGCCCGGCTGCGGATCCGCGCCGACTACGCCTGGGTGCTCGACCAGTACCCGATGCACCGCATCCAGTCCAGGCCCGACGGCAGCATCGAGGCGGGCATGCGGTTCGCGACCGCGGACTGGATGGCGCGACTGCTGCTCGGTTTCGGCACCGGCGTGAGCGTGCTCGGCCCACCGGAGCTGGTGGCGGCGGTGCGTGACCGGGCCGACGCGGCACTGGCCGCGTACGCGGCCGCCGGACTGCCTGGGGAGACCGAACCCGCGTGAACCAGCGAGTACTGGTCCTCGGCGCGGGCAGCATCGGGGTCTTCATCGGCGGTCATCTGGCCGCGGCGGGCATGGAGGTGATCTTCGTCGGGCGTCAGCGCGTCCTCGACGACATCGCCGAGCACGGCCTGCAGCTGACCGACCTCGACGGCGGCGTCACCGACGTCCCGCCCGACCGCTTCGGGCTGGCACTGGAACCGGACGAGCCGGAACTGGCCGACCTCGTCCTCGTCACCGTGAAGTCCGCCGCCACCGCGGCCGTCGCCAGGACCGTCGCGGGCAGGCTGCGCCCCGGCACCCCGGTGGTGAGCCTGCAGAACGGCATCGGCAACGACACCTTGATCCGGGAGATCCTGCCCACCAGCATCGTGCTGGCGGGCATGGTCATGTTCAACGTCGTCCACGGTGGCCACGGCCGTTTCCACCGGGCCAGCGACGGCGTCGTCGCGATCCAGGACGACCCGGTGGTCGACCGGTTCGCCGAGCGCTTCCGGGCCGCGGGCCTGCCGCTGCGCCGTCATCGCGACCTGCGCCCGGTGCAGTGGGCCAAGCTGCTGCTCAACCTGAACAACCCGATCAACGCGCTCTCGGGGCGCCCGCTGCGCGAAGAACTCGCCGAGCGCGACTACCGGCGCTGCCTCGCACTCACCCAGGCCGAAGCGCTCGCGGTGATGAACACTGCGCGAATTCGGCCCGCCCAGCTGACGCCGGTACCGCCCGAGTTGATGGTCCATCTGCTGCGCGTGCCCGACTCGATCTTCCGCCGGGTATTCGGCCGGGTACTGGCCATCGACCCGCTCGCCCGCTCGTCCATGGCCGACGACCTGGCCCTGGGCAGGCGCACGGAAATCGCGTGGCTGTGCGGTGAAATCGTGCGGCTCGGCGAGATGGTCGGGCGCCCGACACCGGTCAACCGCAGGCTCACCGAGCTGATCCGCAACGCCGAATCCGGGGACACCCGGCGGTTCAGCGGAAGCCGGTTGTTCGCGGAGCTGACCGGGGCGGCGGCCGCCGTGCAAGGCTGAACGCGTGGCGAACACCGCTGCGGGTGACCGGTCACGACCGCCGCAGTGCAGGTAGCATCGGTAATCACCACAGTCTTTGGAGGTATCTGATAATGGGCACGTTCAGCTGGACGCACCTGCTGATCATCGCGTTGCTGTTCGTCCTGCTCTTCGGCGCGAAGCGGCTGCCGGACGCGGCGCGCGGTCTCGGCCGGTCGCTGCGGATCTTCAAGAGCGAGGTCGGGCAGATGCAGTCGGAGTCGGCCACGCAGGCCAATCCGGCCGCCACTCCAGCGCCGCCGCAGCAGTTGCCCGCGTCCGCACCGCAGACGCAGGCTCCGATCGCGGATCCGCAGCAGAGCCACAAGTCGCTCTGACCTCGGTATTCTCCCCGGGGCGGCGTCGACTGCTCCGGGGTTGAGTGCTGTTTCGCCGAGCATCCGCCGAAGTCGAGGGTTAGAGGCCACCACCCACCATGCGCATTCCGTTCGATCCACGGCGCAGCAAGCGCAGGACGAATCCCGACGGCACCATGTCGTTGGTCGAGCACCTGCAGGAACTGCGCACCCGGCTGTTGCTGGCGCTGGCCGCGATCGCGGTCACCACGCTGCTCGGCTTCTTCTGGTACGCGCATTCCCTCTTCGGCATCGAGAGTCTGGGCGAGATCCTGCGCGGGCCCTACTGTTCGCTGCCGGAATCGGCGCGCGCGAGCCTGAGCCCCGACGGCGCCTGCCGCCTGCTGGCGACCGCGCCGTTCGAGCAGTTCATGTTGCGCCTGAAGGTCGGCTTCACCGCGGGTGTGGTCATGGCGGCGCCGTTCTGGCTGTACCAGCTGTGGGCGTTCATCACCCCCGGCCTGTACGCGAAGGAACGCAAGTACGCGGTCGGGTTCGTGGTCTCGGGCACGGTGCTGTTCGTGACGGGCGCGGTGCTGGCCTACGTCGTCGTGTCGCACGCGTTGTCGTTCCTGTTGACCATCGGTGACAACGTCCAGATCACCGCGCTCAGCGGTACCCAGTACTTCGGCTTCATCATCCAGTTGCTGATCATCTTCGGCGTCAGCTTCGAGACGCCATTGGTGATCATCGGGCTGAACCTGGTCGGCGTGCTGCCCTACGTCAAGCTCAAGGCGTGGCGGCGCGGCATCATCTTCGGCCTGTTCGTCTTCGCCGCCATCGTGACACCGCAGGACCCGTTCTCGATGCTGGCGCTGGCCATCGCGCTGACGGTCCTGTTCGAGCTGGCGGTGCAGTTCGCCCGCTTCAACGACGCCCGCCGGGCCCGCCGCGCGGCCAACGAAGGCTGGGGCGCGCTCTCGGACGAGGAAGCCTCGCCGCTGGACACCCCGGACCCCGTCCGGCCCGCCGACCCGGTCGCGGACCCGGAGAAAACCACCCGTCCGGTGTCGGACTACTCCGATACGCTCTGACGGGTGACCGATTCTCCCGCGCGGGCCAACGAGTTGGCGCAGTTCGCCAGCGAAATCTCGTTCGATCTCGACCCTTTCCAGCGGACCGCCTGCGCGGCGCTGGAAGACGGGCACAGCGTGCTCGTCTGCGCCCCGACCGGCGCGGGCAAGACGATCGTCGGTGAGTTCGCGGTGCACATGGCGCTGGCCTCGGGCGGCAAATGCTTCTACACCACGCCGATCAAGGCGCTGTCGAACCAGAAGTTCGCCGACCTGACCGCACGCTACGGCCGCGACAGTGTCGGCCTGCTCACCGGCGACCAGTCGATCAACCCCGACGCGCCGGTGGTCGTAATGACCACCGAGGTGCTGCGCAACATGCTCTACGCGTCCTCGGATTCGCTGCGCGGACTGTCCTACGTGGTGATGGACGAGGTGCACTACCTGGCCGACCGGTTCCGCGGCGCGGTGTGGGAGGAAGTCATCCTGCATCTGTCGCCGGACGTGCGGCTGGTGAGCCTGTCGGCGACGGTGTCCAACGCCGAGGAGTTCGGCGCGTGGATGGAGACCGTGCGTGGCGACACCGCGGTGGTGGTCGACGAGACCAGGCCGGTGCCGCTGTGGCAGCACGTGATGGTCGGCAGGCGGATGTTCGACCTGTTCGACACGAAATCCAGCGACCAGAAGGTGCTGGTCGACGAAGACCTCGTGCGGTTCATCCGTCAGCGCGAAGCCGCCGATCGGATGCAGGGCTACGGCGGCCCGCGCGGTCGTGGCGCGCGCGGCAATTTCCGGCCGCTGCCGCGCCCGGAGGTGCTGGCCCGCCTCGACGAGGAAGGCCTGCTGCCCGCGATCACGTTCATCTTCAGCCGCGCGGGCTGCGACGGCGCGCTGGCCCAGTGCCTGCGGGCGCGACTCGACCTGAGCAGGCCGGACGAGGCCGAAAGGATCGACGAGATCATCGAGAAGCACACCGGCGACCTGCCCAAGGGCGATCTGGAAGTGCTCGGCTACTGGGAGTGGCGCGAGGCGCTGCACCGCGGACTGGCCGCACACCATGCCGGCATGCTGCCCGCGTTCCGGCACACCGTGGAAGAACTGTTCGTCAAGGGCCTGGTGCGCGCGGTGTTCGCCACCGAGACCCTGGCGCTCGGCATCAACATGCCCGCGCGGACCGTCGTGCTCGAGCGGCTGGTGAAGTTCAACGGTGAATCCCACGCCGAGCTGACCCCGGGCGAGTACACGCAGCTCACCGGGCGCGCGGGCAGGCGCGGCATCGATATCGAGGGTCACGCGGTCGTGCTGTGGCAGCCCGAGGTCGACACCAGCGCGGTCGCCGGCTTGGCGTCCACTCGCACCTATCCGCTGCGCAGTTCGTTCCGGCCCGGCTACAACATGTCGATCAACCTGATCGACCGGATGGGCGCCCAGGAGGCGCGGACGCTGCTCGAGGCATCCTTCGCCCAGTTCCAGGCCGACCGTTCGGTGGTCGGGCTGGTGCGTGGCATCGAACGCAATCAGGGCGCGATGCGCAAGCTGGAGAGTCAGCTCGGCGGCGTCGACGGTGGGTTCATGGAGTACCTGTCGTTGCGCGAGCGGATCAAGCAGCGCGAGCGCGAGATCCAGCAGCAGGGCAGGGCCGACCGCCGCGGTGCCGCGGTGAAGGCGCTGATCGAACTGCGCCGCGGCGACGTGGTCGCCATCCCGTCGGGCAGGCGCGCCGGGCTCGCGGTAATCCTCGAACCCGATCAGACCCCGGGCGACCCGCGTCCGCTGGTGCTCACCGAAGACCACTGGGCGGGCCGGGTCTCGGCGGCCGACTTCCCCGTTCCCGCCGAAGCGCTGGGCCACATGCGGTTGCCGCGGCGCGTCGATCACCGGACCGCCCGCATCCGCCGCGACCTCGCCTCGGCGCTGCGCAGCACCGGCATCTCCGCGCCGGGCAGGCGCAGGCGCAACGACCACACCCGCGCCGGCGAGGATCGGGAACTCTCGACCCTGCGCCGCAGCCTGCGTTCGCACCCGGCGCACAACCGGCCCGACCGGGAACAGCTCAGCCGCACCGGTGAGCGCTACGCCCGGCTCGCGCGCGAGACCGAGACGATGCGCCAGAAGGTTGCCGCGACGACGAATTCGCTGGCGCGCACCTTCGACCGGATCGTCGGACTGCTCGAAGAACGCGGGTTCGTCGAGCGCGGTGAAGTAACCGCCGACGGCAGGCGCCTGGCCCGGATCTACGCCGAGAGCGACCTGGTCGTCGCCGAGGTGCTGCGGCAGGGGCTGTGGCGCGGACTCGGCCCGGCCGAGCTCGCCGCGGTGGTATCCACGCTGGTCTACGAGTCGCGCCAGGAGGGCGGCTTCCTGACCGCGTCCGGCCCGACCGAACCGATCCGCAGGGCGGTCGGCGCCACCATCGAGGTGTGGACGCAGCTGCGTGCCGACGAGGCGCGGCACAAGCTGCCGCCGACCCGCGAACCCGACCTCGGCTTTGTCACCGGGGTCTACAAGTGGGCCCGTGGCGACGCATTGGCCGAGGCGTTGCTGGCCAGCGGCGATCAGGGCACACCGCTGTCGGCCGGTGATTTCGTGCGCTGGTGCAGGCAGGTCATCGACCTGCTCGACCAGATCCACAACACCGCCGACGATCCCGAGATCGCGGCCACCGCGGCCAAGGCCGTGCGCGCCGTCCGGCGGGGTGTCGTCGCGGTGGACGCCGCGTAGTCGATACGTCTGTGATTTGATTTCCTGGCGTACCGACCGTGATGGCGGAGTCGTGCGAAAGCGGCTGGCCTGGCGCGGGGGGCTACCGTATGTACAACGATGCGAGTGGAGGCGAGTGGATGAGCGGCCCGTACGGACCGAATGGCCCAGGGGAGGGAAGCAACGATCCCACCCAGCACTGGGGAGGTCAGCAAGGGGCCGGTGGCGCCGGTCCCACCCAGCACTGGGGTGGAGCGGCACAGCCACCGCAGCAGCCGCAGCAGGCCCAGCCCACCCAGCACTGGGGTGACCCGAACGCGCAGCAGCCGCAGCAGCAGTGGGGACAGCAGCCGCCCCAGCAGCCGCAGCAGCCCGGCCAGCAGCCGCAGTGGGGACAGCAGCCGCAGCAGGGTGGGGTGCCGCAGCAGCCGACCGGCCCGCAGCAGCAGTGGGGCCAGACCCAGCCGCCGCCGCAGGACTGGAATGCCCAGCAGGGCAACGCCGGACAGCAGTGGGGCCAGCAGCAGCCCGCGCAGCAGTGGGGGCAGCAGCCGCAGCAGCAGTGGGGCCAGCAGCCCCCGCTGCAGCCGGCCTCCGGTGGTAAGGGCAAGGGCCTGGTGATCGGCCTCGTCGCGGCGGGCGTGCTGGTGCTCGCCGCCGTCGTCGCCCTGCTCCTGTTCGTGTTCTCCTCCGACGAACTCGACAATGCCGCCGTGCAGGACGGCGTCGCGCGCGTGCTGAAGGACTCCTACGGCATCGCCGACGTGACCGACGTGTCGTGCCCCTCGGGTCAGGAAGTGAAGGTCGACGCGACCTTCACCTGCGACCTGAAGGTCAGCGGCGAGGCGAAGAAGGTCACCGTCAAGATCACCAAGGACGACGGCACCTACGAGGTCGGCCGCCCGAACTAGGCTGCCGCATCCCAGGTTCCGGGCCGTCCGCGAGTACGCGGGCGGCCCGGTGCCGTCTCCGCGTCACCCGGCGCGGTGCACCGCCGTCAGCGCGGTGACCAGGCGGGTGATCGGGCTCTCGGCGTTGTAGGTGGTGGCCAGTTCCAGGAGCCGGTCCGGGTCGGCAGGCGTCGCGGGCAGGGTGTCCGGGCCGGACAGGATCACCTCGGCATCGCGCACGACCTGGACCACCGGCGCGGCGACCTTCAGATAGTCCTGTGCCGCAACCAGTTTCGCCCGCACACCCTTGGCCAGGTCGGAACCGGGGTCTTCCACCGCCGCCAGCAGCGCGTCCAGCGAGCCGAACTTCGAGATCAGCTGGGCGGCCGACTTGTCACCGATGCCGGCGACACCGGGCAGGCCGTCGGAGGCGTCACCGCGCAGGGTGGCCATATCGGCGTAGGCCGGGCCCGCGTTCTGTTCGGGCACACCGTATTTCGCGGACACCTCGGCGGGACCGAACAGCTCGGCCTTGGCCAGCCCACGGCCCGCGTAGAGGACCCGCACGGGCGGGGCCGGGTCGTCGCGGACCAGCTGCAGCAGGTCACGGTCACCGCTGACGACCACCACCGGATCCGTGCGTTCCCGGCTGGCGAGGGTGCCGAGCACGTCGTCGGCCTCGAGCCCCTCCGCGCCGCCGGTGCAGATGCCCGCCGCGGCGAGCACCTCCAGGATCATCTCCACCTGCGGGGTGAGCGTGTCGGGCACTTCCTCGGCGCCGGGCGCCGCGCCGCTGCTGGTGTCGAGCCGGTGCGCCTTGTAGGACGGCACCAGCGCGACCCGGAACGGTGGCCGCCAGTCCAGGTCGAGCCCGACGACGAGCCTGCTCGGCCGGTGCTTGGTGATCAGCGAGGCCACCATGTCGGTGAAACCGCGCAGCGCGTTCACCGAGCGCCCGTCGGCGCCCCTGAGCTTGTCGGGGATCGCGTAGTAGGCGCGGAACCAGAGGCTGGCGCCGTCGAGGATCAGCAGGGGTCCGCGGGGGGTCTGGTCAACGGTCACACCGGTGATTGTGCCCCGAAGACGGGTGCAGGTGCCCGTGACGGCGCCGTCCTGGTCGCGACAGGACCGTGTGGCACGATCCGATTCCGCTCCGGTTGCCGATACTGCGACGGTGGGTGCGGGGCGGGTAACGTCGCATCCCATGAGCGCGCAGACGGAGGCAAGGTTCGCGGCGGAGGTCTACGGCAGGCGACTGGAGCGGGCGGTCGAGGCGATGCGCGCGGCGCATCTGGACGCCCTGCTCATCACGCCGGGCCCCGACCTGCAGTATCTGATCGGTTCGAGGGCCCAGTCCTTCGAACGGCTCACCTGCCTGGTGATCACCTCCGACGGGGCGACCCCGGCGGTCGTTATCCCGAAACTCGAGCTGGCGTCGCTGGCGGAGTCGGCGGCCGGTGAACTCGGGTTGCGGGTGCTGGACTGGGTCGACGGCGTCGATCCCTACCAGCTGGTGCACTCGACGCTGCACGCCGGTTCCCGCATCGCCGTGTCCGAGGCGATGCCCGCGCTGCACCTGATCCCGCTGGCCCAGTCCACCACCGGCCTGCCCGCCTCGGCGACACCGGTGCTGCGGCAATCGCGGATGATCAAGGACGACGCCGAGATCGCGGCGCTGCGCCGGGCGGGCGCTGCCATCGACCGGGTCCACGCCCGGATGGGGGAGTTCCTGCGCCCCGGTCGCACCGAAGCCGAGGTCGCCGCCGATATCACCGCCGCGATCATCGAGGAGGGCCACACCGCGGCGGCGTTCGTCATCGTCGGCAGTGGCCCGCACGGCGCCGACCCGCACCACGAGGTCTCCGATCGGACGATCCAGAAGGACGACGTGGTCGTCGTCGACATCGGCGGTCCCGTCGAGCCCGGCTACTTCTCCGATTCCACCCGCACCTATGTGCTCGGCACCCCGGGCAAGCAGGTCGCCGAGCAGGTGGCCCTGCTCGAGGCCGCCCAGGCGGCCGCTGTGGCCGCCGTGCGCCCCGGGGTGACCGCGGAGTCCATCGACGCCGCCGCGCGCACCGTGCTCGCCGACGCGGGCCTCGGCGACGCCTTCGTGCACCGCACCGGCCACGGCATCGGCCTGTCGGTGCACGAGGAGCCCTACATCGTGGCGGGCAACGACCTGGTGCTCGAGCCGGGCATGGCATTCAGCATCGAACCGGGCATCTACTTCCGCGGCAAGTGGGGCGCCCGTATCGAGGACATCGTGGTCGTCACCGAGGACGGCGCCGAGTCGATGAACAACCGGCCGCACGGTCTGACGGTGCTGTAAGCGGTTCGCGCACAGGCAATTTCAGGGAGCAGGCTATTTCAGCGTGCTCGACGACAGCACTCGGCGCACCTGGATCGCGACGACGACCCGCGTCGGGTTCTCGCGCGGCACCCGGTAGCGCTCGGTGTAACGGCGCACGGCCTCGGCGACATCGGCGGAGTCGTCGAGCACCGTCGCCGGCCCCTCGAGGGTGAGCCAGCGCGCACCGTCTACCTGGCTCACCGCCGCGTAGCCGCCGCGTCCGGCATTGCGTGCCTTCACCGACGCGCCGTCGGTGATCACGCGGGCGATCCCGCTCTCGGGATCCCAGGTGAAGCCCACCGCGACCACGTGCGGAGTCCCGTCGGCGCGCAGGGTGGTGAGGGTGGCGAGGTGCCGCTCGGTGACGAATTCGAGGGCGGCGGGGGAGAGTTGTGCGGTGGCGGTCGGCATGGGGAAACGGTAGCCGGGCCCCTCGGCGGCCGGGTCCGCGGGTTTCGGCCCTCGGCCTGGATCGGCGACCTCGGCCGGATCGGGCAGACTGACCCCATGGGAAAGCAGCAGAACGATGGGCCGGTGCTGGTCCTGGGCGGGCGCAGTGAGATCGGCCTCGAGGTGGCGCGCAGACTGGCCCCCGGACGCGTGGTGATCCTGGCCGCCCGCCGGTCCGACGCGCTGGACGCCGAGGTCGAGCAGGTGCGCGCGGCGGGCGCGAGCGCCGTGCACACCGTGGAGTTCGACGCCGACGACACCGCCGCCCACGCACCGCTGCTGGACAAGCTCGCCGCCGAACACGGTGGCATCGCGACCGCGGTCCTCGCCTTCGGTGTCCTCGGTGATCAGGAGCGCGCCGAACACGACCCGGCGCACGCGGTCGCCGTCGTACACACCGACTACGTCGCCCAGGTCAGCGTGCTGACCACCCTCGCGAACCTGATGCGGGCCGAGGGCGCCGGACAGATCGTCGTCTTCAGCTCCATCGCGGGTGTCCGTGTGCGCCGGGCGAACTATGTCTACGGTTCGGCCAAAGCGGGCCTGGACGGCTTCGCCAGCGGCCTCGGTGACGCCCTGCACGGCACCGGCGTGCAGCTGCTGCTGGTCCGGTCCGGTTTCGTGATCGGCCGCATGACCACCGGCATGGACCCCGCACCGATGTCGAGCACCCCCGATCAGGTCGCCGACGCCGTCGTGCGCAGCCTGGACAAGGGCGCGACCCGCGTCGCGGTGCCAGGCAGGCTCGCGGTGGCGTTCTTCGTAATGCGGCTGCTGCCGCAGTTCGTGTGGCGCCGGATGCCGCGGTGACCGAGGCGGAGTGGGCGGGCAGGCCGATCGTGGTGGCCGGGATCGGCGCCGACGGCTGGTCCGGGCTCGGCGAGACCGCGCGGACGGCGATCCTGGAATGTGACGTCGTGTTCGGCTCGCCGCGTCAACTGGCCTTGCTCCCGCCCGGCGCCGCCGAACAGGTGCCGTGGCCGAGCCCGCTGCTGCCCGCCCTGCCGGAGCTGTTCGCGCGCAACGCCGATCGCCGTATCGGCGTCCTGGCCAGCGGCGACCCCATGTTCTACGGCATCGGCGTCACCCTGGCCCGCCGCTTCGGCGCGAGCGCGCTGCGCGTGTTCCCGCAGCCGTCCTCGGCGTCGCTGGCCTGCGCGCGACTCGGCTGGCCACTGGCCGAGACCCCCGTGGTGAGCGTGGTTGCCCGGCCGTTGCCGACGGTCCTGCCCGAGCTGGCCGACCGCCGCCGCGTCCTCGTGCTCAGCGAGGACGAGTCCACCCCGGCCCAGCTGGCACAGTTGTTGTCCGGCAACGGGTTCGGTGACTCCACGCTGACCGTCCTCGAACAACTGGGCGGCCCCGCCGAACGCCTGCGCACCGGCACAGCCACGAACTGGGCACACCCCGACGGCGACCCGCTCAACATCGTCGCCGTCGAGTGCGTCGCCGACCGGGGCCGCCGCCGCGACACCCGCCTGCCCGGCCTGGCCGACGCCGCCTTCACCGGCGACGGGCAGCTCACCAAAGCCGAGGTCCGCGCGCTCACCGTCACCGCGCTGGCACCGGCGCCGGGAGAATTGCTGTGGGATGTCGGCGGGGGATCGGGGAGCATCGCCATCGAATGGTGCCGCACGCATCCGCTGTGCCGTGCGGTCACCTTCGAACGCCTTCCCGCCCGCCGGGAACAGATCGCCGCGAATGCGACCGCCCTCGGCGTCCCCGGAATAACGATCCGCGGCGAAGTGCGCTCGGAGTTTGCCGATGCGGAATTTCCCGCGCCGGACGCGATATTTCTCGGCGGCGGACTCACCCAGGACGGTGTGTTCGCGCAGTGCTGGCAGCGCCTGCGCCCCGGCGGCAGGCTGGTCGCCAACGCGGTCACCGCGGAATCGGAAGCGCAGCTGCTGGACTGGTCAGCCACCTACGGTGGTGTCCTGCGAAAATTTCAGGTCTACCGTGGCGAAGCACTCGGTGGGTTCACCGCGTGGCGGCCGCACCTGCCGGTCGCCCAGTGGATCGTCGGAAAACCCGCTGGTTAGCGGTGGATGAGCGCGCTGGTTCGATCACGAGCAGATCACGCGCAGATCACGGTGAAACCGTTCATGCAGGGTCGCGATGCCATGAAAGTTACGAACCGAAGGTGTAAGAAGCGTGCCTCGGGGGTAGGGTCGTGGCCGTTCCGGTAAAAGGAGTTATATGAAGAACTCGAGTTTCACCGCGCCCGCGGTGCAGGACACCACTACCACCGGCAGCGGCCCCGCGGCGCTGGCCGGCGCGGGTTCGGCCTGCGTCGGCAGGCAGCCCTGAGGGTCCTGATCCTCGGCGGCACGGGCGAAGCCCGCGAGCTGGCCCGGATCGCATCCGACGAGCGGGGGCTCGACATCGTGTCGTCCCTCGCCGGACGGGTCGCTCATCCGCGGCTGCCGGTCGGTCCGGTACGCATAGGCGGTTTCGGTGGTGTCGAGGGCCTCCGAACCTGGCTGCGCGAGAACGCGATCGACGCCGTCGTGGACGCGACCCATCCCTTCGCGGCCCAGGTCAGCACCCATGCGGCCACCGCCGCGGACGAACTCGGCATTCCCGCGCTGCACCTGCGGCGGCCGGAATGGGTGCAGCGCCCCGGTGATCTGTGGACGCGCGTGCCCGATCTGACGTCGGCGGCCGCGGCGCTGGCCACCCACGGTGAGCGGGTACTGCTCACCATCGGCCGCCAGGGTGTCGGCGCCTTCGCCGGCTGCGCCCGGCATCGGTTCGTCATCCGCTCGATCGACGCCCCCGCGGCGCCGCTGCCCCCGCGCTACGAATTGCTGCTGGCGCGTGGACCGTTCACGTTCGACGACGAACTCGTCCTGATGTCACGTCATCGGATCGATGTGCTCGTCACCAAGAACAGCGGTGGTGAACAGACCGAGGCGAAGATCTTCGCCGCCCGCACCGCCGGGCTGCCGGTCGTGATGATCGACCGGCCGCCGCTGCCCGTCGGCGCGGTGACGGTCGACGAGGTCGCCGCCGCCGTGGATTGGCTGCACGACGCCGCCTCGCACCAGGTGCGCTGACCGACCGCGGGTCAGACCGGGTTCGGCGGGGTGAAGATGCGCGGGAGCTGGTCGAACCAGTGCAGCACCGCGCGTTCGTAGGCGATGCCGAATTCGAGGGTGGCGCGCTGGTGCGGCGCGAGGGCGGTCGGGTCCTCGTCGAGGTAGCGGTCGAGGCGATCCTGATGGATGTCGCGGTTGGCGGCGATGATCCGATCGCGATGGGCCGGTTCGAGGTGTTCGCCGAAGGACAATGTCAGCAGCAGCGGCACCCGGATCGTCTCGGCGCCCGGATCGCGGGCGATCCACTCGGCGAATGCCTCGCGCCCGGTGTCGGTGATCCGGTACGGCGTGCGCTCCCTGGCGCCCCGCTCACCCTTGGTCACCAGACCGGCCGAATCCATGGCGGACAGTTCGCGATACACCTGGCTCTGGGTGATGGTCCAGAAGTCGCCGATGCGGAGCTGGGCCTGGGTGGCCAGGTCCCATCCCGACATCGGGCCTTCGTGCAGGAACCCGAGTAGCGAGGCCGCGGTGGAGTTCAGCGGGCGGCGTCGAGTCGCGGTATCGGTCAACGGTCAACTCCCTTCGAACTACATTCCTAAGTGGAATGTTACGCCCTGGGTGTGTCGGCAACCAAGAATGCCGGTGTTGCGGTGTGTTCGCTACTCGCCGGTGGCGTACCGGCGCGCCGTGAACACCCTGGTGCCCTCGGCGGTGTCGAAGGCGGTGGTGGTGGACGCGCCGATGATGAGCAGCGTACGCATGTCCACCTCGTCGGGATCGAGCTCGCCCAGGGTGACCACCCGGACCGACTCGGTCGGCCCGCCGACATCGCGACCCAGCACCACCGGCGTCTCCGGCGGCCGGTGCGCGAGCAGGACCTCGCGCATGGCGCCGACCTGCCAGCGGCGCTGCGAGGAGGCCGGGTTGTAGATCGCGATCGCCATATCCGCGGCCGCGACCGCCGAAAGTCGTTGGACGACAACATCCCACGGCTTGAGCCGGTCCGACAGCGAGATCATCGCGTAATCGTGCCCGAGCGGCGCGCCGACGCGGCTGGCGACGGCATTGGCCGCGGTCAGCCCGGGCAGCACCCGCACCGGCACTTCCTTGAACTGCGGTTCGGCCGACACCTCCAGGACCGCGGCGGCCATCGCGAAGACACCGGGATCACCCGACGACACCACCGCGACGCGCGCGCCCCGCTTGGCCAGATCCAGTGCCATGGCGGCCCGTTCGGATTCGACCTTGTTGTCGCTGGCGTGCCTGCGCTGACCCGGCTGCTCGGGGACGCGGTTGATGTAGGTGGTGTAGCCGACCAGATCGGTCGCTTCCGCCAGCGCCGCGGTGACTTCCGGCGTGGTCCACGCGGCATCGCCGGGGCCGAGTCCGACGACGACGACTTCGCCCTGCGGGCCGCCGAGATCGCCGGCTGCGCGTTCGGCCTGGGCGGCGGTCACGGACCCGGCGGGCGCGGACGTCGTGGACGCGGCGAGGCCGCCGCCGACCGGGGCCGCGTCGGTCGCCGGCTCGCTGGTGGCCGATTCGGGTCGGCCCGCGTCGGCGGGGGTGCCCTGCGCTACCGCCGCGCTGTCCAGCGCGGTCCCAGGCCGCGAGCGGGTGACGATCGGCGTCGTCGGCGTCGGCCCCGGCACGAGCGTGATGGCGAAGTACGGCACCTCGGCGTCGTCGACATCGGCGGCGGCGAGGACGCGTTCGCGGGTGCTGCTCGCGCGTTCCACATAGTAGGCGTCGCCTAGCCGCCCGGCGTCCGAGAGTGCCTGGCGCACACCGGGATAGGTGCGGCCCAGCTTCATGATGGCGGCCGCGTCGGTGTTGCGAAGGCGCTCGGTCAGCTGGTCGACGGGCATGGTGCCTGGCAGCACGGTGAGCACCTGCTCGCCCTCGACCAGCGGGGTGCCAAGGGCTGCCGAGGCCGCGCTGACCGAGGTGATGCCGGGAACGATCTCGGCCTCGAACCGGCCGGCCAGTCGCCGGTGCATGTGCATGTAGGAGCTGTAGAACAGCGGGTCACCCGCGGCGAGCAGCGCGACGGTGCGCCCCGCCGCGAGGTGCGTGGCCAGCCGGGCGGCGGCCTGCTCGTAGAACTCGTCGATGGCGCCCTGATAGCCGCCGGGATGGTCGGTGGTCTCGGTGGTCACCGGGTAGACCAGGTGCTCCTCGATCTGACCTTCCCGCATGTACGGCGCCGCGATGCCGCGCGAGATGCTGCGACCGTGGCGCGCGCTGTGGAACGCGACGACGTCGGCGTCGGCGATGAGGCGGGCCGCCTTCACCGTCACCAGTTCGGGGTCGCCGGGCCCGAGGCCGATACCCCACAGTTTGCCGGTGCTGATCTCACTCACTCCTGTTCGCTCGCAATCGCGTTGAGCGCCGACGCGGTGATCGCGCTGCCACCCCGCCTGCCGCGCACGGTGAGGAATTCGACGCCACCGAAGTCGATCAGCGCCTGCTTGGATTCGGCGGCGCCGATGAAGCCGACCGGGATGCCGATGATCGCTGCGGGCCTCGGTGCGCCGTCGTCGAGCATGTCGAGCAGGTGGAACAGCGCGGTGGGCGCGTTGCCGATGGCGACGACGGCGCCGTCGAGCTGGTCGCGCAGCAGTTCCAGCGCGGCCACCGACCTGGTGTTGCCCAGCTGCGCGGCCAGCGCCGGGACGCGGGGGTCGGCGAGGTTGCAGAGCACCGGATTGTCGGCGGGCAGGCGCTTGCGGGTGACACCGGAAGCCACCATGTTGGCGTCGCAGAGGATCGGCTTGCCCGCGCGCAGGGCGGCGCGTGCCGCGGCGACCACGCCGGGGGAGTAGGCGATGTCACCGGCCAGGTCGACCTGTCCGCAGCCGTGGATCATCCGGACCGCCACCCGTTCGATGTCGGCGGGGAAACCGGCCAGGTCGGCTTCGGCGCGAATCGTCGCGAACGAGCGCCGATAGATCTCGGCCCCGTCGGTGAGGTAGCTGGCACGTACGTCGGACATGCGGTCAACCCTAGAACCTGGGCTGGACGTGGTGTTCGTCGCGGGTCGCTCCGGTGCGCGGGCGCGCGATCTCAGGTGCGTGGCCGCTCGAGGATGCGCGACATCACCAGTGAGCTGCGGGTGCGGCCGACCCGCGCGTTCTCCCTGATCCGTTCGACCGTCACCTCGATCTCGGCCATGTCGGTGGCCATCACGTGCACGAGCGCGTCGGCCTCGCCCGCGATGGTCCAGACGCCGACGACCTGCGGGATCGGTTCCAGGGTTCGCCGTAGTTCGGCGGGGGAGATGTTGTCGCGGTAGTAGACCTCCACGTAGGCCTCGGTCTTCCAGCCCAGCGCCGCCGGATTGACCTGCGCGGTGAATCCGGTGATCTGCCCGCTGGCGACCATCTTGTCGACCCGCCGCTTCACCGCGGGCGCCGACAGCCCGACCACCGAGCCGATCTCCTGGAACGAGGCACGCGCGTGGGTGAGCAGCACCGCCAGGATGCGCCGATCGAGATCGTCCACGTCACTCCTCCCGCGCCGAGACGCAATGATTCCCCATTCTCGCACCGGAATACGCAACACATCGGTGTTCCCCGCGCAATGCGACGACATTTACCTTCGTAGAAACACTCGAACCGCGCAGCCACCGGGAGTCCTGATGACCGCCGCAGCACCCCTCCGCGCCACAGCGCCCGCGCGGGTCGCCACCCCGCGCCGCTATGTCCTGTGCAGGCCCGACCACTTCGAGGTCGCCTACGCGATCAATCCGTGGATGGACCCCACCACCCCCGTCGACCGGCCGCGTGCCCTGGCCCAGTGGGAGATCCTGCGGGCTGTACTCGAGGAACACGGCCATTCCGTGGAGACGGTGCCCGGCGAACCCGGCCTGCCCGACATGGTGTTCGCCGCCAACAGCGGAATCGTGATCGGCGGGCACGCGCTCTCGGCGCGCTTCGCCCACCCCGAACGCGCCGCCGAGGGCCCCGCGTTCCACCGCTGGTTCGCGGCCAGGGAATTGCGCGCCCTCGCGCCTGCCTGCGAAACCAACGAGGGCGAGGGCGATTTCGCCTTCGCCGGGCACCGGATCCTGGCCGGTGTCGGCTTCCGCTGCACGGTGTCCGCGCACGCCGAGGTCGCGCAGTATTTCGATCTGCCGGTGGTCTCCCTCGAACTCGTCGATCCTCGCTTCTATCACCTCGACACCGCGCTGATGGTTCTCGACGACACCACCATCGCCTACTACCCGGCCGCGTTCAGTCCCGCCGCCCGCGAGGTTCTGACCACCCTCTACCCCGACGCGATCCTCGCCGACGAGAACGACGCCCTCTCCTTCGGGCTCAACGGTGTCAGCGACGGCAACCACGTCTTCCTCGACCCCGGCGCGACCAGCCTCATCGCGGCGCTGCGGGCACGCGGGTTCGCGCCGATCCCGGTCGACATGTCCGAACTGCGCAAGGGTGGTGGCGGCGTGAAGTGCTGCGTGCTGGAGTTGCACACCCGCCGCGACACGACCGCCGGGTAACCAGGACCCGGTTCGCCCCGGCTACGTGGGCGGGATGTGACCGGTGGCGGTGCTGGCACCCTGACGGTGGTGGAGGCAGTGCGCAGCCGGATGACGAGGAGGCCTACGCGTGCGGACGCACCCGCGCGCGTAGGCCGTCGGTACTCACTCGAACTCGGTGCCGCCATCGCGCAGCAGGTACGCGTCGGAGACGATCTTGCCGATCGCCCGCCCGCCGAGCACCGGCGACTGCCGCTCGGTGGCCGGCCGGACCACCAGGCCTTCCCGGATGTTCGCGCCCGCACCGCTGACGGTCTCGGTGCCCTCGGCCAGCGTCAGCAGGAGCTCCGCGTCGTAGGGGCCCTCGTAGAGGACCGGTACCCGCGGCACGGTGATGCCGAGTTCGCCGAGCAGCGTGCCGATCTCGTGGTGGTCGAGCCAGCGCACCGGCTCGCCGCCGCGGTCCACCGCGATGTCGAACAGGCCGAAGCCCAGTGACTCGTCGTGGGCGGCCGAGGCGCCGTAGTGCAGGTCCTGCACGCCGGCGCCGTAGACCTCGCCGAACAGCCCGACCCGGTCGGCGTCGAGCGCGGTGGCGATCTTCCTGGCGGCCTCGTCGAGTCCGTGCGTGCGGATCGCCCGCCAGTACAGGTTGCCCTCGGACGGCGTCAGCGAGAGCGATTTCCCGCCGACACCCTTGGACGACACCAGGATCCGGTCGTCGGCCCGCACGTGGGTGAGCAGGCAGGCGGTGCCGTGGATCTTCTCCGTGGCCACCACCGGCTCCCCGGCGGTGAAGATCTCCGGAAAGCGTTTGATGTTCTCGACATCGATCCACCGCACCAGATCCGGGGCGGGCTCGACCTGACCGGCCATCGAGACCGGAACGGGCGGAACCCATTTGACGATCCCGAGCCGGTCGGCGAAGTCGGCGCGCTCGACCGCGGCCGCCGCCAGATCCACCCCGCTCAGCGCGGCGGGCGTGCACACGATGCCCTGCGACACCTCCCCGCGAAGCCGCACCGCCTTCACGCGATTGCGCTGGGACCCGGCCAGTTTCCCGGTCAGTCCGAGTTCGGCGATCAGCTCCTCGGGCAGGACGGCCTGCTCCGGAATGTAGACCGCGTGATCCCCGGTCGCGAACTGGCCCTTGGCGACCACGGCCCGGTACAACCCGACCTGGGCGAGTTCGAGCCGATCGGCGTTCGGATGTGGAAGGACGACGAGCCGCTCGGCCGTCACCTGCAATGTGGACATGGAAACCCCCTCGTGATGAGAAGGTCAGCGTACGAGCAGGCACCGACAGCGTCGATCGAATTTCCCTGCGGGACAACCGCCCAGCGGGCGCGTGGTCACGACGGGTCTATGCGGTAACCGTCGGGTGTGGCCACGACATCGGTGACCGGCCCGGTGGGACGGCCGCAGCGGCGCTCACAGCCCGACCAGTGCTGGCGGCCCGCCACGGTGACGTCCTCGGCGGGAATGATCATCTCGGTCGTACCCGGTTCGCCGGGCAGCACGCGTCCGGAGTCGACGGCGGCGGCGAGGTCGGCCCGGACATCGGTGAGCGACTTGGCGCACCCGGGTCGGCCCGCGCACGCGCTGACCTGCAACCACGGCGACTGCGCGTCGAAGATCAGGCCCATCGGCGCGAGCACCCGCACCACGGTTTCGGCGGGGCCCTCGTCGAGATCGGTGATCACCAGGCTGCGCCACGGGGTGACATAGACGGGCCGCTCGACGGCGGCGAGGAATTCCGCGGTCCGTGCGGGCAGTGTGCCCAGCGGCACGCCCGCGCCGAGGCTGACCAGGCCGTTGTCCTGATCGAGCCAGCCGATCGGAACAGCATGTGTCGCACCGAGTTCCAGCCGTTCACCGGCGGGGGAGCGGTCCAGCGTCTCGGTGACCCGCTCGGCGCCGCCGGGGATCTCATGCAATCGCCACTGCCCGTCGTCGCCGGTGCCGCGCAGATCGAGGAAGCCACGCGCCGCGTCGAGCATCACGTCGATCGCTTCGCTCGCCGTCACCCGAACGCCGGTGTCGGCGCCGGCGAGCAGGAGCGCGAACTCGTCCGCCCCGACGGCCTGGATACCGATGTCGCCGCGCAGCGTGCTCACATCGCCGCGACCGTCGTCGAGCGTGAACAGCACCCGCCCCGGCAACTCCGCCAGCCGCGGATCCGCGCGCAGACCCGCGTCGAGGCCGACGGCGAGCCCGTGCACATCCGCCCATCCGCCGACCCGGCCGGACAGCGGCGAGGCGACGATATTGCGGACCCGCTCGTGGGTGCGGCTCGGCAGCAGCCCGGCCGCGTCGAGCAGATCGGCGAGCGCGGCGGCGTCACGCACCTGCCGCAGCTGGATATTGCCGCGGGAGGTCAGTTCGAGGTGGCCGTTGCCCAGTTCGACAGCCGCGTCCGCGAGTGCCTGCACCTGGTCGGGTTCGAGCCTGCCGCCGGGCACCCGGATCCTGGCCAGCGGTCCGTCGGCGGCCTGATGCAGTCGCAGGACACCGGGGCAAGAGTCGGGAGTGCTCCTGGTCATGATCCGTCCAGCCTACGACCGCCGGCGCAGACGGTTACGCGGGGCATTGCCGGTCCGCGTCGCCTAGGGTTGGCGGGACATCGATCGCCGACAGGAGAGGTCGCCGCATGCTGCGTGAATTCGTGGACAAGCGTGTCGTTCCCGCACTGGACAAGGCCGCGCACGCGCAAACCGCCGCGGTGGGCCGCTACGTCGACTGGCTCGAACGCAGGCATCCGGGCGACGCGCCGGTGGAGACGCTGCGGCGGCTCTCCCGCCAATACCTGGTCGTCGTCACCACCAGCGGCGTCGTGGTCGGGCTCACCGCCGCCGTGCCCGGTGTCGGCACGCTGCTGGGTCTGGCCGCGACCGGCGTCGACACCGTCGTGTTCCTCGAGGCCTCCTCGGTGCTGTCCGTCGGCGCCGCCGCGGCCTACGACCTCGACCCCGCCGATCCTCGCCGCGCGCAGCTGGTGTCGAAGGTGGTCCTCGGTGACGCGGGCACCAAGCTGCTCGACGAGACCGCGGGACACAAGACCGGCCAGTGGCTCTCGGTCGTCACCGACCACATTCCCGGCCTGGCGAGCATGCCGGACTCCCCGGCCAAGCGTTTCCTCGTCAACTATCTCGTCAAACGCACGTTGCTGCTGTTCGGCACCCTGATCCCGGCCGGAATCGGCGCGGTCATCGGCGGCGTCGGCAACAACGCACTCGGCCAGCTGGTGGTCGCCAACGTGTACCGCAACCTCGGCACCGGCTCCCCGGAGATGCTCGCCGCGGGCACCCAGCGCGACTGACCGTACGGCGGCACCGATCTCGGCGCCGCATATCGGACCGATCGGGTTCCGCCTTCGCGGCGAAGCGCGGACCGGACTCGCATCGGCTTGACCTTCGAGTCACTCGAACCCCGATGATGAGCCGGTGTCCGAATCCGAGCTGCTCACCATCGGTGCCTTCGCCCGCGCGTGCGGTCTGAGTGCCAGCGCCCTGCGCTTCTACGCCGACGCGGGCGTCCTCGTCCCCGCCGTGGTCGACGAGATCACCGGCTACCGCTACTACGCGCCCGACCAGGCCGATACCGCCCAGATGATCCGCCACCTGCGCGCCGTCGACATGCCGCTCCCCGCGGTCGTGGCCGTCCTCGCCGAGCCCGACCCCGCCCGAGCCGCGGAACTGGTCGACGCCCACCTCGCCGATCTGGACCGCCAACTGCGAGTCGTGCGGGCGGCGGCCGACGCAGCCCGTGCCGCAGTGCATCTCGGCCCGGTCCCGGCATCGGTCCCGGCCCCGGTATCGGACCAGACCCTGGCATCGTGCCCGGCCCCGGCGGCGAACACGATCAAAGCAACGAACCCGATCCCGATTTCGGCATCGGATCCGACCGCCACGATCGGCCCAGGTTCAGAGAGGGGCCCGGTTTCGGCGATCGGCATGGACCTGGGGTCGGGCCCGTCACAGGTCGTCGGCGTGGCTTCGGAGGCCGGATCGGCCTCGGCGACCGGCACAGTGGATACCGACCTGGAACCGCCGGCGGACGGCATCGTCTGGATGCGGGGGCCGATGCTCGCAGCCGCTGTCGACCAGGTCGCGACCGCGGCCGTGCGGGATCCAGATATGCCGGTACTCAACAGCATTCACCTCGAGGCACGCGGGCTGGAACTGATTCTCACCGCCACCGACCGCTACCGGCTGGCCACCCGCAGCCTGCGGACTGCTCGCGCGACCATCGCGGAGTGGACCGCGACCGTCGACGCCGACGACCTGCGCGCCGCCGCGTCCTGGCTGCGGCGTCGGCACACGGTCGCGATCCGGCCCGGAGCCACCCACCTCGAGATCACGTCCGGCGATCCGGCCGGGACAGCAGGCACGGAACTGGCCAGGGGATCCGCCGGGACGGCAGGCACGGAACTGGCCGGGGGATCCGCCGGGACGGCAGGCACGGAACTGGCCGGGGGATCCGCCGGGACAGCAGGCGCACAACCGGCCGGGGGCAGCGCCGAGAGCAGCGCGCCAGGTGTGCCCGGCTCAGATCGGCGGCGATGCCGCCGCGCGGCCGACGAGTTTCCCGACTACCGCGCGATGCTCGCGGCGCTGCCCGCCGTCGTCACCCGCGTCGTCCTGAGCAGGGCCGAACTGCTCGATGCGCTCGAGCGGACCGGTTCGGACACGATCACCCTGCACGTGATCCCGGAGCATGGCCTCGACGAGCTCACACAGGCCGATCTCGCCGCGACCCCCGCGTTTGCGTTCATCCTCGGCCACGGCTACGACGCCAGGGGTGTCGAGGCCGTCCGCGCGGCGTCGGACGCGGGCGCAATCGCCGATCCGGCACGGGCGGTGCGGATTGCCGGGGACAGCGATGCCGTTCTGCTGCCCGCGACCGTCACCGGTCCCGGAATGACGATCCATTTCGCTGTCATCACCCTGTACCCCGCCGTCGCGGGCGCCGTCGGCCCCGACGTGATGCTCGACCTCATCGCCCCCGACCTGCCCGCCCGTATCCGCTCCGCCGACGACGGCGACCAGCTGACCCTGGCCATGCCGTGCCGCCCCGCCACCGAGGAGACCTCCCGATGACCACCGCAGACCCGATCATGGACCGAATCACCCAGGGCGTGACCGACTTCCGCACCGGCGATCCCGACCGCGCCCGCACCACCCTGCTCGGGGTCTGGACCGACATCGGCGTAGCGGGCGACCCGCTGCACCGCTGCACCCTCGCCCACTACCTGGCCGACACCTTCGACGACCCCGCCGAAGCCCTCGTCTGGGACGTCCGCGCCCTCGACGCCGCCGACGCCCTCACCGACGACCGCCTGCACGACCACCACGTCACCCTCCAGGTCGCCGGCTTCTACCCCTCCCTGCATCTCAACCTCGCCGACAACTTCCGCCGCCTGGGCGCCTTCCCCGCCGCCACCCGCCACCTCGACGCTGCCCGCGACCGCCTGCACACCCTGTCGGACGACGCCTACGGTGCCGTGATCCGCACGGCCGTCACCGAGGTAGCCGCAGCCATCGCCGCCGGCGACACCACCCGCCGCCCCACCCACTGACCGCCACTGCCCACGCGCGACATGCCACGCCGACCGCGACCCTCCACACGACACCGCTGCGGCCAACCCGCCGACCGGCACGGCCGCGCACAACGCCACCCGCCGCGCTGATCAAGATCACCACGCTCCAGTGCAGGCCGCCTCGCGGATGTTGCTCGCACCAGAGCGTGGTGATCGCGTGTCCAGCCGCGGGACGCGGGCTGGAAAGTTGCGGTGCGAGGGCGGACAGTACGATCGGGATGCTCGGCGGGCGTCGAGGAAACCGGTGGAAATCCGGTGCGGTCGCGCCACTGTGAACAGCCAGACCCTCTCCGGCGAGCACCACACCGCATCCCGATGGGCGCGTCACCCGAGGAAGGCCACACCCTGTGATCCTGCTGCTGTCCACCTCCGACACCGATCTGCTGAGCGCGCGCGCGAGCGGCGCCGACTACCGGTGGGGCAATCCCGCCCGGTTGCTGGTCGAGGATCTGCCGGGGTTGCTCGACGGCGCCGATCTGGTGATCGTGCGAATCCTCGGTGGCAAGCGCGCCTGGGAAGAGGGCCTGGACGCGGTGCGGGCCAGCGGGGTGCCGATGGTGGCGCTCGGCGGCGAGATCGCCCCCGACGCGGAACTGATGGAGTGCTCGACCGTCCCGGTGGGTGTCGCCGCCGACGCGCACAACTACCTGGCCGCCGGCGGCGCGGACAACCTGCGCGAGCTGCACAACTTCCTCTCCGACACGGTCCTGCTCACCGGCCACGGCTTCGAACCCCCCGTGGAACTGCCGACCTGGGGTGAGCTCGACCGCACCGCCCGCATCCTCGAACCGCACGCCCCCACCGTCGCCGTCGTCTACTACCGCGCCCAGCACCTCGCGGGCAACACCGGCTACATCGACGCCCTGTGCACCGCGATCGAGGCCAAGGGCGCCCGCGCACTGCCCGTCTACTGTGCCTCGCTGCGCACCGCGGAACCGGAACTGCTCGCTCTGCTCGGCCGCGCCGACGCCCTCGTCGTGACGGTCCTCGCGGCAGGCGGCAGCAAGCCCGCCACCGCCTCGGCCGGTGGCGACGACGAGGCATGGGACGTGGCCGCACTGGCCGCCCTCGACGTGCCGATCCTGCAGGGCCTGTGCCTGACCAGCGGCCGCGCCCAGTGGGAGGCCAACGACGACGGCCTGTCGCCGCTCGATGTCGCCACCCAGGTCGCGGTGCCGGAGTTCGACGGCCGCATCATCACGGTCCCGTTCTCGTTCAAGGAATTCGACGCCGACGGCCTGTCGACCTACGTTCCCGATCCCGAACGCGCCGCCAGGGTCGCCGGCATCGCCGTGCGCCACGCCCGCCTGCGCCACATCCCCGCCGCCGGCAAGCGGATCGCGATCATGCTCTCGGCCTACCCGACCAAGCATGCCCGCATCGGCAACGCGGTCGGTCTCGACACCCCGGCGAGCGCGATCCGCCTGCTCACCGAATTGCACACCGCCGGTTACGATCTCGGTGATCTCGCGGAGATCCCCGGTCTCCTGGAACGCGACGGTGACGCCCTGATCCACGCCCTGATCGCCGCGGGCGGCCAGGACCCGGACTGGCTCACCGCCGAACAGCTGGAGGGCAACCCGATCCGCATCGGCGCCGCCACCTACACCCGCTGGTTCGATTCCCTGCCCGAGGATCTGCGCGAGGCTGTGGTCGAGGCGTGGGGTCCGCCGCCGGGTGAACTGTATGTCGACCGGTCGGCCGATCCCGCGGGCGAGATCGTCATCGCCGCACTGCGTTTCGGCAATGTGGTGCTGATGGTGCAGCCGCCCCGCGGGTTCGGCGAGAACCCCGTCGCCATCTATCACGACCCCGACCTGCCGCCGAGCCACCACTACCTGGCCGCCTACCGCTGGCTGTCCGCGCCCGACGGTTTCGGTGCCGACGCGATGGTGCACCTCGGCAAGCACGGCAACCTGGAATGGCTGCCCGGCAAGACCCTCGGCATGTCGGCCTCCTGCGGCACCGACGCCGCGCTCGGCGACCTGCCGCTGATCTACCCGTTCCTGGTCAACGACCCGGGCGAGGGCACCCAGGCCAAGCGCCGCGCGCACGCCACCCTGGTCGACCACCTGATCCCGCCGATGGCCCGCGCCGAGACCTACGGCGACATCTCCCGGCTCGAGCAGCTGCTCGACGAGCACGCCAACATCTCCGCCCTCGACCCGGCGAAACTGCCCGCCATCCGCCAGCAGATCTGGACGCTGATGCGCGCGGCCAAGATGGACCACGACCTCGGCCTGGCCGAACGCCCCGAGGAAGACGTCTTCGACGACATGCTCCTGCACGTCGACGGCTGGCTGTGCGAGATCAAGGACGTGCAGATCCGCGACGGCCTGCACATCCTCGGCCAGGCGCCCGAGGGCGAGATGGAACTCGACCTGGTGCTGGCCATGCTGCGCGCCCGCCAGCTGTGGGGCGGCGAGCAGAACGTGCCCGGCCTGCGCGAAGCGCTGGGGCTCAGCGAAGCCGGTGACGAAGCCCGCGAGCGGGTCGACGTGGTCGAGGGCCGCGCCCGCGAACTGCTGGCGGCACTGCAGGCGGCGGACTGGGCCGTCGACGCGGTCGAGCGACTGGTCGCCGACTTCGAGACCGCGATTCTCGACGGGCACCGGGCCGCGACGGGTGACGGAAACCGCGACGCCGAGCGCCTGGACAAGGTCGCCACCATCCTGCGGTTCGCCGCGACCGAGGTCGTGCCCCGCCTGCGCGAGACCAGCATCGAGATCGCCCGCGTCCTGCACGCCCTCAACGGCGGTTTCATCCCGTCGGGCCCCAGCGGTTCCCCGCTGCGCGGCCTGATCAACGTGCTGCCCACCGGCCGCAACTTCTACTCCGTCGACCCCAAGGCCGTCCCGTCGCGGCTGGCCTGGGAGACCGGCCAGGCCATGGCGGAGTCGCTGCTGGCGCGCTACCTCGCCGACCACGGCGAATACCCGAAGTCGGTGGGCCTGTCGGTGTGGGGAACCTCGGCCATGCGGACCTCCGGTGACGACATCGCGGAAGTCTTCGCGCTGCTGGGTGTGCGGCCGGTGTGGGACGAGGCCAGCCGCCGCGTCACCTCCCTGGCGGTGATCCCCCTCGACGAACTCGCCCGCCCGCGCATCGATGTCACCGTGCGCATCTCCGGCTTCTTCCGCGACGCCTTCCCGCACGTGCTCGCCCTGCTCGACGACGCCGTCCGGCTCGTCGCCGAGCTCGACGAGCCCGCCGAGTCGAATTACGTTCGCGCGCACGCCCAGTCGGACCTGGCCGAGCACGGCGACGCCCGCCGCGCCACCACCCGCATCTTCGGCTCCAAGCCGGGCACCTACGGTGCGGGCCTGCTGCAGCTCATCGACTCCAAGAGCTGGCGCACCGACGACGACCTCGCGCAGGTGTACACCACCTGGGGCGGCTACGCCTACGGTCGCGACCTCGACGGCGCACCCGCCGCCGACGACATGCGCACCGCCTACAAGCGGATCGCGGTGGCCGCCAAGAACACCGACACCCGCGAACACGACATCGCCGACTCCGACGACTACTTCCAGTACCACGGTGGCATGGTCGCCACCGTGCGCGCGCTGACCGGCAAGAACCCCGAGGCCTACATCGGCGACTCCACCCGCCCCGACGCCGTGCGCACCCGCACGCTCTCGGAGGAGACCGCCCGCGTCTTCCGTGCCCGCGTGGTCAACCCGCGCTGGCTCGAGGCGATGCGCCGCCACGGCTACAAGGGCGCTTTCGAGATGGCCGCCACCGTCGACTACCTGTTCGGCTACGACGCCACCACCAATGTGGTCGCCGACTGGATGTACGAGAAGCTCTCCGAGAGCTATGTTTTCGACGACGTGAACCGCAAGTTCATGGAGCAGTCCAACCCCTGGGCCCTGCACGGCATCGCCGAACGGCTCCTGGAAGCCGCCGAGCGCAAGCTGTGGGAGCACCCCGAGGCCAAGACCTTGGACAAGCTGCGCCAGATCTATCTCGAAACCGAGGGCGAGCTGGAGTGAGCAGCGAGCAGCCCGCCGCCTATTTCCGGCGCGACGACGAGGTGTACACGCCGACGTCGTGGGGCCGGAGTATGTGGGCCGACGGGATCCTGTCCGGCCCGCCGGTGTGCGGACTGCTCGCTCGCGAGATCGAGAACCGGTACCGCACCGGCGAATTCGTGCCGGCCCGGTTCACCGTCGACCTGCATCAGCCGGTGCCCGCGGTCCCGCTGACCGTGGACAGCGAGCTGACCCGCGACGGCAACCGGGTGCGCGCGGCACAGGCGGTGCTGCGCGCCGAGGGTGTAGTGGTCGCACGTGCCTCGGCAGTGCTGCTGAAACGGTCGGCGCAGCCGCCGGGGGAGGTGTGGCGCGAGGTGCGGCAGCCGCCGCTGCCACCGGCCGAGCTGCTGGCCTCGGTCGCGCCGACCGTGCACCTGTTCGACAGTGACGGGTCCGGCGACGGCTGGTCCGTCGAGATCTCTCGCCACGAAAACGACACCCGCAAACGTAAATGGGTCCGCGGTATCCCGGTGGTGGCCGGGGAAGCCGGGTCGCCGTTCGTCTTCGCCGCCATGGCGGGCGAGCAGGCCAGCCTGGTGACGAACTGGGGCACCGAGGGGATCGGCTTCATCAACACCGATGTCTCGATCACCTTCGCCCGGTTGCCGATCGGCCCGGAGATGGGCATCGAAGCGGGCAACCACCTCAGCCACGACGGCATCGCCGCGGGCTCGGCCGTGCTCTACGACGCGGACGGCGAGTTCGGTGTCTGCACCGTGTCGGCCGTGGCCAACGAGCGCAGGCAGATCAGCGGCGCGGCGATCGACGCCTACATTCCGCTGCGCGGCGGTACGCGGCGCGCCTGAGCTGCCCGACTTGCCGGAAAAATAGAACGCGTTCTACTCTGATCGTGGTGCGTCGGCGCACCACGGCACGGAGGTGCCGGCCGCAGGGCAGAAGAGAGTCGCAATGAGCACTTCTCCGGCGTACTTCACGCAGGACGACGGCGTTTTCCAGCCCGCCCGGTTCGCCATGAGCCTGTGGGCCCCGAACACGCTGTCCGGGCCGCCGGTGTGCGGGCTGATCGCGCGCGAAGTCGAGGCGCGCTACTGCGGCGACGGGTTCGCGCCCGCCCGGCTGACCGTCGACCTGCACCGGGCGGTGCCCGCCGTGCCGCTGACCGTGGACAGCGAACTGATCCGCGACGGCAAACGGGTCAGGGCGGTGGCGATCGTGCTGCGTTCGGGCGGTGAGCCGGTCGCGCGGGGCAGCGCGCTGCTGCTGAAGCGGTCGACCCAGCCGCCGGGCGAGGTGTGGCGGCCAAGGCGGGAACGGCCGCTGCCGCCGCGCGACGCGCTCGCCACCGTCGACGAGGCCATGCACCTGTTCGGCAGCGACGGCAACGGGTGGTCGGTGAAGATGACCGAGCACCAGAACGACGCAAGGAAACGCAAGTGGGTGCGCAATATCCCCGTGGTCGCGGGCGAGGAGTCCTCCCCGTTCTGCTTCGCCGCCATGGCCGGTGAGCAGACCAGCCTGGTCACCAACTGGGGCACCGAGGGCATCGGGTTCATCAACACCGACGTCTCGATCACGTTCTCGCGCATGCCGATCGGGCTCGAGATGGGCATCGAGGCGGAATCACATCTCAGCGACGACGGCATAGCCGCGGGCGCTGCGGTCCTCTACGACGCCGAGGGCGCGTTCGGTATCTGCACCACCACCGCGCTGGCCAACGAGCACCGGCAGATCCACGGCTCGGTCATCGACAACCTGTCCGAGGAGTTCGCCCTGTCCCAGATCACGCCGGATCGAGGCCGCTGAAGGCCAACCCGACCGTGGTCGCGCACAGCACGAACCCGGCCGCGGTGGTGGTCAGCAGATAGCCGAGCGCGATCATCCGGGCCGCCGGGAGCAGCGCCAGCAGCAGCGCCGGGGTCAGCAGCGCGGCCAGGGTCAGTGCCCAGCTGAGCCAGTACGAGGTCCGGATCGGCTCGATCTCCGCGAACGCGATCGTCTGCGGCACCGGCACCTCCCACGCGTCCTGCACGGCGAATGTCGCGGGAACCAGCACGAATACGGCAACGAACAATCCCGCCGCCACACCCCAGCCCGCCCGCCACCTGACCTGCCCCGGCACCGTCGCACGCACCCGCCCACACACCTTCCCTGCCACCCGGTTCACCCACTCCGCCGCGCCCCATGCTGCCTCGAGCAGCACCCCCACGCGGGTAACCGCGCACCGTGTCACCGCCCTGGACGCCCACAAGCCGCGGCGCCCCCTGGCGTAGTCGTGCAATTCGCGTCTTCGCAGTCGGATATCTGATTGCAGCGAGCCGGATTGCACGATTACGCCGGTGGTCTACCGGCGTGATCCCGTCGACCGCCGACCTGAACATCCACTGATCCCGACATCGCGGCGTTTGGTGAACGCTCAGCGCATATCCGCAGCACCGTCGGCGGACTTCGAAGCAGGTCCTAGGTGCCGGTCTGCTCGGCGAAATGGAACTCGACGGATACGGACTCGGCCGGAATGCCTTGTGCGCGAAGGCTGTCCAGGATCTGGTTGGTGAATCGGGGAGCCGGGCGGTAGTGCGTGCTGTGGTCGGAGACCAGGATGATCCGGCCGTCGCGGGCCACCAGCTCGCCCGCGGCGGCGACGGGCCCACCGGCCAGGAAGCTGGAATGGTGGAACCGGCCGAGCAGGTGCCGGGGCGAGCTGTAGATGATCCCGTCGGCATCCATGACGAAGATCGCGCGGCCGCCGGTAGGGGACCACAGGGTGCTCGCCTCGGTGGTGTCGAACAGGGTCCCGTCGGCGGTGTAGAGGAGCCCGTCGCGTGCGTGCAGGCGGAATCGCGCGCGGTCGGTCGCGCCGAGATAGGCGACGTGACTGTCGCCCCAGACCCGGTTCCCCGGCAGGTGCTCGCCGGTGAATTCCGGGCGCAGCGGTGTCGTCGCGAAAGCCGGGTGCGCGGCGCGACGACGCAACAGCCCGCGTAGTCGATCCAGAGCCGACGAACTCATGCCGGAACCAGGGTCACGATCAGCTCGTCGGCGATGGACTCCGCTTTCACCATGCCCTCGCCGAGATACAACGTGGCGGCCTGCGGCCTGCCGTCGGGGAGCGGCACGACCGAAACCGCGTCGACCCGGCGGCCGGCGAGCACGTCGTAGGGCGGCTCGTCGGTGACGTCGAAGGCGGTGTATTTGCCCGAGATGGCGACGTATTCGATGTTCACCGGGTCGACCAGAGGTTCGAACGGATCACGCCACGGCGCCGCGCCGATCCGCAGTTCCGCGCCGTCGACACCGGCATCGAGCAGCAGCGTCGAGCCGTTGTGGAAGGTGAATTCGATCGGGCCCTCGGTGCGGTCGATGTCGTCGCCCAGGACATAGAACATCCGGCGGACGGCGACGATGGTCCCGTCGACCGCGGCGTTGAGCGCGGTGCGGCCGTGCTCGTCGTTGTCGGACACAGTTTCCTCTGACGGTCGATCTCGCACGCTTGGCGTGCTGCCGGGCAGATGAGCCATCATGTCGCCCGACCTGCGCGGCACGCAACTCGGTCCGGCGTGTTCGCCGCCGCGCCCCGGCCGCCCGCCGCCCGCACGACCGCTCGTACAGTGGATTCATGGTGGATACCACCCCGGACGACACCGCGGCCGCGGTGGAGCGCGCGGCCGGACTGCTGGCCGGGCGCCGCCTGGTGGTGATCTCCGGAGCCGGTCTGAGCACCGACAGCGGCATCCCCGACTATCGCGGCCCGGACTCGCCGCCACGCAACCCCATGACCTACCAGCAATTCGTCGGCGACGCCGAGTTCCGGCAGCGCTACTGGGCCCGCAACCACCTGGGCTGGCGGCGGATGGACGCCGCGCGCCCGAATCGGGGCCACCGCGCCGTCGCCGAGCTGGAACGCGCCGGGGTGGTCGCCGGCGTGATCACCCAGAACGTGGACCTCCTGCACACCAAGGCGGGCGCGCGTCGCGTGATCGACCTGCACGGCACCTACGCGCGGGTGTGCTGTCTGCGCTGCCCAACGATGATCTCGCGCATGACACTGGCCGAGCGGCTGGAAGAGGCGAATCCCGGTTTCGCCGAAGATGTTTCGGCGACCGGTATCGAAGTCGCCCCCGACGCGGACGCGGTGGTGACCGACACCGCGCGTTTCCGAATGCTCGACTGCGCGATTTGCGGCGGCATGCTCAAACCCGACATCGTCTACTTCGGCGAATCCGTGCCCGCCGACCGGGTGGCCGCGGCCTTCGACCTGGTCGACGACGCGCAGGCGCTGCTCGTTGCCGGTTCGTCGCTGACGGTGATGTCGGGCCTGCGCTTCGTGCGGCGCGCGGCGAAAAATGGTGTGCCGGTGGTGATCATCAACCGAGGCGGCACCCGCGCCGACGAACTGGCCGCCGTTCGCATCGACGCGGGCTGCTCGGAGACGCTGTGCGCCTTGGCCGAACGGCTCACCACACCGAGCACGGTCCCCGGGCGATGAACGAGTCCGCCGACGCCGCGATCGAAACCTTCTTCGCGGGCAAACCGTATTCTCTCGAGATCTTCACCGTGCTGCGGGAATTGATCGCGGCCAACGGCCCGGCGGAACTGTCGGTGGCATCGCAGATCACCTTCGGCCGCGCGCGCAAGTTCGCGTGGGTATCGCTCTACAACATCACCGGCCGCAATCCCCAAGGCACCGTCCAAATCATGCTCGCGATCGACGAGGAAATAGCGCGGCCACCGGTGTATCGGGTGAATCAGGTCGGCCGTTCGCGCTGGAACCACCTGGTCGTTGTGCATTCCGTCGCCGAAGCGCGCGACCCGGAACTGGCAGTTCTGATCGCCGCCGCCTATCGATTCGGTGCAAAATGAGCGGTCACTTGATCCCTCGTTGACGGCGGCGTATTCGACGTGGGTAAGCTCTGCGCACCAGTGCATGAAGAGTTCCACCCGCGGCGCAAAGTTTTCCTCGCAGCGGGGTTGTCGGCCCTCGTGTGGGCCGCATGATCGACCCCCACTTGCCAGCCGATCAGAACCAGGGCTTTTCCATGACCGATACCGTCGTTGCCGAACCACGCCTCACGCACCGCCAGACACTCACGATTCTGTCCGGCCTGCTACTCGGGGTGTTCCTCGCCGCGCTCGACCAGAACATCGTCAGCGTCGCGATCGTACGGATCGCGAACAGTCTCGACGGCTTCGACGAGCAGGCATGGGCGACAACGGCGTACCTGATCACCGCCACCGTCACCACGCCGCTCTACGGCAAACTGGCCGACATCTACGGGCGCAAACCGTTCTATCTGCTGGCGATCGCCCTGTTCGTCCTCGGCTCGGCGGCCTGCTGCTTCGCGACCACGATGTACCAGCTGGCCGCCTGCCGTGCCTTCCAGGGGCTGGGCGCCGGCGGGCTGATGTCGCTGGCGTTCACCATCGTCGGCGATATCGTGCCCGCCCGCGAACGGGTCCGCTACCAGGGGTATTTCCTCATGGTGTTCGGCATCGCGACGGTGCTGGGCCCGGTGGTCGGCGGGTTCCTGTCCGAGTACGAGAGTCTCGGCGGGATCGAGGGCTGGCGCTGGGTGTTCCTGGTGAACGTGCCGGTCGGGGTGCTGGCGTTCCTGGTGGTCGCGCGGGTGCTGAATGTGGGGCACACCCGCAGGCGAAGCCGGATCGACTGGTTGGGCGCGCTCACCCTCGTCGTCGCTGTCGTGCCGTTGCTGATCGTGGCCGAGCAGGGCCGGGTGTGGGGCTGGACCTCACCGAAGTCGTTGCTCTGCTACGGCATCGGCGCGGGCGGGCTGCTGCTGTTCCTGATCGTCGAGTTCTTCATGAAGGACGCGGCGCTGATCCCGCTGCGGTTGTTCCGCAGTCCGACCTTCAGCATCGCCATCCTCGGCGGCTTCCTTGTCGGTGTCTCGATGTTCGGCGCGATCACCATGGTTCCGCAGTACTTGCAGGTCGTGCGTGGTTTCTCGCCGACCGAGGCGGGGCTGCTGATGCTGCCGCTGGTGCTGGGCATCATGGTCGGCGCGCAACTGTCGGGCCTGATCACCAAGGCCAGCGGGCGGTACAAGGTGCTGCCGGTCCTCGGCGCGCTGATCCTGGCGATCGGCTGCGCGCTGTTCGCCCACGTCGGCTACGACGGCCCGCTGTGGCAGCCGCTGGCCTACAGCGCGATCATGGGTTTCGGACTCGGTGGCTGCATGCAGACGCTGATCATCGCCGCGCAGAACGCCGTGCCGAGCACCGAGATGGGAGTGTCGACCGCCGCGGCGACCTTCTTCCGGCAGCTGGGCGGCACCCTTGGTGTCGCGGTGTTCCTCACCGTCCTGTTCGATCGGCTGCCCGGATCGATCCTGTCCGCGTTCGGCGGCAGCCTGCCCGCCGGTCTCGACGCCGCGGGCCTGGACGCGCTGCAACGGGATACCTCCGGCATCGCCGCGCTGCCCGACGAGTTGCGGATGCCGATCCTGGCCGGCTTCACCGACGCGATGCAGGGCGTGTTCCTGCTCGCCGCGGACCTCGCCATCGTGGCCTGCCTGGTGCTGGTGTTCATGAAAGAGATTCCGCTGCGCGAGGATCCGGTGCCCGAGGAACATTCGGACGGCACACTGCTGCGGGACGTGAGCCTGCACGACGCGCACGAGATGGTCGATCACCTGCGGCCCGCCGCGACCGGCCGGGTCATCGCGGGGCTGTTGCGCCGCGACGACGCCCGCCCGGTGCCCGCGGCCATCCTCACCTTGATCGACCAGCACGGTCATCAGGTGGCGCGCGGCAACGGCGACGCCGACGGCGCCTATGTCATCGCCGCGCCGCAGCCGGGAAACTACGTCCTCATCGCCGCCGCGGCGGGCCACCAGCCCGAGGCGGTGAGCGTGTCGGTGGGGGAGCGGGCGCTACATGTCGACCTGATGCTCACCGGGGCAGGCGAACTCACCGGCACCGTGCGGTCCGCGCGGCGCGGTGAACCGCTGTTCGGCGCGACCGTGACCCTCACCGATCCCGGAGGTGACGTCGTCGGTGCGGCGATCACGGGCGAGGACGGCGTGTACGTGTGCCGTGATGTCGTGAGCGGGACATACACGCTGGTCGCGGTCGCCGACCATATGCGCCCGTCCGCGGTCGCGCTGACCGTGCCGGAGACGGGCTCGCTGCACCACGACATCGATCTCGAGCCGATGGCCATCCTGATCGGCTCGGCCTGGGTCGACGGTGACCGCCCCGTCGCCGATGTCCAGATCACCGTCCTCGACGCGGGCGGCGACCCGGCGGCCACCACCCGCACCGACGAGACGGGGCAGTACCTTGTCCCCGACTTGCCGGAAGGCGAGTACACGGTCGTGGCGCGCGGCTATCCACCGGTCGCCAGCCAGGTGTCGGTGACCCGCGGCGAGATCACCCACGACGTCACCCTCGGCTACGACAACGAGGAGTCGATGCACCACCGCTGATCGTGCGCCGCGTGGGATCCCCACGCGGCGCATCGATCACGCGCTGACGGATGCCTCGCGCTGGAGTTCGAGGGCGATGTCGACGAGCTGGTCCTCCTGGCCGCCGATGAGCTTGCGGCGACCGGCGCGGACGAGGAGTTCGGCGGCGGAGACGCCGTAGCGTTCGGCTTGGCGTTCGGCGTGGCGCAGGAAGCTGGAGTAGACGCCCGCGTAGCCCATCATCAGGGCCTGGCGGTCGAGGAGGCATTCCGACGGCATGGCGGGGCGGACGACGTCTTCGGCGGCGTCGGTGACGGCGAAGAAGTCGACGCCGGTCTTGATGCCGAGCTTGTCGCAGACGCCGATGAAGGCTTCGACCGGCAGGTTGCCCGCGCCCGCGCCGAAGCGGCGGGCGGAGCCGTCGATCTGGGTGGCGCCGGCGCGCACCGCGTACACCGAATTGGCCACGGCCAGGCCGAGATTCTCGTGACCGTGGAAACCCACCTGCGCGTCGGTGCCGAGCTCGGCGACGAGCGCGGAGACCCGGTCCGAGACCTGTTCCAGGACAAGGGCACCCGCGGAATCGACCACATAGACGCACTGGCAGCCCGCGTCGGCCATGATGCGAGCCTGCTTGGCGAGGGCCTCCGGCGGCTGGGTGTGCGACATCATCAGGAAGCCGACCGTTTCCAGACCGAGCTCGCGGGCCGCCGTGAAGTGCTGCACGGACACATCGGCTTCGGTGCAGTGCGTCGCGACGCGGCAGATCGACGCTCCGTTGTCCTGCGCGATCGTGATGTCTTCCTTGATGCCGACTCCCGGCAGCATGAGGAAGGCGATCTTGGCGTTCTTCGCTGTTTCCGCGGCGGCCTTGATCAGTTCCTGCTCAGGGGTTTTGGAGAACCCGTAGTTGAACGAGGAACCACCGAGGCCGTCACCATGGGTGACTTCGATGACCGGCACGCCCGCGCCGTCGAGGGCGGCGACGATGTCGCGGACCTCGGTCGCGGTGAACTGATGCCGCTTGTGGTGGGAACCGTCACGCAGGGAAGTGTCGGTGACGCGGATGTCGAGATCAGCTGAGTAGACCATGATTTGAGCTCCTTACACCCGAGCCGAGATGATCTGATCGGCCAGCACATCACCGACGCGGGTCGCGGCGGCGGTCATGATGTCGAGGTTGCCCGCATACGGCGGCAGGAAGTCGCCCGCGCCTTCGACCTCGACGAAGATCGACACTTTCGCCATGCCACCGGAGATCACCGACGGGTCGTCGAACTGCGGATCGTTGAGCAGCCGGTATCCGGGCACGTATTCCTGGATCGACTTCTCCATGGCGAAGATGCTCTCGGCGATGGCATCGCGATCGGCGTCTTCGGGGATGGAGCAGAAGATGGTGTCGCGCATGATCATCGGCGGTTCGGCGGGATTCAGGATGATGATGGCCTTGCCCCGCTGGGCGCCGCCGATGGTCTCGACACCCTTGGAGGTGGTTTTGGTGAACTCGTCGATGTTCGCGCGAGTGCCCGGTCCGGCCGATACCGAGGACACCGACGCCACGATCTCGGCGTAGGCCACCGGCACGACACGCGACACGGCCGCCACCATGGGAATGGTGGCCTGGCCACCGCAGGTGATCATGTTGACGTTCGGGGCGTCGCGCAGTGAATCCAGGTTCACCGGGGGGATCACGGCCGGGCCGACCGCGGCGGGGGTGAGGTCGACGGCGCGGATGCCGGCGGCCTCGTATTTCGGCGCGTAGGCGCGGTGCACGTAGGCGGAGGTGGCCTCGAACAGCAGATCCGGCTTCTCGTCGAGGGCGAGTAGCCAGTCCGCGCCCTCGGCGGAGGTTTCCAGACCCAGCCCGCTCGCCCGCTTCAGCCCCTCCGAATCGGGGTCGATGCCGATCATCCAGCGCGGCTCGATCTTGTCCGAGCGCAGCAGCTTGTACAGCAGATCGGTGCTGATGTTGCCGGACCCCACGATCGCGGCGGTGACTTTGCTGGTCACGGTGTACTCCTTGGGAAGTCTGGTTCAGCTGAAACGCAAACGGACGGAACCGAGTCCGGTGAACTCGGCGAGGAAGTCGTCACCGGGACGCGCGTCGATGGCGCGGGTGCAGGAACCGGGCAGCACGATGTCGCCCTTCTTGAGCCGCACCCCGAAGCTCGCGACCTTGCGAGCCAGCCAGGCGACGGCGATCACCGGGTCGCCGAGGACGGCGTCACTGCGGCCCTCGGCGATGACCTCACCGTTGCGGGTCAGGGTCGCGTCGATGGCGGTGATGTCGATGTCGGCGGGCGCGACGCGCTCCTTGCCCAGCACGAACCCCGCTGAGGACGCGTTGTCGGAGATGGTGTCGCACAACCCGATCCGCCAGTCGGTGATGCGGGAGTCGATCAGCTCGATCGCGGGCGCGTAGGCGACGGTCGCGGCGAGGACATCGGCCTCGGTGCAGTCCGCGCCGGGCAGATCGGCGCCGAGCACGAAACCGACCTCGACCTCCACGCGCGGCAGCAGGAACTTGGCCGTGTCGACGGGGATGTCCTCGGACAGCTCCATGTCGGCGAGCAGGTGACCGTAGTCGGGCTCGTCGACGCCCATCATCTGCTGCATCGCCTTCGACGACAGCCCGACCTTGTGGCCGACGATCTTCCCGCCGTCATCCAGCTTGCGCCGGATATTGAGCAGCTGGATCTCGTACGCGTCGACCACGTCGATGCCCGGATACCGGTCGGCGATGGGGGACACAGCCACCCGATCCAGCTCCGCCCGCGCCAGTTCGGCGGCGAGCTCGGCGCGCATGCTGGTTGTCAGCATCCTGGCTCCCTCTTCTCGTCTGGTGATGCCACCCCATGCTCGTACTCGAGACGGCGCAGCGGGCCGGCCCTTCCCGCTGGATGGGCAGGAAAATGCGCGGCCCGGCCGGGAATCGCCGCACACGCCGCCACCAGCACCACGGTCATCGCCGCGATGGTCGCGAACACCAGGTGCACGGCGGCCGACAGCGTCTGCGGCGACGGCGCGTCCGCACTCCCGAGGCGAGCGTTGACGATCGCACCGAACACGGCGACCCCCACCGCGCTGCCCAGCGACCGCGCGAACATGTTCGCCGAGGTGACGACACCGCGCTCGGTCCACTCCGCGCTCGTCTGTGCCGCGATGAGCGTGGGCGTCGCCACCAGGCCCATGCCGGCGCCGACAACGAAACACGAGACGGCGACCTGCCACAGCTCGGAGTTCTCGCCGAGCAGCAGGGTCGTCGCCGCACCGATCGCCGCGACGGAACTGCCGAGCACCGCGCAGGTGCGGAACCCGAAGCGCAGGTACACCTTTCCCGCCCTCGCGGCGGCCAAGGGCCAGCCGAGAGTGAGCGCCCCGGTGACGACCCCGGCGACCAGCGCGCTGGAGCCGAGCACGCCCTGATTGAACATCGGCACATAGGTCGTGAACCCGAACAGCAGCGCCCCGCCCAGCATGGCGGCGACACTACTCGCTATCACCACCCGCCGGGTGAAAACCCACAGCGGCAGAATCGGCCGCACGGCCCGCGATTCCACCACAACGAACAGCGTGAGAGACAGTGCGGCGCAGGCGAAGACGGCTAACCCGGCGGGTGAATCCCATGCCCAGGTGCGGCCACCTTCGAGCAGCCCGAGGACGAGCGCGCCGGCGCCGAGCGTCAGCAGCACCGCGCCCGCGTAGTCGACGCTACGGCGCCGCCGGGGCACCGACTCGGGGAAATTGCGGACCAGCATCCAGGCGGCGAGCACGGCCAGCGGCAGATTGGCCAGGAAGATCCACCGCCAGCCGAGATAGTCGGCGCAGAGGCCACCGAGCAGCGGACCCGTCACCGACGCCACCGCCCACACCCCGGCCAGATAGCCCTGGACCGTGGCGCGTTCGGCCAGCGTGTACAGATCACCCGCGATGACCATGGTCGTCGGCTGGATGGCCCCGGCCCCGATGCCCTGGACGGCACGGAAAACGATCAGCGCGAGCATGCTGCTCGCCAGCCCGCACAGCAGCGAGCCGAGCGCGAACACCGCGATCCCGAACAGCATCACCGGTTTGCGGCCGAAGGTGTCGGCGAGTGCGCCGTAGATCGGCACCGTCACCGCCTGGGCGAGCAGGTAGCTCGTGAACAGCCAGGGGAACAGCCCGAAGTCGCCGAGGTTGTCGGTGATCGACAGCACCGCGGTCGCCAGGATCGTCGAATCGAGCGCGACGAGTCCGGTGGCGAGCATCAGCGAGGCGAGCACGGGGCTACGGTCCGAGCCGAACCCGACCTCGGATCGGGCGGTATCGGTTGCCACAGAACACCTCTCGGTCAGAAGCGGATGCGGACCTTGTCCGTGCACGGACGGGCCTGGCAGGCCAGGGCGTAGCCCGCGTCGATGTCCTCCTGGTCGAGGATGGCGGCGTTGGTCATGCTGACCTCGCCGTCGACGACGGTGCACGCGCACGAACCGCATTCGCCTTCGCGGCAGGAATAGGGGACATCGAGGCCGTCGGCCAGCATGACGTCGACGAGGGTGCGCGAGCGCGGCCAGCTCAGCGCGTGCACGGTGCCGTCGAGCTCCACCTCGACGTGGGCGGAGTCCTCGGTGTCGGCGGGATCGAGCGGCTCCGGCTCGGCGAACGGATCACCCGACAGCGAGACGAACACCTCGGTGGTGACGCGCTCGCGCGGCCACCCGGCCCCGGCCAGCGCCTCGGTCACCGCCGCCATGAACGGGCCCGGCCCGCACACGAACGACTCGTAGGCCGCGTACGGCGCGGCGAACTGCGCCAGCTGGGCGGTGCTCGGCAGGCCCTGCAGCGATTCGAGCCAGTGCACCACGCTCACCCGGCCCGGATACCGGGCGGCGAGCTCGCGCAGGGCCTCGGCGAAGATGACCGACTCCTGCTCGCGATTGGCGTAGAACAGCACCACCCGGCCCGAACCGCGCGCCAAGGCCGACCGCAGGATCGACATCACCGGGGTGATGCCGCTACCCGCCGCCCACAGCAGCAGATCGGTGTCGAGGGAGGCCGGGGTGAAGGTGCCGAGCGGGGGCAGCACATCGAGGGTGTCGCCGACGGAGATGTTGTCGCACAGCCAGTTCGAGCCGTAGCCGCCGGGCGTGCGCTTGACCGTCACCTGCGGCGCTTCGCCGGTGAACGGTGAGCTCGCCAGCGAATAGCAGCGCGCGACCGGTCCGGTCCGCTCGCTCGGAATGCGCAGTGTGAGGAACTGGCCGGGCCGGTAGGCGAACCGGTCGGCGGCGTGGTCGGGCACGTCGAACACGAGCGTGCGCGCGTCCGCGGTCTCCTCGATCACGGCCGCCACGCGCAGCGTCACCACCCGCGAGCCACGCGATACGTCGACAGTCGCCCTCGTCACTGGTGTCCTCCTCGATCACAGAGCCGGTGTCCGGGCTACCGTCGCAGCTCCGCGGGGTCCCGTGGCCGGTGGCTCCCGGTGGACGGGAGATCGCCGCGCACTGCCCACTGACCGGGAAGACCAGGTCGGACGCGCCGGGCGGCGACCCTAGCGTCGGCCTCGTGGACACTCGACCTGCCGGGGGCGCCCGATGAACCGCATGCAGAACACCGTCGCGCTGGTGACCGGCGCGGCAGGCGGGATGGGCCGCGCCCATTGCCGCCGCCTGGCCGAGGAAGGCGCCGACATCATCGCCGTCGACATCGAGCCCGCGGCCGCCGAACTGGCGCAGACCGCGGCGGAGGTCGAGGCGACGGGCCGCCTGTGCGTGACCGCGGTGGCCGACGTGCGCGACCAGGCTTCGCTGGACGTCGCCGTCGCCGACGGGGTCGCCGCGCTGGGCCGCCTCGATGTGATCGTGGCCAACGCCGGGATCTACCGCGACCTCGGCCTGTCCTGGGAGCTGTCGGACGACGCCTGGCAGCGCACCATGGATATCAATCTCACCGGCATGTGGCACACGGTGCGGGCTGGTGTCCCGGCGCTGAGCGACGGCGGCTCGATCGTGATCGTCAGCTCCACCAACGGCATCACCGGCGCCGCCACCGCCTCGCACTATTCGGCGAGCAAGCACGCCGTGGTCGGGCTCGCCCGCACCCTGGCGAACGAACTCGGCCCGCGTGGGATCCGGGTCAACACGGTGCATCCCGGCTCGGTGGCGACGCCGATGATCCTCAACGACACGGTGTACGCCAAACTCAGGCCCGACCTGACGAACCCGACCCAGCAGGACGCGGCCGAGGCACTCGCCGCCCGCACCCTGCTGCCGGTGCCGTGGGTCGACCCGGTCGACATCAGCAATGCCGTGCTCTTCCTCGCATCCGACGAGTCCCGTTACGTGACGGGAACCCAGCTCGTGGTGGATGCCGGACTGACTCAGAAGGTGTGACCGTGAAGCGTAGCGCGCAAGCCCGGTTCGTCAGGGCCGGGTCAACGCATCAGCTTCGGCCTTCCCGGACCACGGGGTGGGCGTCGTTGCTGGTCGATGTATTGCTTCACGATAGCGATCGGGGCGCCGCCACAGGACGCGGCGAGGTAGCTGGGAGTCCATAGGTGACCGTTCATGCTGTGCTGGTTGACCCAGTCCCGGTACTCATCCCGCAGGCGGCGAGCCGACACGCCTTTGAGGCTGTTCACCAGCTTCGACACCGCGACCTTGGGTGGGTATTCGACCAGCAGGTGCACATGGTCGGGTTCGCCGTTGAATTCGACCAGGGTGGCTCCGAAGTCGGCGCACACGTCGCGCATGACCTGCTCGCAGGTGGTGAGCATGTCGTCGGTGAACAGTCCACGACGGTACCTGGTCGCAAAGACCAAGTGGACGTGCATCGCGGAAATCACACTGCGGCCGCGCCGGTAATCGTCGCAGTTATTCATAGACCAATACGGTACGCTGAGTCTTGTGCAGCTCCGGTACAACTTCCGCGTCTACCCGACGCCAGGCCAGCAGATCGCGCTGGGCCGGGCGTTCGGTTGCGCGCGGGTGGTGTACAACGACGGCTTGCGTGCCCGACAGGAAGCGCACGCGGCGGGACTGCCGTACATCAAGGACTCCGCCCTGCAGACGCAGGTGATCACCGCAGCCAAGAAAACTCCCGAACGTGCTTGGCTGGCAGAGGTTTCGTCGGTGGTGTTGGTGCAGGCGCTGGGCGATCTGCACACCGCGTACCGCAACTTCTTCTCCTCGGTCACCGGGAAACGCAAGGGTGCGAAGCTCGCCCCGCCACGGTTCCGTTCCCGCAAGGACAACCGGCAAGCGATCCGGTTCACGCGCAACGGGTTCAACCTGCGCCCGAATCGGAAACTGTATGTGGCGAAGGTCGGGGAACTTGCGGTCCGCTGGTCGCGGGCGTTGCCGTCGAATCCGTCGAGCGTCACGGTCATCAAGGACAGTGCGGGCCGCTATTTCGCGTCGTTCGTCGTGGAGGTGGGTTTCGAACCGCTGACCGAGTTGGAGTCGGAGGTGGGTATCGACCTCGGTCTCACCACCTTCGCGGTCTTGTCGAACGGCACGACTGTCGCATCCCCGAAGTTCTTGCGACGGGCGGAACGCAAGCTCCGCAAGGCGCAGCAGAGCTTGTCCCGCAAGGAGGAGGGGTCGAAGAACCGGGCCAAGGCCCGAGTCCTGGTCGCGAAAGCTCATGCCCGCGTGGCGGACACGCGGCGAGATTGGGTGCACAAGCATTCCACGGCGATCATCCGCGACAACCAAGCGGTCTACGTCGAGGACTTGTGCGTGAAAGGTTTGGCACGGACCCGCCTGGCGAAGTCGGTCCACGACGCCGGGTGGGGCATGTTCACCCGAATGTTGGAGGAGAAGGCCGCCCGGTATGGGCGGCACTTCGCCAGGGTGGACCGCTGGTTCCCGTCGACGCGCACGTGTTCGGCGTGTGGCGTGGTCGGGGAGAAGAAACCGTTGCAGGTGCGGGAGTGGACATGCACCTGCGGTGCAACGCACGACCGCGATCTGAACGCTGCACGAAACATCCTCGCCGCCGGACGGACGGAGAGGTTAAAAGCCTGCGGAGGGACGGTAAGTCCTGCCGCGTAGCGGAAGGCACGTCTCTGTGAAACAGGAACCCACCGAGAGCGCCATCGGCGCTGGTAGGAATACCGGTCCTTCAGGGCCGGGAGGATGTCAAATGGGACGGGTTTCGGGCAAGATCGCCCTCGTCACCGGCGCCGCGCGCGGCATCGGCCGCGCCCAGGCGATCCGGCTGGCCGAGGAGGGCGCCGACATCATCGCGGTCGACATCTGCGGGCCGGTCGAAACCGTCGTGTCGCCGGGGGCGACCCACGACGACCTCGCCGAGACCGTGCGCGCCGTCGAGGCGACGGGCGCGCGGATCGTCGCCGCGACCGTCGACGTCCGCGACGGCGCGGCACTGCGCGGCGTCGTCGACGCCGGCGTCGCGGAACTGGGTGGCCTCGACATCGTCTGCGCCACCGCCGGAATCAGCTCCAGCGGTGGTGCGCTCGACCTCACCGAGCAGCAGTGGCACACCATGATCGATGTCAACCTGACCGGTGTGTGGCAGACCTGCAAGGCCGCCACCCCGCACCTGATCAGCCGCGGCGGCGGCGCGATGATCCTGACCAGCTCGATCGCGGGCCTGCGCGGACTGGTCGGCGTCGCGCACTACACCGCAGCCAAACACGGGGTGGTCGGGCTGATGCGCTCACTGGCCAAGGAACTCGCCCCGCATCATGTCCGGGTGAACTCGGTCCATCCGACCAATGTCGACACCCCGATGATCCAGAACGACATGGTGCGCAAGGTGTTCCGGCCCGACCGTGAACATCCCACCCGCGAGGAATTCGCGGAGGCGGCCGTGTCGATGAACATGCTCCCGATCCCCTGGGTCGAACCGGTCGACATCGCCAATGCCGCCCTGTTCCTCGCCTCCGACGAGGGCCGCTACATCACCGCGGTAACGCTGCCCATCGACGCGGGCAGCACCCAGCGCTGACGCGGCGACGACGCGTGGGCTGCCGATCGTGGCAGCCCACGCGGGCGTCAGCGCGCCGGAACAGAACAAGGGTGCCGACCGGTCCGCACAGCGCGTGTGGCGTCTGCGCGCCGGGCAGAGTCCGCCTGTCGGTCAGCAGGCGCAGCGCGCCGGAACGGTCGCCGACGCGTCGGCCGGTCCGCCCGGCGCGGGTGGCGTCAGCGCGCCGGAACAGGCGTCGGGGAGTCGGCCAGTCCGCGCAGCGCCTGCGGCAATTCGTCGTGATGCAGCACGCCGAGGCGCTGGGTGGCGCGGGTGAGCGCGACATACAACTCGGCCGCACCGCGTGGTCCGTCGGCGAGGATCCGTTCCGGTTCCACCACCAGTACCGCGTCGAATTCGAGGCCCTTGGTCTCCGACGCGGCCACCGTGCCCGGTACATCCGGCGGGCCGATCACGATGCTGGTGCCCTCGCGCTCCGCTTCGTCTCGCACGAATTCCGTGATGGCGGTGGACAAGTCCGCCGGATCGACACGCCGCGCCCAAGGCTGCACGCCGCACGCGCGGACCGATTCCGGTGGCGTGACCTCCGGGGCGAACTCGGCGAGGACCGCCGCTGCGACGGCCATGATCTCCGCGGGAGTGCGGTAGTTCACCGTCAGCGCGCGGTAGAGCCAGCGGCCGGGGACGTACGGCTCCATCATGGTGGCCCACGATGTCGCGCCCGCCGCCGAGCGGCGCTGGGCGAGATCACCAACCACGGTGAACGACTTGCCGGGGCAGCGTCGCATCAGCACCCGCCAGTCCATCTCCGACAGCTCCTGCGCCTCGTCGACCACGACGTGCCGGTAGGTCCAATCCCGGTCCGCGGCAGCGCGTTCGGCGAGTTCCCTGGTGTCACGCTCCAGGAAGCGTTCGGCCAGGTCCGCGCCGAAGAGCATGTCCTGGGCGAAGAGGTGATCCTCGTCGTCCATGTGGTCTTCGCGGCTGACCATGGTGTCCTCGAGCACCCGCGCGGCGTAGGCGGCCTCGGCCCTGCGCTCCCGCTCGGCGGTGTCGTCGACGGGCTTGTCGCGGCCGAGCAGATCGACGAGTTCGTCGAGCAGCGGGACATCCGACACCGTCCAGGCGTCGCCCTCGGCGCGGTACAGCGACTCGTCGGCGCCGGCGGCACGCAGCCGTTCCGGCGACGAATACAGCTGGGCGAGGAAGGTTTCCGGGGTCAGGATCGGCCAGAGATCGTCCAGGGCCGCGGTGAACGCCGCGTTCTCGGCGAGCTCCGCGACCAGATCGGTGCGCAGCTGTTCCCACGCCTCGCGGTCGTCGCGGGTGAGCCAGCCCTTCCCGATCCGTCCGATGGCACGCTCGGTGAGCACATAGGTGATGATCTCGCGGAATACGTCCCGCGCCTCGTTGTGCGGCCGTCCGCTGGCCCGTGCCTCCTCGGTCGCCCACTGCGCGGTCTCGGCGTCGATGCGCACGGTGACATCCGCGAGCTCGATCGGCACCGGATCCACCGGCAGCCGCTGCCGATCGGCGACGGCGGCCGCGAGCACGTCGAGAATTCGCAGCGAGCCCTTGAGCCGGGCCGCCTCGGGGATGTCCTCCGCGGTGACGTGCAGCCCGGGCAGCAGATCGCCCGCGGTCGTGAACACCACATTGGTCTCGCCCAGCGACGGCAGCACATGCGCGATGTGGTTCAGGAAGGCCGGATTCGGGCCGACCACCAGCACACCCTGGCGTTCCATCCGCTCGCGCTGGGTGTAGAGCAGATACGCGACGCGGTGCAGCGCCACCACCGTCTTGCCGGTGCCGGGGCCGCCCTCGATGACGAGCACGCCCGGGTGATCGAGGCGGATGATCTCGTCCTGCTCGGCCTGGATCGTCGCGACGATGTCGCGCATGCCCGCACCGCGCGGCGCGTTGACCGCCGCGAGCAGGGCCGCGTCCCCACGCTCGGCACCGTCGGGCCTGCCGAGCACCTCGTCGGTGAAGCCGGTCACCTGCCGCCCGCGCGTGTGGAATTGGCGGCGCCTGCGCATGTCCTCCGGCGTCGCCGCGGTCGCGACATAGAACGCGCGCGCCGCGGGCGCCCGCCAATCGAGCAGCAGCGGCTCGAACTCGTTCGCCTCGTCGAACAGGCCGATCCGGCCGATATAGGAGGCCTCGCCCGAGAGCGAGTCGAGCCTGCCGAAGCACAGCCCGTTGTCGGCCACATCCAGCCGTTTCGCCTGCTTGCCCAGCGCACGCACCTCGAAGTCGCGTTCCATCGCCGAGACACCCTTGCCGCGCAGCGCCGCACTGTAGCGGCCCTTCACCCGGGTGCGCTCGGCATCGAGCTTCGCGTACAGCCCGTCCACATAAGTCTGCTCGGACCGCAGTTCGTCCTGATATCCCTGAGTTGACACATGCCCTCACTTTCCCGGTTCGCCGATCCCGGGGGAGCGCGTCGTTCACTCCCATTTCCGCAGCTTCTGGCTTCGGCCGACGATTATGCGGCACGACCGGGGCCTTGCGGCAAGGCCCCCTGTGCGCTATATGTTGGAAAGGGAAGAGAGTGAGGACTCCTCCTTCCCGCGTCACAGGGGGCAGCGGAACCGGCGATCACACCGTCCGGTCGACATCCTTGCGGGTCAAGAACGCCAGCACCGCCGACTCGAACTCGTCCTTGCGCTCGATCATCGCCCAGTGCCCGCAGTTCGGGAACACGTGCAATTCGGCGCGCGGAATCGTGCGCATCGGGATCAGCGCCATATCCAGCGGGCTCACCCGATCGTCACGGCCCCAGGTGATCAGCGTCGGAGCCTGTACCTTGTGCAGCATCGCCCACGGCGGCGGCGCGTCGGAAGCCTCCATGGCCCGCACCATCATCGCGAACGCGGCCTTGCTGTACATCCGCCGCGCGCTGTCCAGGGTGGCCGGATCGGTGGCCTGGGTCCAGCGCTCCTCGATCAGCTCCTCGGTGACCATCGCCGGGTCGTAGACCATCGAGTGCAGCCACTGGATCAACCGCTCCCTGGTGGGTTCCTCGGTGAACTCCTGCAGCAGCTTGATGCCCTCACCGGGGCCGGGGCTGAAGATATTGCGCCCGATGCCGCCGATCGTCACCAGCTTGCCGACCCGATCCGGGTGCGCGATGGCGTAATTGAGCGCCACCCCGCCACCCATCGAGTTGCCGATGATGTCGACACTGTCGAGCCCGAGCGCGTCGACGAACCGGACCACCGCGTCCAGCGCGGTCACCATCGGATGACCGCCGAAGTCGTCGCTGACTCCGAAGCCGGGGAATTCCAGGACCAGACAACGGAATCGGTCCGCGAACGTGGCGAGGTTGCCGCGGAAGTTGCGCCATCCGGTGACACCGGGACCCGACCCGTGCAACAGCAGCAGCGGCGGACCCTCACCCGCCTCGTGATAGCGCAAGACGCCCGCGTCGGTGCGGATCTCGCGCAGGGTGGCCTCGTAGCTCAGCTCGGTCATGCGTGGGTGCCGCCATCGATGCGGATCTCGGTGCCGGTGATGAAGGCGCCGTCCTCGGAGACCAGCATGGCGATCACGCCGGCCACCGCGCTCGGGTCGCCCATGCCCGCGCCGCCGGATTCCAGCCCGGTGGGCAGGACCGGGGACAGCTTGCCGAACAGCGACCAGTCGGCGTCGGCGGGCACGTAACCGCCGGTGGCGTCGGTGATCCCGGACTTGATGCTGCCCGGCGCGACGCAGACCGCGCGCAGGCCCTTGCCACCGTATTCCAGCGCGATGGCATGGGTGAAGGACTGGATGCCGCCCTTGCTCGCCGCATAGGCCGCCATGTACGGGTGCGCGAACGCCGCCGAGGTGGAACTGAAGTTCACGACCGTAGAACTCTGGTTCGCCAGCAGCGCGGGCAGGGCTTCGCGGACCACCAGGAAGGTGCCGGTGAGGTTGACCCGGATGATCAGGTCCCACAGGTCCAGGGAGGTCTGCTCGGTGTGCGAGGCGCGCAGGATGCCCGCCGCGTTCACCAGCGAGTCCAGGCCGCCGAGGGTCTGGACCGAGGAGCGGACACCCTCGACGACCGACTGTTCGTCGCCGATGTCGATGGTCAGCGTGGTGAGCCGGTCGGCGGTGCCGCGTTCGGCGGCCTGGGCCTTGGTGGCGGCCAGGCCGTCGGCCGAGACGTCGGCGCCGACCACCGTGGCGCCCTCGTCGAGCAGCCGCAGCACGGTGGCCTGGCCGATACCGGACGCGGCGCCGGTCACCAGCGTGCGGTGGTCGTCGAGTCTGTTCATGAGTTTCTCTCCTTGGTCTGTGGGGTCAGCCGAGCCGGCCGGGAACCGGCTCGTGCCGCAACTGATCGGTCGCCAACGCTCCTGCGCGAACAGCGTTCTCGATGGAATCGCGCAGGGCGGGGCAGGTCGGGATCCAGCTGCTGTGCTCGCCGAGCGCGGCGCGGCGGGCGAACTCCGGGCACGCGGACTCGGCGTCGTCGAGCCACTGGATGCTGGTGTGGCTGGGGCTGAACTTCTCGGCCAGCACCTTGTTGCCGCACGTACCGCATTCGACGGGTTGCATGAATGCCTCCTCAGCGCTCGCCCGCGGCGTGCCGCGCGCCGACGTAGCCGAACACCATCGCGGGGCCGATGGTCGCGCCCGCACCCGCGTAGTCGTTGCCCATCACCGCGGCCGAGGTGTTGCCCGCGGCGTAGAGGCCGGGGATGGGTGTGCCGTCGGCGCGCAGCACCTGGGCGTCGGCGTTGTAGACCAGTCCGCCCTTGGTGCCCAGGTCGCCGATCCGCACCCGCAGCGCGTAGTACGGGCCCTTGTCCATGACGTCGAGCGCCGGGGTGTCCAGGGTCGGGTCGCCGTAGTAGTTGTCGTAGGCGCTCACGCCGCGACCGAAGTCGGCGTCGTGACCGTCGCGGGCGAACCCGTTGAAACGGTCGACGGTCTCGCGCAAGGTGGCCACGGGAACACCGATCGCGGTGGCGAGTTCGTCGATGTCCGGCGCGATCCGCACCAGGCCGGAATCCGTCCACGACGCCGGGAACTTCTGGCCCGGCACGAGTCCGCCGATGGGGTAGCGGCTCTTGGCCTTCGCGTCGAAGATCAGCCACGCGGGATCGTGGCTGCCCGCGAGCTGGGCGTGCACGAACGTCACATACGGGGACGCCTCGTTGGTGAAGCGCTTGCCCGTGCTGTCGACGATGATCGAGCGCGGGATCGACCGCTCCGACACCAGCACCTGATTGATGCCGTCGGGCCGCTGGAACGACGGCATCCACCACGCGTCGTCCATCAGATCCACTGCCGCGCCGACCTGCTCACCCGCGACGATGCCGTCACCGGTGTTGTCCGTCGAGGCCGCGCTGAAGTTGTCGCGCCCGCCCTCGGGCAGATAGCGCTTGCGCATGGCCTGATTGTGCTCGAACCCGCCGGTGGCCAGCAGGACGCCGTCGCGCGCCCTGATCCGGATCTCGCGGCCGTCGCGTTCGGCGACCACGCCGAGCACCGCGCCCGAGTCGTCGGTGATCAGCGAACGCAGCGGCGTGTTCAGCCACAGCGGGACACCCGCGTCGCGCAGGGCCAGCCGCAGGCGGGCGATCAGCGCGCGGCCGAGGGTGTCCATGTGCCTGCGCAACACGATCGCCTTGATCGCCCGCAGGCCGGTCAGCAGCGCGGTCCAGCGGGCCTTCCAGGTGCGCATCACCATATTGAGCTGGACGAAATCCTTGGACGTGATGAACAGTCCCGGCGGCGTCGCCAGCGCGGCAGGACGCAGCAGGTCCTCGTCGTCGCCGAGCTGCTTGAGGTCCACCGGCAGCGGCTCGATGGACCGGCCCGCGGGCCGCCCGCCGGGTGCCTCGGGGTGGTAGTCGGAATAGCCGGTGCACCACTGGAAACGCAGGTGCGGGCTGGTCTCGAGGAAGGCGAGCATGCGCGGGCCCTCGTCGATGAACGCGTCGAGGTTCTCCGTCGGCACCCGGTCGCCGACGACGGCGTCGAGGTAGGCGCGCACGTCGGCGCGGGAATCGCCGAGGCCTTCGCGCAGCAGCACCGGATTGTTGGGCACCCAGATGCCGCCGCCCGACAGCGCGGTACTGCCGCCGTAGACGGACGCCTTCTCGATGACGAGGGTGTCGAGCCCGCGGTCGGCGGCGGCGAGCGCGCCGGTCAGCCCGCCCGCGCCGCTGCCGACGACGAGGAAGCCGACTTCGTGATCCCAGTGTTGTTCGGTCGCAGTCATTCTCGCCTCAGCTCAGCCGACGACCATGTCGTCCTGGGACCAGAACGCGCGCATGCTGGTGATGCGGGCGTCCTCGTCGAAGGTCATGACATCGATCGGATCGAGGGTGAACTTCTGCTCGCCGAACTCGGTGACCACGCGGAAGCTGAACGCGGCGCTGTTGCCCGCGACGCGCACGGAGAACAGTTCGGTCGAGCGCTTCAACGGCTCGATGGCCTCGTAGAACTTGGTGATCGCCGCGTGGCCGACGTGCGGTTCGCTGCCGACCGGGTCCTCCACCGTCGCGTCCTCGCGGTAGAGGGCGACGACGTCGGCAGCCGTACCGCTGCCGACGGCCTCCACATATTTGCGCACGGTCGCGCGGATGTCGTCCGCTGAAGCCATCGTGTTGCTCCTGAAATGTCGAGAAGGGGAATATGTGAACGGAACCACACTCGGTGGCCGCTGCGGACGGGTCCCTCCCGGCCAGCGGGAGGGACCCGAGCTCGCTCAGTCGCCGAGCATGTTCCGCACGGCGAGGTGGCTGAACAGCATGGACGCGCCGATCGGGTTGCCGCCGCCGGGGTAGACCTCGCCGCTGACCGCGGCCATGGTGTTGCCCGCCGCGTAGAGGCCGGGGATCGGCTCGCCGTCGCGGCCGAGGACCCGGGCCGCGGTGTCGGTGCGCAGGCCGCCCTTGGTGCCGAGATCGGAGATGCCGAACGCCGCCGCGTGGTACGGGCCCTTGTCGATGGTCACCAGCGGCGGTTCACCGCCGGAGAAGGCACGATCGTAGGCCTCGTCGCCGCGCCCGAAATCCGGGTCGACGCCGGTGGCGACCATCCCGTTGAACCGCTCCACGGTGGCCTCGAGATTCGCCGCGGGCACGCCGATCTTCGCGGCCAGCTCGGCGAGGGTGTCGGCGGTGTGCCACAGGCCCGCGTCGACGTACTTCTGGGTCTCGACCATGGACACGTTGGTGGCCTTGATCGGCGGGACCTCACCCTCCTTGTCGTCGTAGATCATCCAGAACGGCAGGGTCAGACCACGGTCGTTCATCTGGCGGATCACGTCGCGGCCGAGCCGGTCGTAGGGGGCCGATTCGTTGACGAACCGCTTGCCCTCCTGGTCGACGAAGATGCCGCCGGTGAACCACAGCGCGAACGCCGAGCGCCCGTCCGGATGGGTCAGCCCGGGCGACCACCACGCCTGGTCCATGAGGTCGGTGTCGGCGCCGGCCGCGATGCCCGCCTGGTGCGCCAAGCCCTGATTTCCCCAGGGCCCCATGGTGTCTCGTGCCTCGCCGGGCACGCCGTAGTGCTTGCGCAGCTCGTCGTTCTGTTCGAAACCGCCCGCGGCGAGCACCACACCGCGGCGCGCGCGGATCGCGACCCGCTCGCCGCCGCGTTCGACGATCGCACCGGTCACCACACCGTCTTCGACGACGAGCTCGACCAGCGGCGACTCCAGGTAGAGCTTGGCGTGCGGGTAGGTCGACAGCGCGCGCAGCATGCGCCCGATCAGCGCCTGCCCGCCGATCAGCAGCTCCGGCAGGGGAGCGCCGAGGCGATCGGTGTCCAGCGGTCCGCGCAGCGACTCGCGCAGCTCGCCCAGCTCGGCGGCGGGCAGCGGTGTCGGCATGATGTGGCGCTGCCCGTCGAGCCTGGCCTTGGGCGCCTTACCGAAGTAGTCCGGCCACGGCAGCATCTGGAACTCGAAATGGTTGTCGGCCTCGAGGTACTCGATGAGGTCGCGACCACGGCTGACATAGGTCTGCTGCAACTCGTCGGGAGTGCGGTCGCCGACGACGGCGCGGTAATAGGTGAGCGCGTCGTCGATCGTGTCGTCGGTGCCCGCCCGCTCCAGGACGGGGTTGCACGGGAACCACACCCCGCCGCCGCCCGAGTACGCGGTCGTGCCGCCGAACTTGTCGGTCGCCTCGACCACCGCGACGCTGAGCCCCTCGCGGGCGGCGGTGTAGGCGCCGGCCAGGCCACCGCCCGACCCCGCGACCAGCACATCCACCTCGTCGTTCCAGTCCACCACTGTTTCCTCCTGGTACCACCTCGTAGTGCCGATGACGGTAGGTCCGGTGACGGGGGTCACGGAGCGGATCATCCCGATCACCGGGAGGCGATCGATGCGAGAACGTGCCGGTCAGCGGGAAGGACACCTGCTCTCGCGGCCCGCGCGTCCTTAGCCTCGCCCGCAGAGAACCGGTCTCCATCGAAAGGTAGGCACTGTGAACCCCGAGACCCCATCGGCACCAGCGATCCGCCCCGCCGACGTCGACGTGGTCGTCGTCGGCGCGGGCATCGCCGGCCTGTACGCCCTGCACCGATTCCGCGGCAGCGGCCTGACGGTGCGGGTGTTCGAGGCGGGCGAGGGCGTCGGCGGCGTCTGGTACTGGAACCGCTACCCGGGCGCGCGCTGCGACGTCGAGAGTGTCGACTACTCGTACTCCTTCGACGACGCGCTGCAGCAGGAGTGGAACTGGAGCGAGAAGTACGCCACCCAGCCCGAGATCCTGGCCTACCTCGAGCACGTCGCCGACCGCTACGACCTGCGTCGCGACATCGAATTCGGCACGCGCGTCACCGATATCGTGCTCGACGAGCAGACCCTGCGCTGGCAGGTCGCCACCGACACCGGGCGCGCGGTCTCGGCCCGGTTCGTCGTGCTGGCCACCGGGCCGCTGTCGAACGCGAACACCCCGGCCATCGACGGGCTCGAGACGTTCGCGGGTCAGACCCTGCACACCTCGCACTGGCCGCACGAGGGCGTCGACCTGACCGGGCAGCGGGTTGGCGTCATCGGCACCGGCTCCTCCGGCATCCAGACGATCCCGTGCCTGGCCGAGCAGGCCGAGCGACTGCACGTCTTCCAGCGGACCGCCAATTTCAGTGTGCCCGCCGGTAATACACCGCTGAGCGACGAGGAACGGCAGGCGCAGAAGGCGAACTACCCCGAGCGCAGGCGGCTGTCGATGGCCAGCGGCGGCGGTTCCCCGCACCAGGCGCACCCGCGGTCCGCGCTCGAGGTGGACGAGCAGGAACTGCGTGACGCCTACGAGAAGCGCTGGGCGCTGGGCGGTGTGCTGTTCAGCAAGACCTTCCCCGACCAGCTGGTCACCCTGCCCGCCAACGACACCGCCCGGCTGTTCTGGGAGGAGAAGGTGCGCGCCGTGATCGACGACCCGCGGGTGGCCGACCTGCTGGTCCCGCGCGATCACCCGATCGGCACCAAGCGCATCTGCACCGACACGAACTACTACCAGACCTACAATCGCGACAATGTCGAGCTCGTCGACCTGCGGGCGACCCCGATCACCCGCGTCGACGCGGCGGGCGTGCACACCAGCGACGCGCACTACCCGATCGACACCCTGGTGCTGGCCACCGGATTCGACGCGATGACCGGATCGGTGTCGCGGATGAACATCGTCGGCCGCGGCGGTGAATCGCTCAACGAGGCGTGGCGGGAAGGGCCGAAAACCTATCTGGGACTGGGGATGACAGGCTTCCCCAATCTGTTCAACCTGACCGGGCCCGGCAGCCCCTCGGTGCTGGCGAACATGGTGCTGCACTCGGAACTGCACGTCGACTGGGTGGCCGAGGCCATCGCCTTCCTCGACAGCAGCGGAGCGACGGCACTGGAGGCGAGGCCGGACGCGGTGGCCGACTGGGTCCGCCAATGCGCCACCCGCGCCGCGGGAACACTGATGACCCAGGCGAACTCGTGGTACCTGGGCGCCAATATCGAGGGCAGGCCGCGGGTGTTCATGCCCTTCGTCGGCGGGTTCGGCGTGTACGGCGAGATCATCGCCGAGGTCGCGGCCGCCGGATACAAGGGCTTCGACGTCATCGAGGCGTGAGACACGACGACGGGGTGGTCCGATCTGATCGGACCACCCC